>NZ_JBIUVK010000012.1:0-149534 GCF_044742865.1 Pseudomonas sp. NPDC087814 | reverse complement strand
GAGCGTGGGTAACCCGGCAGGACGCCGGGTTAGCCGTCCTGGGCCAGGGATGGCCCATGACGGCGGCCCACGGTCCAAAGCCGGAGTGAGGGCACTCCGAGCCTAGGCGAGGTGCCGAGTGGTGGGGCAAGAGCGTTTTGCTTACTTTTGACTGGGCCGGCATTCCGGCTTTTCAAAAGTGAGCCGCTGTAAGAGCGGAACCAATACAAGCCGTAACCGAAGGAATGGATATGTACTCAACCAAACGAAGCCCAAAAGCATGAGCCTCCTGCCCTACGCCTGGGCCAAATCCCAACGTATCCTCCTTCACCCGGGAACCCAGGGCCCGACGCTGACCATTTGCCCCTCAACCCCCGGCTGGTCCATCAGCGAGGTCTACCGCCAGTTCGGCCAAACCCACCTGATCCAGGTGCGCGACGACGAACTCGACGGCCTCCTGGCCACTGCCTACGCCGACACCGGCAGCGCCGCCGCCGTCGTGGGCGCCGCCGAAAACGAAGTCGACCTCGACCGCCTCATGCAAGACATCCCCGAAATCACCGACCTGCTCGACACCCAGGACGGCGCCCCGGTGATCCGCATGATCAACGCCTTGCTCACCCAGGCCGCCCGCGACGAAGCCAGCGACATCCACATCGAACCCTACGAAACCCACTCCGTGGTGCGCTACCGCGTCGACGGCACGCTGCGTGACGTGGTGTCCCCGCGCAAGGCCCTGCACGGCGCCTTGGTCTCACGCATCAAGATCATGGCCCAACTCGATATCGCCGAAAAACGCCTGCCCCAGGACGGCCGCATCGCCCTGCGCGTGGCCGGTCGCCCCATCGATATCCGCGTCTCCACCGTGCCCACCGGCCATGGCGAGCGCGTAGTGATGCGCCTGCTGGACAAACAAGCCGGCCGCCTGCAGCTGGAAACCCTCGGCATGGACCCCGCCGTCCTGGCCAAACTCGACACCCTGATCCGCCAACCCCACGGCATCGTGCTGGTCACCGGCCCCACCGGCAGCGGCAAGACCACCAGCCTCTACGCCGCCCTGGCCCGGCTGGATGCGAGCACCAGCAATATCCTGACCGTCGAAGACCCGGTGGAATACGACCTGCCGGGCATCAGCCAGATCCAGGTCAACGCCAAGATCGACATGACCTTCGCCCTGGCCCTGCGGGCAATCCTGCGCCAGGACCCGGACATCATCATGATCGGCGAAATCCGCGACCTGGAGACCGCACAAATTGCCGTCCAGGCCTCGCTCACGGGCCATCTGGTGCTCGCCACCCTGCACACCAACGACGCCGTCTCGGCGGTCAACCGCTTGATCGACATGGGCGTCGAACCGTTCCTGCTGGCCTCGTCACTGCTCGGCGTATTGGCCCAGCGCCTGGTGCGTCGGCTGTGCCCGCACTGCAAGCAGGAAGACCCGGCCGCGCCCGGCACCTGGCGGCCTGTCGGGTGCGCGCAGTGCAACCAGATCGGTTACAGCGGGCGTACCGGTATCCATGAATTGTTCTGCATCGACGACGAGCTGCGCGGGCTGATCCACCAGGGCGCCGGCGAGCAGGCCTTGAAGGCCGCCGCACGCCGCGCCGGCATGTTCAGCATGCGTGAGGATGGCGAACGCTGGGTACGCAGCGGCGCCACCGCCCCCGAAGAAATCCTGCGCGTAACACGGGACGCCTGATGAACCGATACCGCTACGAAGCCGCCGACGCCAGCGGCAAGCTGGAGTCCGGGCACCTTGAGGCAGACAGCCAGAGCGGCGCCTTTGCCCACCTGCGCAGCCGTGGCCTGACGGCCTTGCGGGTGCAGGTCGAGAACAACAATGAGCGTGCCGGCGGTGGCGGCCGGTTCAGCGCCAAGCTCTCGGACAATGACTTGGCCTGGGCCACGCGCCAGCTGGCGAGCCTGCTCGGTGCGAGCCTGCCACTGGAGGCCGCGTTGAGCGCCACGGTGGAGCAAGCCGAGAAAAAACACATTGCCCAGACCTTGAGCGCGGTGCGCGCCGATGTGCGCAGCGGCATGCGCCTGGCCGATGCGTTGGCCGCCCGGCCCCGGGACTTTCCGTCGATCTATCGGGCGCTGATCGCGGCGGGGGAGGAGTCCGGCGACCTGGCCCAGGTCATGGAGCGCCTCGCCGACTACATCGAGGAACGCAATAACCTGCGGGGCAAGATCCTCACGGCGTTTATCTACCCGGGCGTGGTGGGGCTGGTGTCCATCGGCATTGTGATTTTCCTGCTCAGCTACGTGGTGCCGCAGGTGGTCAGTGCGTTTTCCCAGGCTCGCCAGGACCTGCCGGGGCTGACGTTGGCGATGCTCAATGCGAGTGACTTTATCCGCGCCTGGGGCTGGCTGTGTTTTGCCGGGATCGTGGGTGGTTTCTGGAGCTGGCGCCTGTACCTGCGCAACCCCGTGGCGCGGTTGAGCTGGCACAGCCGGGTGTTGCGCCTGCCGTTGATCGGGCGTTTTGTACTGGGCCTCAACACCGCGCGGTTTGCCTCGACCCTGGCGATTCTCGGCGGGGCGGGCGTGCCGTTGTTGCGCGCCCTGGAAGCGGCGCGCCAGACCTTGTCCAACGACCGCTTGAGCCAGTGCGTCACAGATGCCACCGCCAAGGTGCGCGAGGGCGTCAACCTGGCTCCTGCGCTGGCGGTGGAAAAGGTCTTTCCGCCCGTGCTGATCCACCTGATCGCCAGCGGCGAAGAAACCGGCTCGCTGCCGCCGATGCTCGAACGCGCGGCGCAAACCCTGTCGCGGGATATCGAGCGTCGGGCGATGGGCATGACGGCGTTGCTTGAACCACTGATGATCGTGGTGATGGGCGCCGTGGTGTTGGTCATCGTCATGGCCGTGCTGCTGCCGATCATCGAAATCAACCAACTGGTGACCTGACTGCTGACGAAACACGATCAAAAATGTGGGAGCGGGCTTGCTCGCTCCCACATTTGAATCGCGTTTCTTCAAGACTATTTTCGCGCGCCCGACACGCGGGTCCCAACCTCGGGTTCCTCATTCTGTCATCTGCCCAACCCCACCACACGGCCCGTAACGCCTCCAGCCCGGTCCTCGAAATCCGCGCTGAAACCTCGCTGTCACCTCACCCCCAAATCGCTCAAAGGTGTGACCAAAACACCCGAGAATCTTTTTAAAAATCAAGCCGTTCCTCCCGAGGTTTTTTCCTTTAGCTGTCATCGGATGCTGCGAAATTTCATACCCATGGCCTCACCCCTGGGTACCCCCCGGAACACAGCCCGGGACCGAAGCCATAGCGTCATCTACCCCAACGTACAAACACGACGAAAGGAGCTTCTTCATGTTTAAGCGCAACGTTCTCGCGGTATCCATGACCCTCGCTGCACTGTGCTCGGCCCAGGCTGCCATGGCAGACATCAACGGCGGCGGCGCCACCCTGCCACAACCGCTGTACCAGACCTCCGGCGTATTGACCGCCGGTTTCGCCCCGTACATCGGCGTGGGCAGCGGCAAGGGCAAACTGGCGTTCCTGAACAACGACTACAGCCAGTTCGGCACCGGCACCAAGAACGTTCACTGGGCGGGCAGCGACTCGAAGCTGACCTCGACTGAACTGTCCACCTACGCCTCCACCAAACAAGCGACCTGGGGCAAGCTGATTCAAGTGCCTTCGGTCGCCACTTCGGTTGCCATTCCATTCAACAAGGCCGGTACCAACGCAGTTGACCTGAGCGTTGATCAACTGTGCGGCGTGTTCTCGGGCCGCATCACCACCTGGAACCAACTCCCGGCTACCGGTCGCACCGGTAATATCGTGGTGGTTTACCGTAACGAAGCCAGTGGCACCACCGAGCTGTTCACCCGTTTCCTGGCGGCCAAGTGCGTCAATGAGTCCAAGAAATTTGTGGTCACCACCAACTTCGCGGACAGCTTCGGCGTGCCACCAGGCGCCGTGCCTGCCGTGACCAGCCAAGGCGTGATGACCGCGCTGAACGCCGGTGATGGTCGCATCACCTACATGAGCCCGGACTATGCCGCGCCTACCTTGGCTGGCCTGGATGACGCCACCAAAGTGGCCAAGGTCGCCGGTGTTTCTCCAGCCCCTGATAACGTTTCCGCCGCCATCGCTGCTGTGCCCGTACCGGCTGCTGCCAACGTCGCCAACCAGAACGCCTGGGTACCGGTGTTTGCTGCCGCCGCCGATGCCAACGACCCAAGCGTCGTGCCTTACCCAAGCAGCGGTTATCCGATCCTGGGCTTCACCAACCTGATCTTCAGCCAGTGCTACGCCGACGCCACCCAGACCTCGCAAGTGCGTGCATTCTTCACCCGTCACTTCGGTGCCAGCGCCTTGAACAGCAACGACAACGCGATCAAGGCCAACCGCTTCGTGCCACTGCCAGCTGCCTGGAAAGCCGCGATCACCAGCAACTTCGTTACCGCAACCAGCGCGCTGAGCATCGGCAAGTCTGATGTCTGCAACGCCATCGGTCGTCCGCTGTAACCCACGCTTTTACCGACCGGCAACACCCGATCAGCAACGGCCTGTGCCGTTGCTGATTTTTGCGTTTGCGGCTCGGCTATCAGCCTTACATGAACTTTCCATGACAGAAGTTCAGTCCCGCCCCTCGCCAACCGCCTAACTCCCATACGTGACGCACGTCGCCAGTTCCCTATGGGCAAAAACAAAGAAGGAAGCTTCCTGATGGTCCGCTGCAAACCACCGGTCAACCTGAATGCCCAAGGCCCTGGCGGCCAGACGATCCTGCGCCTCAAACCCCTGGCCCAGGCGATTGCCTTGTTCATGGTGGCAGGCAGCGCCCACGCGGCGACAGCGTTCAGCTCCGGCTGGTTTGCCGACAAGGGTGCCTCCCAGGCGGCGACAGCGGCCCGCCTCAACGGGGCGCAGGTGCCGGGGATTCCGTCGTTGAATCAGCAGGCGCGGGCGAACCAGCAGTTGTCACGTTCCATCAGCACGCTCAACAACAGTGTCGCGGCGATTGCGGCCCAGCAGGCCGCCCAGGCCGCTGGCCGGCAAGCGGCGCTCGGCCAGGTCTCGACGATTCCCGACGGCCTCGGCAAGGGCGGCTTGCAGGTGGACAACAGCCTGACCCAGGGCTGGACCAACGCCAAGGGCCCGACCCAGAGCCAGTCCGGTGGCAAGACCACGGTGACCATCGAGCAGACCGCCGACAAGGCGATCCTCAACTGGGAAACCTTCAACGTCGGACGCAACACCACGGTCGATTTCCAGCAGCAATCGAATTGGGCCGTGCTCAACCGTGTCAACGACCCCAACGCGCGCCCCAGCGAAATCCAGGGCCAGATCAACGCCCCTGGCACAGTGATGATCATGAACCGCAACGGGGTGATCTTCAGCGGCAGCAGCCAGGTCAATGTGCGCAACCTGGTGGCGGCCGCCGCCACCATCACCGATGACCAATTCACCCAACGCGGGATCTATGTGGATGCCAACGGCACCCAGCCGACTTTCACCGACGCGGCGGGCAAGGTCGAGGTGCAGCGCGGCGCGTTGATCCAGACTCACAACCCGGCCACCTCTACCGACGCCGGTGGCTACGCCTTGCTGCTCGGCTCGGAGGTCGAGAACGCCGGCAGCATCATCACCGCCAGGGGCCAGGCCACCCTGGCCGCCGGCGACAGTTTTTATATCCGCAAGGGCGTCGGCACCACCGGCAACGACCGCTCCACCACCCGTGGCAATGAAGTGGCCACCAGCCTCAAGGCCGGCAGCACGTCGGGCAAGGTCAGCAACAGCGGCCTGATCATGGCGTCGACCGGCGACATCACCCTCACCGGGCACCAGGTGCAGCAGAACGGCGTGGCCCTGGCCAGCACCTCGGTGGATACCCGCGGCACGATTCACTTGCTCAACGCCGCCAGCGACACCAGCGCCAGCGTGACCCTGGGCGAGGGCAGTACCACGGCGATCCTGCTGGACGCCAGCGGCAGCACCGCCCTCAACAGCCAGAAGGACAACGGCCTGATCACGCTCGACGGCTTGCCTGCCAACCTGATCACCGGCCAGTTCAACAACCTCAGCGCGGTGGCCGACCGCACCGACCAGTCGCGGATCGAGATCGTCAGCGGCGGCACTGTGGATTTGCGCAAAGGCTCGATCACCCTGGCCACCGGCGGCCAGGTGGCGGTCAGTGCCGGCCAGCGCAGCCTGGTGCGTGACGGCGCGATGATCGACGTGTCCGGCGCGATTGGCGTCAAGGTGGCGATGGAAGCCAACAACATCAAGATCAACGTGCAAGGCAACGAACAGCGCGACGCGCCCGCCAACCGTGACGGCGGGCAATTGATCAACAACGATGTATGGGTCGACCTGCGGGACCTGGTGTTCGTCCCGGCCGGCACCAACGGCTATGCGACGGACCGCTGGTACACCGCCGGCGGGCTGCTGGAAGTCGGCGGTTACCTGGGCACCCAGGGCCACTCGGTCGGCGAGTGGATGGCCCAGGGCGGCACTGTGACGTTCACCGGCAAGGACGTGGTGACCCAGCAGGGTGCCCAGGTCAATCTGTCGGGCGGCACCGTCGATGTGCAGGCCGGCTACATCCGCCAGACCTGGCTCAAGGGGCCTGACGGCCAGCTCTATGAGCTGTCGAAAGCCCCCGGGGACATTCTCTACGCGGGGATCTACAAGGGCTTTGAAGACACCAGCGTCCGCTGGGGCCGCAGCGATTTCTACTACAACCCGCTGGTGGCCCAGCAAAGCCGCTACGAGGCGGGCTACACCGTGGGCCGCGACGCCGGCAAGCTGGTGGTGGGCACCACCAACGCGGTGCTGGAAGGCCAGTTGATCAGCGATGTATTCCAGGGCGATCGCCAGACCCAGGCACCGAATATCAACCTTGATGGTTATCAGCAGTCACAGCAGGCCATGGCCCAGCGGGCGCAGTTGATCATTGGCCAGTACACGCCGGTGTACAACAAGGCCACCGGCACCTTGCGCTACGCCTTGACGCCGACCATCGACCAGGTGCTGATCGAGGGCAGCGCGCAAAAAATCGCCGACGGCCTGGGCCTGGCCACTGCGCTGCCGACCGAACGCCAGGGCAAACTGGTGCTCGACAGTGACCAGCTCAATGGCTACCGATTGGGCGCGATCAAGGTCGGCGCAAAGCAGCAGATTGACGTCAATGGCGCACTCAAGGTGGCTGACGGCGGCGACATCACCCTGTTCGGCCCCGTGGTTTCAGTCAATGCCAACCTCACGGCCCACGGCGGCAGCATCAACGCGGGCAACCTGCTGAACCAGGTCGACCTCAATCGCTCCAATGTCGTTGGCGATGTGATTCTGCCGGGCATCGGCCGGCTCGATGTGGCCGCCGGAGTCAAGCTGGACAGTTCCGGGCGCTGGAATAATCTGGCGCTGGACCCTTCGGCCACTGACGGGGTGGCGTATATCAACGGTGGCAAGGTGTCGCTGCGCAGCTCCGGCGACGTGAAGCTCGCGGCGGGCAGCCTGGTGGAAACGTCGTCCGGGGCAACCATCGGCCTGGATGGCAAAGTCCGGGGCGGCAAGGGCGGCGACGTGACCGTGGGCGCACTGGGGGCTTTGGGCCTGGGCGCCGAGATTCGCGGCTATGGCGTCAGCGCAGGCGGCACCCTGACCTTGCAGGCCAACAAGGTGCAGATCGGCCAGAGCCCGCAGGCGCCGGATGCCAAGACCTTGCAGTTGGCCGGGGATTTTTTCAACAAGGGTTTTTCGGCCTATGACATCACCGGCAACGAAGGACTGCTGGTCGCCGATGGTACTCAGGTGGATGTGAACGTGCCGGCCTACCGGCTCTCGGAGCAGGCCGCCACGACGCCGGGCGGCGGCGCTGCGGCCAGCGTGATGGAGCGCTGGACCCCGCCGCTTTACCAGGAAGACGCGAGCAAGGGCGTACTCGGCCAACGCCGTGGCGCCAGCCTGACCCTTTCCGCCGGCCACCTGGAGTCGCCTGCCGAGCAACTGCCGACAACCGCGCTGGTGGTCGGCAAGGGCGCGGTGATCAGCGTCGACCCGGGCCAGTCGATCAACCTGCGCAGCATCGGCCAACTGACGGTCGACGGCACGCTCAATGCCTGGGGTGGCAGCGTCAACCTGAACGGCCTGACCACGCGTGCGTTCGAGCCGGCCAACGCGGTTGGCCACGGCCGCTCCATCTGGCTGGGTGAAAACGCACTGATCGATGTCGCCGCCCGGGCCGCGACTGCCGTGGACAATCGCGGGAGCCAATACGGTTTGGTCCGTGACGGCGGCAAGATCAGTATCGGTGGCGAGATCAACCTGAGCACCGGCACGGTCACTGCCAGCGACCTGTTTGTGGTGGTACGCGAGGGCGCCCGGCTGGACGCGTCGGGCACGCAAGCGGTGTTGGATGTTCCGGGGCAGGGCGCAACCCGGGTGGCCAGCAATGGCGGCAGCATCAGCCTGGCGTCCAACAATGGCTTGTACCTCGACGGCAGTCTGGTAGCCCGGGCCGGCGGTGCCGGCGCAGCGGGCGGCAGCCTGAACGTAGCGCTGGACAGCCCGTATTACACCAAGAGCAGTGTCACGGATCGCGTGCTGAAGGTGCGTGAATTGGTGCTCGGCCAGACCCATCAGGCCCACACGCTCGCCGGCACCGCCGCCGACGCGGCCGACAGCCTGGAATACGGCCACGCTCGCCTGGGCGTCGACCAGGTCAGTGCGGGCGGCTTCGACAACCTGGCATTGATGAGCAACGGCCTGTTGAGTTTCGACGGCGATGTGTCCTTGAACATGGGCCAGAGCCTGCGCCTGTATAGCGGTGCCTTCAACCTCAGTGAGGGCGCGGCAGCCAATGCCCGGGTGAATCTGTCGGCACCGTCTCTGCTGCTGTCCGGCATGGATTCGCCGGCCCGGGAGTTCTACGTGAACCCGGTGTCGGTGTTGCCGTTACCCTCGCTGCGCGCCACCGAGGCGCAGTTCAATGCCAGCGGCAGCTTGATCGATGTGCGCGGCAGCGTGTTGTTTGGCAGCAAGGGCAAACTGCGCCAGGCCGACGACAGCCTGGTCGGCCTTGAGCGTCGCGGCTTTGATCAGGTCAACCTGACCAGCCAGGGCGATCTGCGCTTCCTGGCGGGTGCGAACCCGGACGGCGTGGCCTTGAGGGTCAGCACCCAGTTATTGACCCAGGGCGATATGACCTTGCGGGCGGCGCAGTTGTATCCGGCCACGGAGGTCGGTGCGCGGGTCATTGCCGGCTACCTGAGCGAATTCAACAGTCTCAACATCACGTTCGACCCGCTGCGCACCCTGACCATTGGCCGTACCGGCAACACGGATGCCGCGGTGCCTTACTCGGCATTCGGGCGCCTGCAACTGGGCGCCGCGACGGTGCGGCAGGGCGGTGTGGTGCGGGCGCCCCTGGGGTTGATCGATATCGGCAGCATGGGCAGCAGCCAGGTGCAATTGCTGCCGGGCAGCGTGACGTCGGTGAGCGGCAGGGGCCTGGTGCTGCCGTATGGCGGCACCCTGGACGGGCAGGTCTATAAGTACAACGGCAAGACCGTGACGTTTGTCGGCCAGGGCGGGCTGGTCAACCAGGACGCGGAACTCAGCGTCGGGGTGATTCTCGGCGGCCAGTCGGTGCAGGTGCAGCCTGAGGCTACCCTGGACCTGTCGGGCGGCGGCGAATTGCTGGGGGCCGGTTTCGTTTCCGGGCGCGGAGGCTCTACGGATGCGCGCTACAGCCCACTGGTGCAGTTTGGTGCCAATGGCGGTTTTGTGTTGCCGGGCCTGGGCACCAACCCGATTTACGCCATCGTGCCCGGGGTGCAGCCTGGCTCGGCGCCGGTGGCACCGGAGAAGGGCGCAGTCGATCCGTTGGTGGGCCAGCAGGTCACCATCGGCGCCGGAGTGCCGGGGCTGCCGGCGGGCACTTATACTCTGATGCCGTCCACCTACGCCTTGATGCCCGGCGCTTTCCGCGTCGAGATCAACGGCCTGGCCGGGCTCGGCAGTGATGCCGCCACCCAGCGGATGCGCAATGGCTCCTGGTCCACCGCCGGGCGCTTGTCCATCGCCAACACCGGGATCGGCAACAGCGTTGCCAGCCAGTTGATTTTGACCTCGGCCGATACCTTGCGTCGCTATTCCCAATACAACGAAACCAGCTACGCCCAGTTCGCCATGGCCGACGCTGCGAAACAGGGTGTGCCACGCCCGATGCTCGCCGTCGACGCCAAGACCCTGAAACTGGCCTTGCGGCCAGGGGGCGGCGCTGATGCGTTTTCGTTCCAGGGCATAGGCCGTTTTGAGGCCGCGGCGGGTGGCTATGGCGGCGCGGTGGCGGTGATTGATCCAGGCAAGCTGGGTATTGAAGTCGTCGCGGCGGGCAGTTCCGCAACCAGCGGTTTTTCCGGCATTACCTTCAACGATGAGAGCCTCAACGCCTTGGGAGCCTCGCGTTTGATGGTGGGGGGGATGACGGCAGTTACGTATGGCCAGTCCGGGAATTACATCGTCCTGGCTGGCGGTACGAGTCGGGCCAACAGCACCGTCACGCTTCGGGAAGGTGTGACGCTCGCAGCGCCGGAAGTCTTTTTGTTGAGTGACACCAACGCGATCGTCCTGGAGCAGGGCGCATCCATCAACACCATCGGCCGTGGCAAAGCCAGCTACGACGCTCGTGACGGTTTTATCTACAAAGTCACCAATATGCTGGCGGCGTCCAACGGCTTGCTCAATGTCATTGCATTCAATACGACGGTGCCCAGCGGCGGGATCAGCATCGGTGTGTGTGACACGGGCCTGTGCAGCGGGCAAACCGGGCTGTACTCCGAAGGCAGCATCGTGGCGTTGACCAACAATACCTTCCAGTTGGGCGACCAGGTGCGCTACGGCACCCGTCACCTCAACCTGGGGGTCAACACCATTAACCTCGGCAGCGCCCAAGCCCTGGCCGCTGCCGCTGTGGCCAATCAGTTGCCGGCCGGCCTGACACTCACCCAGGCGCTTCTTGATCGCCTGCTCAAAGGTGATTCACAGTTCGGTGCGCCGGCCCTGGAAACCCTGCAGCTCTCGGCGCGGGACAGTTTCAACTTCTACGGCAGTACCTCCCTGGACACCTATGACCCACTGACGGGTAAGTCGCGGCTGAGCAACCTGATGCTCTCCACTCCGGCGATCTACGGTGCCGGTGGCGCTGGCGACGTGGCCAACATTCATACCGCCAACCTGATCTGGCAGGGCGCGACCACCCCACCGGGCTCGGTGATCGCCGGCGGGGCGGGCACTGGCAGCGGGCGCCTGGATATCAACGCCGAGCGTATTGAGTTCGGCTACGGCGCCTTTGCCCAGACCAACACCGTGAGCAGTTTCGATCGCCTGGCTTTGGGCTTTGCCAGCGTGAACCTCAATGCCAGCGAGCGCATTACCGCCAACCACAAGGGCAGCCTCTCGGTGTATCAGAGCCAGGGCGCCTATGACCCGGTGAAGGGCTTCCAGTACAGCGGCGGCGACCTGAATATCCTCACCCCGCTGATGACCGGCGAAGCCGGTTCGGTGAACCGCATGACCGCAGGTGGGGCGATTGATATTGCAGCGTCCGTGGGGGCGCGTGGCAAGGCCGACGGCCAGGGCGCCGAACTGTCCCTGCAAGGCGACAGCATTCGCCTGGCCACGGCGGTAGTGCTGCCCAGCGGCAAAGTCAGCCTGGGCGCCCGGGGTGATGTGGTGCTGACGGATGCGGCGTTGATCGACGTGGCCGGTGGCGCCACTGTGTTCAACGATGTGAGCCAATACGGCGCGGGCGGCACTGTGCTGCTGGACAGCCGCAGCGGCAACATACTGCAGGCTGCCGGCTCGACCATCGACCTCTCGGCCAAAAACAACCAGGCCGGCAAACTGCGGGCGGTTGCGGTGGACGCGGCGGGCGGTATCGTCGACCTGCAAGGCACGATCCTCGCCGGCAGCAGTGGCTATTACGATGCGGGCGGGACCACGATGCCTTATGAGGCCGGTACCGTGGAAATCCAGGCCCAGCGCCTGGGCAGCAGCGGTTCACTGGACCAGCAGTTCGCCGACCTCAACCAGCGCCTGAATCAAGGCCAGGTGTTCGGCACACGCAGCTTCCAACTCAAGCAGGGCGACTTGACCATCGGCAATGGCCTCAAGGCCGGCACCGTCAACGTCTCCGTGGACAATGGCAGCCTGCGGGTCACCGGCCTGGTGGACGCCAGTGGCGAGCGCGTCGGCAGCATCAACCTGGCCGGCAAGCATGGCCTGACGCTGGACGGCGGCGCGGTACTCGACGCCCATGGCAGCAAGCTGCGGGTGGACAGCTACGGCAAGATCATCGACTCGCCCAACCGGGCCATGGTGGTGCTCGGCTCCGGCACCGGTCAACTGACCCTGGCCGATGGCGCACGCATCGACCTGCGCCACGGCACCGAGGCGGTCCAGGGCAATGACGGGCGCAACCGCGGCACCCTGGAACTGAATGCACCACGGCTGATCAACGTCGATGGCACCAGCAACGACATCAACATCGATGCCCATGGCCGCCTGACGATCCAGGGCGTGCGCTCGATCACCCTCAACGGCATGATCAGTTACGACGATGCGCCACTGGTCACCGATCCGACGGCCAGCGGGCGGCCTTACCAACAGATCGACCAGGCCTACCTGGATGGCAAGCATGTGCTGAGCACGGCCTTTATCAACGGTGCATTGCTCAACCAGAACCTGCTGCAAAACAAACTCGCCGGGCTTAACAATGCAACCTACGCCGATGCCTTCCACCTGCGCCCGGGCGTGGAAATCGTCAGCAAGACCGCGGACGGTGACCTGGTGGTGCAGGGCGATCTGGACCTGTCCGGCTACCGTTACGCCAGCCTCAACCCCAACAGCCAGAAAACCTCGGTGTATGGCTCCGGTGAGTCGGGCAGCCTGACCCTGCGCGCCGGTGGCGACCTGAATATTTACGGCAGCATCAACGACGGTTTTGCACCGCCACCACAGACCGTCGATGACAAGGGCTGGGTGTTGTTGCCGGGTATCGACTTTACCGGGGGCACGATCATCGTGCCGGGTAACGGCATCACCCTGGCGGACGGCACGACCTTCCCGGCGGGCACCGTGCTCAACTACGACCTGCCGATCAAGGCCGTGGGCGCGGCCGCCGGTACGCGCTTGCCGACCCGGGCGACGCTGAACCAGGACCTGACGCTGCCTGCCGGTACGGTATTGGCCGCAGCGGTGTTCGACAGCGCGGGCAATGTGCTGTTTGCCGCAGGCACGTTATTGAGCCAGGCACACACCCTGGCGGCCGGCTCACAGCTGGACGCCGGCAGCCTGCTGACCCAGGACACCCGGCTCGGGGCGCTGACCTGGCCCAAAGGGGTGCCGTTGCCGACGAACTACGAGGCGCTTAACCCGACGCAAAACCACGTGACCCTCAATGGCGACATACCGCTGCCGCGCGGCGCGTTGATTCCTTCCGGCACCAACGTCAAGTTGCCGGGCGGGGCTGAGTCGGTGGCGTTGCGCCCGGAAGTGGCGGGGCGCCAGGGCAAGCTGTGGGCCCTCTCGCCGATGCTGGCCGAAGGTTCGCAATCCTGGTCGCTGCGGTTGGTTGCAGGTGCTGACACCGAGGCGGCCGACAGCCGCATCCTGCAAGCCCATCCGCGCAGCGGAGACCTGCGTTTGGCTGACAGCCACTACGGCATGTTTGCCAAGGAGATGCCCGCCAAGGGCAAGTTGACCTGGACCGCCTTCGCGGTGGAGGACTTTGCGGCCAATGGGGTGGTGGTCAAGGAAGGCGACCCGATCGACCAAAAGATCCTCGATGATTTCGGGCTGGGTTCGATTGATGATTTCTGTGGGGGCAATCCGGCGTACTGCGCCGTGAAAGTTGGCTATGTCTGGACCGAATTCGGCGCCAAGGACCTGGCGGACAACGGGATTATCGTCACCGTCGGAACGCCGATCGAGCAAAGCATCCTGGACCAGTTCGGTATCCCGTCCATCGATGAGTTCTGTGCAAGCTCGCCCGCCTACTGCCAGGCCCAAAGCGGCAAAGAGTATGCGGCGACCCCCTCCAGCAGCCGTTTCAGTGTGATTCGCACCGGTACGGGCGACCTCGAACTGCTCAGCGCCGGCGACTTGAGCATGGACTCCCTGTACGGGGTCTACACCGCCGGTACATCGTCCACTGCAACCGGTGCCGGTGACCCCTACAACCAGCCCAAGGCGCTGAACAGCGCGAAGACGGTGCTGAACGATACCAACAGTTATTTTGAACAGTTCGTCAACGGCTCATCTGACAGCCTGTACCGTGCCTGGTACCCGGAGGCAGGGGGGAATTTGAGCGTGAACGTGGGGGGCAACCTGACGGGGAATATCCTGGGAGGCGTCTTCAACCCAAGTCGGCCCAACCCCCTGGATAACGGCATCGACTCCGCCGATGTGGCCAACTGGCTGTGGCGCCAGGGCAGCGGCACGGTGAACACCGGCGGGCAGGCGCAGCCGACGGCCTGGTGGATCAATTTCGGTAGCTATACCGCCAACGCCTCCAAGGCTGATGCGTTCGTCGGGTTTACCGGTTTCGGCACCCTCGGCGGCGGTGACGTGGATGTACAGGTAGGCGGGGATGCCGGTGTGCTTCGGCGCATGGACGGCAACCCAATGTCGGCCTCTGCCAACCCGCGCAGCCAGGGGCTGGTGCTGGCGGTCGGCAGTACCGGGCGGGTTGCCGGTGATGGCAGCCTGCAGTTGACGGGCGGTGGTGATTTACGGGTGCGTATCGGTGGCGCCCTGAACCCTGGCAGCGTGGTTGATGTAAACGATCAGAACGGCCAGTTGGTGAATATCCGGGGCAATGTCCAACTGCAAAGTGCGACCACGGGCCGGATCGACCTGACCTACGGCAGCAACAGCTCTGAGCAGAGCCCGGGCGAAACCCGCGCATTCGATCCGTTCCAGGCGACCCGTGGCCGGGCAGTGGGGGGTATCACCCTGGTGCCGGGGGATGCCACATTCAACCTGACCACATTGGGTGACCTGGTGCTGCAGCAAGTGATTGACCCGGGCCGTGTCGTCCTGCTGAACAACTCATCGTTTACCCGTGGCGGGGCGAGTGGGGCCGGCGAAAGTTGGTTCTCGTTGTGGACCGGTCACACGGCAATCGACCTGTTGTCAGCGGGGGGCAACTTGACGCCATCTGTCTCCGCCGCAGCGTCCGACCTGGCAACTGTCTACCCATCGATCGTTCGAGCGACGGCGGCTGGCGGCAGTATTTATTACGGAAGCGCCGTCCTGGGGTACCAAGCCGATACGAGTCCGATAAATGCCTTGGTGCTCGCCCCCGGTGCCAGCAGCCAGTTGCAATTCCTGGCCCATGACTCGATTTATGCGGGCGGTATGTTTGTCACGCCTTCCGGGGCCGACCCCAGCATCATGGCCACACCTTGGCGGCCGGCGTTCGTCGGGACCATTGATGGTCAGGTGGTTGCCGATGGCAACAATCTGTCGGAGAACGGTAGCTCGTCGGGTTCCATTCCGCGTCCTTTGTTTGCCTTTGGCTCCGCCACGGCGTCGGCAGCCGCTTACGCGCCAACGGAACCGGCGCGGTTCTATGCCTTGACCGGCGATCTGGTGGGGGTCAGCAGCGGCCGGACCCTGACGTTCAATTCTTCCCCCACGTTTTTGCATTCGGGGCAGACCTGGTACGAGGGCAACGGGCCGGTTTGGATGATGGCGGGGCGAGACATTGTCAGCAGTGGCAGCCGTTTTAATACGGCCCCTGGTGCGGTCAGCGAGCAGTCGACCGGCAACCTGTTCATCCACAACAACCCCACTGACATCTCCATCGTCTCCGCCGGGCGCGACATTCTGTACAGCAACTTCCAGGTTGCCGGTCCTGGCCTGCTGGAAGTGACGGCGGGCGGCAATATCCTGATGTCCGGGCGTGACCCGGCGAAGGGCGGCGAAGTCAGCATCACCAGCCTGGGCCCGGTGGTCGCGGGCGACAACCGCCCTGGCGCAGGCATCGTCATGCAAGCTGGCGTCGGCCCCAACGGCCCGGATTACCGGCGCTTTGTCGAGGCCTACCTGGCCCCGGCCAACCTCGTCCAGCCAGGCGAAGCCCTGTCGATCCAGGGCGGCAAGGTCGCCAAGACCTATGAGAACGAACTGGTCACCTGGCTCGCCGAGCGCTTCGGTTTCGTCGGCACCCGCGAGCAGGCCCGCGCGGTTTACGCCGCACTGCCCGCTGAACAGCAACGGGTGTTCGCCCGTGATGTGTACTTCGCCGAACTCAAGGCCGCCGGCCGTGAGTACAACGCGGTGGGCGGTGCGCGCCAGGGCAGCTATGTACGGGGGCGTGCAGCGATTGCCGCGCTGTTCCCGGACAAGGACGTGGCCGGCAACCCGATCACCTACAAGGGCGATATCACGTTGTTCGGCGGCTCGGGTGTACACACCAATTTCGGCGGCTCGATCCAGATGCTCACCCCGGGCGGTGGGCAGACCTTCGGCATCGAAGGCGCGGCACCGCCGTCCACCGCCGGTGTGATCACCCAGGGCGCCGGCGATATCCAGCTGTATTCCATGGGCAGCATCCTGCTGGGCCAGAGCCGCATCATGACCACCTTCGGCGGCTCGATCATGGGCTGGTCCGGCGAGGGCGACATCAACGCCGGTCGCGGATCCAAGACCACCGTGGTGTACACGCCGCCCAAGCGTGTCTACGACAACTGGGGCAACGTGACCCTGTCGCCGGCGGTGCCGAGCACCGGGGCGGGGATTGCCACCTTGAACCCGATTCCCGAAGTGCCGGCCGGAGACATCGACCTGATCGCCCCGCTGGGCACCATCGATGCGGGTGAGGCGGGGATTCGGGTCTCGGGCAACATCAACATTGCCGCGTTGCGCGTCGTAAACGCCGCCAACATCCAGACCCAGGGCAAGTCGTCCGGGGTGCCGGTGTCGGCGGCGGTAAACACCGGGGCCATGACCTCGGCGAGCGCAGCCGGTGCGGCGGCGTCCCAGGCGGCGGAAGATGCCGCGCGCAGCCAGCAGGCGGCGGCCAAACAGGGCCGGGCGTCGATTGTCACGGTGGAAGTGTTGAGCTTTGGCAGCGAGCCAGTTGAGCGCAAGCCGGAGGACGGGCAGAAGACCTCGGGCTACAACCCCAACAGCCCGGTGCAGGTACTCGGCGCCGGACCGTTGAGTGACCAGGCGCGGGCGCGGTTGACGGATGAGGAGCGCCAGCAGATCAGCTTGTAGTTTTAGAAAAGGACCTCTCGTTGTATTTGGGGCGATCATTGATCGCCCCTTTTTTTCGTCTTGGGGGCCCGGCTTTTCCCGGTGGATGGTGGCGCGGTCGAGCCGGTAGTCACTGAGGCCGGGATGAGTGATATCTCGGCCACCAAGTGCGAGCTCTATCACCCTGATCTGTCAGGCCAGGAGCTGGAGGCGATTAAAAGTACGAAGCGCTCAGCATTGGAAACCTACAGCGTTTCACAACTTTGGTCGGTGGCATGGACTGAGTAAATTGGTCAGGCGCTTCGCTCGTGAATTATTCAGCCAGTTGTTTGAATTGCCTCGCCAACTCCAACACGACTCGGCCGCTATTCGCGGTGGGCACCAAATGGGTAAACGGAATATCGATCATCCGATTCTCCCGCACCGCCCGCAAACGCGACAGCACTGGGTCGGTGGTCAGCAACTGACGTTTGCGGCTGGCCGGTGACCACAGCGCATCCGCCAGCAAGATCACATCCGGGTCACTCATCAGCAGGGTTTCGCTGCTCACGGTGACGCGGTATTGGTTGATCCCGGCGAATAAATTGCGCGCACCAGCGGCCGCCACCAACGTGGTGACGAACCCACGCCGGCCTTCGCTGTCCAGCCCGTTGACCTCACTGTCCAGGTAGAACACCGACATCGGTTTACCTTCGCCCACCAGGGCCTGGGCACTGGCCAGGTCGGCGTCCATGGCATCGCTCAACGCCCGCGCCCGTTGCTGTTTGTGCACCAGGGCGCCGAGGGTAAACAGGTCGTTGCGAATATGCCCGAAGTAATCCAGCGAATGACCGTCGCACGCCGACTCCAGCAAATACGACCCAACTCCGTTGCCTGCCAACCCTGTGCGGGAGGTGACACCAGTGCCAAAGGCAGTAGCGAATCCACCGACCACCAGATCCGGTGTCTGCGCATAGAGCACTTCGCTGGACGGGTACTTGGACGCAATCACCGGCACGCCGAAATACTCGCCGTGTCGGTGGGCCACACCGTTGTCATCCAGATACGCCACGCCCACCAATGCCGTACCGACATCCAGCGCCAATAACAGGTCGGCCGCATGCTGGTTGAGGGCCACGATGCGCGAGGGCGGTGAGTGGGTGGCCGTCCAGTCCTGGTTGCAGTTGCGATAACGGTCCGCCAGGGCCAACGATGGGCAGAGCAGGGCGCCCAACAGCAACCACGAGGCTTTCATGGGCGCTCCTTGATCAGCAAATCCTCGACGACTTCGCCGCCCACCAGGTGCACTTCCACCAGCCGTTGCACATCTGCGTTGCTGTGCACACCGTACCAGCACGTGTCCGGGTACACCGTCACAATCGGGCCCAGGTTGCACGGGAACTGGCAGTGGGTGCGTGTCAGCAGCACGCCGCCAGGCTTTTCGATGCAGTCGTGTTGCAGCAGGTGGCGGCGCAGGGTTTTCCACAGTTGCAACGCGCCACGCTGCGTACAGCGCGGGCCGGTGCACAGGAACACGTGACGGGCGTGGTCAGGCACGTGGGACCAGTCCGGATGAGTTTCCACGGGCGTACTCATCAGAAGCGATACGTGTAGCGTACTTCGGAGGTGAACGGCCGCCCGAGGTTGTCGACGTTGCTGGCGCGGCTGGTGACGTAGTCGCGGTCGAACAGGTTCTCTACCAGCAGGCTCACGCGGTGTTGGTGGGCGTTGTCGAGGTAGCGATAGGCGTCGGCATCCACCACGGTGTAGTTGCCGTATTCGACCTTTTTCGAGCTGACGATATCGCCGATGTAACGCACGGCGGTGCCGGCGCCCCACAGGCGGTCCGCCGATTCATAGCCGACCCGCGAGCGGGCGAAGAAGCCCGGGATATCGTTGATGGTGACACCCGCACGGGACTCGGTGAGGTTGCGGGTCATGTCGGCCTGCACGCTCCATTGTTCATTGAGCTGCAGCTTGGCGTCGGCCTCGAAACCACGCATCTGGATCTGCCCCTGGCCGTTGACCCACTGGATATCGTCCAGGGTGATCAGGTCGGTGATCTTGCGTTTGAACAGCGTGACGCTGGCGCTGAAGTCCCGGGCCAGCAGGCTGCCCTTGTAGTCGACGCCCAGTTCGGCGTTGCGGCTCTTCTCCGGCTTGAGGTTGCGGTTGCCTTTTTCATCGTCTTCGTTGACGAACAGTTGCTCGGCATTCGGCAGTTTGTAGGCAGTGCCGTATTGGCCGCGCAGGGCCCAGTTGTCGTTGAGGTCGTAGAGCGAAGTGAGCATGCCGACGGTGGCGCTGTCGCCGCCGCTCATGGCTTCGTGGCGTACGCCGATGCTCGGGTGCCAGTTCGGCAGGGCTTCGATAGTCGGGCGCAGTTGGGTGTACAGCGCGTGGGCCTGGGCCTTGTTGTCGTCGATGATCAATACATCGTCCTGGCCCTTGAACCACTGGTTATCGGACCCGAATACCAGCACGTGCTCGCCGGGCAGCACGGCCTTGCCTTCGGCCTGCACGCCCCAGTCGGTGAAGCCCCAGTAGTCGTTGTGGTTGATGACCCGGGTGCCGCCGCCTTCGATATTGTTGATGCGGGTATAGCGCGTGTCCCAATCGTTGATATGGCCTTTGACGAAGTAGCTCAGGCGCTCGTTGAGGGTTTGCTCGAAGGTGGCCGTGGCGATCTGTTGCACGCGGTCGTTGGTGGTCTTGTGGTTGTCCACCGGGCGGGCGAAATCGAGGTTGGCGTCGGCGTACTGGTAAAACAGCTCAAGGCGCGTGTCATCGCCAAACGACTGGATCGCCTTGGTGCCGAAGGTGGTGACTTCGTAGGAGCGTTTCTTGTCGCTGACGTTTTTCATGTCGCGGTTGCGAAACGGCTGGTAGCCCTCGGAGGCGTTGCGGCTGACGTAGGCCAGCAAGCCGAGGTCGCCAAATCCGTTATTGAAAATCTTCTCGACCCGGGCGTCGCCGGTGGTGCCGCCGAAGGTGTCGGCACCCAGGTTCACCTCGCCGGACGCCTCGCGGGTTTGCGGGCTGCGGGTGACGATGTTGATCACTCCCGACACCGCCTGGGTGCCGAACAGCAGGCTCTGGCCACCCTTGAGCACTTCGATGCGCTCGATGGCGTTGGCGGGCAGGGTGTCCAGGTACAGGCCGCCGTACAGGCGGTTGTTCAGGCGCACGCCGTCCAGCAGGATCAACGTGTCATCGTTGCGCCCGCCCAGCAGGGAATAGGTGCCGTAGTCGAACGGACCGTTCTTGGGGGCCACGTACAGGCCGGGGATGAACATCTGCATCACGCGCGACACATCGGCGGCGGGGCCGGCGCGTTCGATCTGTTCGCGGGTGACGATCTCGACCTTGCTGCCGTACTGGGCCATGTCGGCCACGGTAGTGGATTCCACCGACGGTGCGGAAATGATCTGCTGCTTGAGCTCAAGGGGAGGGTCGTCGGCCAGCAGCAGGGGGCTGAACAGGCAGCCGAGCAGCAGGCTGGGCACGGACGTATTGTAAGGTCGAATCATAGTCTTCTCGGAAAAGTATCTTTCGCGAAAAGCACGCACGAGTAGGCACCGAGCACACGCCAATACCGGCCCATGCCCGCCCACCGCAGGATTTTGCCAAACAGAATTCCAGGCCGGTCTCCGGGCTCACGCGTATGGACACCTTCACCTTCCCATGGCGCGCAGGCCACAGTGGTGTGTCGAAGGGGTCACGCGTCTACCGTTGCGGGGGCAGCACCGGACTGGCTCGAAAAGAGCGGCACCGGTTTCCCGTTTCACCCCATGCACGGCGGCATGAGGCACCTGAAACAGGCCGGCATCTGAACATTCGAAAGACCGTTCGTCAACTTGGCGGGTACTTTTCCGGCGGTTGCCAGGGAAGCGACTGACGGATATTGCCAGAAAATTCCCACAGGAGTACAAATGTACTCCATGAAGAATCTAACGCCCCGCCGTACCGCCATCCTGACCTTTATCCGCGACCGTATCGCGCAGCAAGGCCAGTCCCCCAGCCTCGCCGAGATCGCCGAGGCGTTCGGCTTTGCCTCCCGCAGCGTGGCGCGCAAGCATGTGCTGGCGCTGACCGAGGGCGGCTTTATCGAGGTCAACCCCAACCAGGCGCGCGGCATCCGCCTGCTCAATCAACCGGCGCGGCCGGAGCTGCTGGATATTCCGGTGCTCGGCCGGGTGGCCGCCGGTTTGCCCATTGGCGCCGATGCCGAAGTGCACAACCGTCTATTGCTCGACCCGGGCATGTTCGCGAAAACCCCGGATTACCTGCTGCGGGTGCAGGGCGACTCGATGATCGAAGACGGCATCCTCGATGGCGACCTGGTAGGCGTACGCCGCAGTGCCGAGGCCTTGAACGGGCAGATCGTGGTGGCACGCCTGGACGGTGAAGTCACCATCAAACGTTTCGAACACGTGGGCGAGCGCGTGCGCCTGCTGCCGCGCAACCCCGCCTATCAACCCATCGTGGTGCGGCCCGATCAGGACCTGGCCATCGAAGGGGTGTTCTGCGGCCTGGTGAGGCAAGGCTGATGGGCGCCGTCGTTGCACTGGACTCGCTGTTCAATGGCGGCCGGGTCTGGAAAGGCCGGCCCGCCGCGCCGCCGGCCAGCGTCCATCCCACCGGGCTTGCGGCCCTGGATGCGGTGCTGCCCAGCGGTGGCTGGCCGGAAGCGGCGTTGAGCGAAATCCTGATGGCGAAGGAGGGCGTGGGCGAGTTGCAGCTGGTGTGGCCGACCCTGGCACGGTTGGCGGCGGCCGGTGAGCGCATCGTGCTGGTGGCGCCGCCCTACACGCCGTACCCCCACGCCTGGCAAAACGCCGGGGTGGATGTGCGCCAGCTGTCAGTGATCCAGGCCGATGAACGCGATGCCTTGTGGGCAGTGGAGCAATGCCTGCGTTCCGGCAGCTGTGGCGCGGTGCTGTGCTGGCCGCGCAAGGCCGATGACCGCGCCTTGCGCCGCTTGCAGGTGGCGGCGGAAACCGGCCAGACCCTGGCCTTCGCCTGGCGCTCCTTGAGCGAGGCCATCAACCCGTCACCGGCCGCGTTGCGCCTGGCGGTTGAGGCCAGCCCGGCGCAGGTGCGGGTGCTCAAGTGCCGGGGTGGCCTGGCCCATCCCGCGCCCATTGCGCTTGGGCACTGAGGTTGGCATGCGCTGGGTGTGTATTGTGTTCCCGCAATTGGCGCTGGACGGGGTGCTGCGTTCGCGCCCCGAACCGGACCAGCCGTTGGCCCTGCTGGCCGGCACGCCGCAGCGGCGGGTGCTGCAAACCGTCAATGACGCCGCGCGCAAACTCGGCCTGCGCCCCGGCCAGTCGCTGACGGCGGCCCATGCCTTGACCAAGGCGTTCGCCTGCGCCGAATACGACCCGGCGCAGATCGAATACTGGCAGCAGTTTCTCGCCGCCTGGGCCTACCGTTTCAGCTCCCAGGTCAGCGTGTTCTACCCACGGGCGTTGCTGTTCGAGATCGAGTCGAGCCTGGGCCTGTTCGGGCCCTGGCCGTTGCTCGAAGCACGCTTGCGCAAGGAGCTGACCGAACTGGGGTTTCGTCATCGCATCGTCGCCGCGCCGAACCCGGCGGCGGCGCGGATATTGGCGAATGCCTACGACGGCCTGGCCGTGGCCGATGAGCAATACCTGCAACACGCCCTGGCACCGATCCCCATCGACCGCGCCGGCCTCGACCCGCAAGCCGCCACCGCATTGTCGCGCATGGGCTTGCGCACCCTGGCCCAGGTGCAGGCGTTGCCTCGGCATACCCTGGCCCGGCGCTTCGACGCTGCGCTGCTCAAGCACCTCGATGCACTGTGCGGCCAACGGCCCCTGGCGCTGGCGTTCTACCAGCCGCCGGACCGGTTTGATGTGCGCATCGAGCTGAATTTTGATGTGTTGTCCCACCAGGCCTTGCTGTTTCCCTTGCGCCGTTTGACTGGCGATCTGTCGGCGTTCCTGTGTGGTCGCGACAGTGGCGTGCAGCGTTTTGACCTGCACCTGGAGCACGCGGCCGAGCCCGACAGCGTGATCAAGGTCGGCCTGCTCAGCGCCGAGCGTGACGCAGCGATGCTGTTCGAACTGGCCCGTGGGCGCCTGGAGCAAGTGCAAGTCACCTCGCCGGTGCGCGGCTTTCGCCTGGTGGCCGAGGACCTGCCGGTGTTTGTGCCCCAGCGCCAGGACCTGTTCGACGAGCGCCCGCAACAAACCCTGCCGTGGGAACAACTGCGCGAACGCCTGCGGGCGCGGCTGGGGGACGAAGCGGTGCAAGGCCTGCGCTTTCACGCCGACCACCGCCCCGAATGCGCCTGGCAAGCCGGTGCTGACACTCGCCCGTGCACCCCCTCAAATAACGTGCAACGCCCGGGCTGGTTGCTGCATGAACCGACGCCTCTGGCCGAGCAAGGTCTACACATCCTGATGGGCCCGGAACGCATCGAGTCCGGCTGGTGGGATGGTGCCGATGTGCGCCGCGATTACTACCTGGTGCGCACCCGCGCCGGCCAGCAGGGCTGGGCTTACCGCACCGTGGGCGAAAGCGGCACGCTGTGGCTGCAAGGCTGGTTTGCATGAAGTACGCGGAGCTGCACTGCCTGTCCAACTTCAGTTTCCAGCGGGGCGCCTCCAGTGCCCGCGAGCTGTTTGAACGGGCCAGGCAGCAGGGTTACGAGGCGCTGGCCATCACCGATGAATGCACCTTGTCGGGCATCGTCCGTGCCTGGCAGGCGGCCAAGGAAGTCGGGTTGCCGCTGATTATCGGCAGCGAGATGCGCCTGGAAAACGGCCCCAAGCTGGTGCTGCTGGTGGAGAACCTGGAAGGCTATCAACACCTGTGCCGGCTGATCACCATCGCCCGTCGCCGTGCGGAAAAAGGTCACTACCGCTTGCTGCAGGAAGACTTCACCGCGGTACACGGCTTGCTCGCGTTATGGATGGTCGAAGACACCGATACCCAGGCCCATATCCAATGGCTGCGCAGCACCTTCACCGATCGCCTGTGGCTGGCGGTGGAACTGCATTGCGGCCAGAACGATGCCCGTCACCTTGAGCAACGCCTGAACCTGGCCGCCAGCCTGCACCTGCCGGCGGTGGCCTGCGGCGATGTGCATATGCATGTGCGCGGTCGCCGTGCGTTGCAAGACACCATGACCGCAATCCGTCACCACGTCCCGGTGGCCGAAGCCGGCGCGCGCCTGCATCCCAATGGTGAACGGCACTTGCGCAGCCTCGATGCATTGGCCGCGCTGTACCCGGCGCACTTGCTGGAAGAGTCCCTGAACATTGCCCGGCGTTGCACCTTTGACCTCGGCCAATTGCGCTATCAATACCCCAGGGAGTTGGTACCTGAAGGCCAGGATGCAAAATCCTGGTTACGCAGCTTGACCGAGCAAGGCATCGCCCAGCGTTGGCCGAAAGGGGTCGACGCCAAGACCCTCCAGCAGATCAATAACGAACTGGAACTGATCAGCGACCTCGGCTACGAAAGCTATTTCCTCACCGTACACGACATTGTGCGCTTCGCCCGCAGCCGTTCGATCCTGTGCCAGGGCCGTGGCTCGGCGGCCAACTCGGCGGTGTGTTTTGCCCTGGGCATTACCGAGATCGACCCGAGCCTGACGAGCATGTTGTTCGAGCGCTTCCTGTCCCGCGAACGCAACGAGCCGCCGGACATCGACGTGGACTTCGAGCACGAACGCCGTGAAGAAGTGCTGCAATACGTCTTCCAGCGCTACGGGCGCACCCGCGCCGCGTTGACGGCGGTGGTCAGCAGCTACCACGGCGCCGGCGCGGTGCGCGACGTGGCCAAGGCCCTCGGGTTGCCGCCGGATCAGGTCAACGCCCTGGCCGACTGTTGTGGGCGCTGGAGCGACGAAGCACCGCCCCTGGAACGCTTGCGCGAAGGTGGTTTCGACCCCGACAGCCCGGTGCTGCGCCGGGTGCTGACCTTGACCCAACAACTGATCGGCTTCCCCCGGCACCTGTCCCAGCACCCCGGCGGTTTCGTGATTTCCGAACACCCGCTGGACACCCTGGTGCCGGTGGAAAATGCCGCCATGGCCGAGCGCACCATCATCCAGTGGGACAAGGACGACCTCGACGCCGTGGGCCTGCTCAAGGTGGACATCCTCGCGCTGGGCATGCTCAGTGCGATTCGCCGCTGCTTCGACCTGCTGCGCCGCCATCGCAACCGGGACCTGAGCCTGGCTTCGGTGCCCAAGGAAGATGCGGCAACCTACGCGATGATCAGCAAGGCCGACACTATCGGCGTGTTCCAGATTGAGTCGCGGGCGCAGATGTCGATGTTGCCCCGCCTGCGACCGGAAAAATTCTACGACCTGGTCATTGAGGTCGCCATCGTGCGGCCGGGGCCCATCCAGGGTGGCATGGTGCATCCGTACCTGCGGCGGCGGAACAAGGAGGAAGAAACCACCTACCCGTCGCCGGAACTCAAGTCCGTACTGGAACGCACCCTGGGCATCCCGCTGTTCCAGGAACAGGTCATGCAGATCGCTATGGTCGCCGCCGATTACACACCCGGCGAAGCCGACCAACTGCGCCGTTCCATGGCCGCCTGGAAACGCCACGGCGGCCTCGAACCCCATCAGCAACGCCTGCGCACCGGCATGCTGAGAAACGGCTACAGCGAAGCCTTCGCCGCGCAGATCTTCGAGCAGATCAAGGGCTTTGGCAGCTACGGTTTTCCCGAGTCCCACGCCGCCAGTTTCGCCTTGCTGACCTATGCCAGTTGCTGGCTCAAATGCCATGAACCGGCAGCGTTCGCCTGCGCCCTGATCAACAGCTGGCCCATGGGTTTCTACAGCCCCGACCAGATCCTGCAGGACGCCCGTCGCCATCATTTGCAGATCCGCCCGGTGGATGTGCAGGCCAGTGACTGGGATTGCAGCCTTGAGCCGATCGAAGGCCAGCAACCGGCGATTCGCATGGGCTTGCGCATGATCTCCGGGTTTCGCGAAGAGGACGGCCGGCGTATCGAAACGGCGCGCCAGGCCCGGGCGTTTTTTGATATTGCCGACTTGGGCGAGCGTGCCCAATTGGACACTCGCGCCCAGGAACTGCTGGCGGATGCCGGTGCCTTGCGCGGCCTGGCCGGGCATCGGCACCGGGCGCGTTGGGAGGTGGCCGGGGTGCAGAAACAACTGGGCCTGTTTGCCGGTATCGCCAGCCCGGAAGAGGCGGTGGTGGAGCTGCCGCAACCGACAGTCGGCGAAGATTTGTATGCCGACTACGCCAGCGTCGGCACCACCCTGGGCCCACACCCGTTGGCGCTGTTGCGCGATGAACTGCGCGCGCGGCGTTGCCGCAGTTCCAGGGAATTGCTGCAGGTTGAGCATGGCCGCAACGTCAGCGTCGCCGGCCTGGTCACCGGTCGACAACGTCCTGGCACGGCCAGCGGCGTTACCTTCGTTACCCTGGAAGATGAGTTCGGCAATATCAATGTGGTGGTCTGGCGCGATTTGGCCGAGCGCCAACGCCAGGCGCTGGTGGGCTCGCGGTTGCTCAAGGTGGATGGCCGCTGGGAGGCGGTGGGCGAGGTTCGGCACCTGATCGCCGGGCGCTTGACCGACCTGACCCCGTTGCTGTCGGGCATCAGTGTGCGCAGCCGGGACTTTCGCTGAGCCGGCCCTTGCTCCTTCCTGCCGGCATAAGCAATATGCGATGAAACCAACCGCCACTGCCGGGCTCAAAGTTTTCATCGCCGCCCACCTTTTATCTTTTGCAGAGCCGACCGATGCAGTTTTTATCCAATACCCACGGCTGTGAGGGTTGGGCTGGGGAAATGGCCCAGAGGATTCGTGCTTTCGATTGGTCCACCACCGACCTCGGCCCGATGAATGCCTGGCCCTCCAGCCTGACCAGCGCCGTGCAGATGATGCTGGCATCGCCCATGCCCATGGTGATGCTGTGGGGGCACGCCGGTTACATGATCTACAACGACAGCTATTCGGTATTTGCCGGCGGTCGCCACCCTTATCTGCTGGGTGCGCCGGTGGAACTGGGCTGGCCGGAAGTCGCCGACTTCAACCGCAATGTGGTCGACACCTGCCTGGCTGGCGGCACCTTGTCCTACCGCAACCTGCCCCTGGAACTGTTGCGCGACGGCCGCCCGGAAGAAGTCTGGATGGACCTGTATTACAGCCCCGTGGCCGGTGACGACCAACGACCGGCCGGGGTCCTGGCGATTGTGGTGGAGACCACCGAACATATGATCTCCGAGCGCCTGCGCCAGGAACTCACCCACAACCTGGAGCAGCGCGTGGCCGCGGAGGTGCAAGCCCGTTCCGCCGCCGAAGAACAGTTGCGCCAATCACAGAAGCTGGAAGCCATTGGCGGCCTGACCGGCGGCGTGGCCCACGACTTCAATAACCTGCTGCAAGTGGTCGCCGGCAACCTGCACCTGCTGGCCCGGCATGAACCGGACAACCCCCAGGTGCAGCGCCGCGTCAGCGCCGCCATCGCGGCAGTGGAACGTGGGGCCAAACTGACCTCGCAACTGCTGGCCTTCGCCCGTCGCCAGCCGCTGTCACCTGCGGTGTACAACCCGCTGCGCATCTATGAAGGCCTGGGCGAGCTGCTGCAGCGGGCGTTGGGAGAAACCATCCACATTGATGTGCAACTGCCCCAGGATCCGTGGTGCATTAACGTCGACCGCAACCAACTGGAAAACGCACTGCTCAACCTGGCGATCAACGCCCGGGATGCCATGAAAGGCGAGGGGGTGATTCGGATCACCGGCGAAAACATCATTCTCAACCCTCCGGATTGCGCCGGTAAAAGCATCAACCCCGGTGAATACGTGCGCCTGGCCGTCGCCGACAGCGGCGCCGGCATGTCAGCGACGATCCTGGCACGGGCCTTCGAACCGTTTTTCACCACCAAGCCGAATGGCCACGGTACCGGCCTGGGCCTGAGCATGGTGTTCGGGTTCGTGCGCCAAAGTGGCGGGCATGTTGAGGTCGAGAGCGTGGAGGGCAGCGGCACCGTGGTGCAAATGTATTTCCCGCGCAATTTGGGAGAGCCGGAAAACCACGATGCGCCCGTCGAGCTCACACAACCCACCGGCGGCCATGAGACCATCCTGGTGGTTGAGGACAACGAAGGCGTACGCGCGGCCGCGGTGGAATTGCTCGAACAATCCGGCTACACCGTGCTCACCGCCGAAGACGGCGACCGGGCCATGCTGATGCTCCAGGCCGGCCTGCAACCGGACCTGATCTTCACCGACGTGGTGATGCCGGGCCGGGTCAAAAGCACCGACCTGGCCGAGTGGGCGCGCAGGCAAGTGCCGGCGATAGCGGTGCTGTTTACCTCCGGACATACCCGCGACATTCTTTCCAGCAACCACCTGCTGGGCAACGACATTCACCTGCTGAGCAAACCCTATGGCCCGGATGACTTGGCGCAACGGGTGCGCTCGGTACTGACCTCCCGAATGATGTGACGAATGAAGATCCAGCCAGTAACACCAAGCCACTGTGGGAGCCGGGCTTGCCCGCGATGGCGGAGTGTCAGGCACCCCATCCGGTAACTGGCACACCGTCATCGTGGGCAAGCCCGGCTCCCACAGTTGATCTTCACTGCCTTGAACACACCGATAAGGTTACCCATGACTTCCCAGCGCAACCTGCCACCAGACACCTCACTCACCTCCCAACGCCCTGGCTTCGTGCGGGTGCGGGGTGCACGGGAACACAACCTGCGCAACGTCGACGTGGACATCCCCCGCGACGCCCTGGTGGTGTTCACCGGCGTGTCAGGCTCCGGCAAGTCCTCGCTGGCATTCTCCACCGTCTACGCCGAAGCCCAGCGCCGCTACTTCGAATCCGTGGCGCCCTACGCCCGCCGCCTGATCGACCAGGTCGGCGTACCGGACGTCGACGCCATCGAAGGCCTGCCGCCCGCCGTGGCCCTGCAACAACAGCGCGGTACACCCAGCACACGTTCATCAGTGGGCAGCGTCACCACCTTGTCCAGCCTGATCCGCATGCTCTACTCCCGCGCCGGCAGTTACCCGGCGGGGCAACCGATGCTGTACGCCGAAGACTTTTCCCCCAACCTGCCCCAGGGCGCCTGCCCGCAATGCCACGGCCTGGGCCGCGTGTACGAAGTGACCGAAGCCCTGATGGTGCCCGATCCTTCCCTCACCATCCGCCAACGCGCCGTGGCGTCCTGGCCACTGGCATGGCAAGGCCAGAACCAGCGCGACATCCTCGTCACCCTGGGCTACGACGTTGACATCCCGTGGCGCGACCTGCCAAAAAAGCAGCGCGACTGGATCCTCTTCACCGAAGAAACCCCCACCGTACCGGTGTACGCCGGCTTCACACCGGCCCAAACCCGCGACGCCCTCAAACGCAAACTTGAGCCCAGCTACCAGGGCACCTTCACCGGCGCCCGCCGCTACATCCTGCACACCTTCACCCACTCCCAAAGCGCCCTGATGAAAAAGCGCGTGTCGCAGTTCATGCAAGGCAGCCCATGCCCGCTGTGCGAAGGCAAACGCCTGAACAAGGCCGCGCTGTCGGTGAAATTTGCCGGCGTGGACATTGGCGAGCTGTCGCAAATGTCCTTGCTGCAACTTGCCGAACTGCTGCGCCCGGTGGCTGAAGGGCAGGGCGATAAAAAGCTCTCCGTGGAAAAACGCCTGGCCGCCCAACGCATCGCCCAGGACCTGCTCGAACGCGTCAGCACCCTGACCGACCTCGGCCTGGGCTACCTGGCCCTGGAACGCAGCACACCGACCCTGTCCTCCGGCGAACTGCAACGCCTGCGCCTGGCCACCCAACTGGGTTCGCAGTTGTTCGGCGTGATCTACGTACTCGACGAACCCTCCGCCGGCCTGCACCCTGCCGATGGCGAAGCCCTGTTCGCCGCCCTCGACCGCCTGAAGGCCGCCGGCAACTCACTGTTCGTGGTGGAACACGACCTGGAAACCATGCGCCGCGCCGACTGGCTGATCGACGTCGGCCCGGCTGCCGGTGAACACGGCGGCCAAGTCCTGTACAGCGGCCCACCCGCCGGCCTCGCACAGATTGAAGCCTCGCAAACCCGCGAATACCTGTTCGCCGAAAAGCGCCCCGTCAGCCAACCACCGCGCCAACCCACCGGCTGGCTGAGCCTGGAAGGCGTCACGCGCAACAACCTCAACGACCTCAGCGTGGACTTTCCCCTGGGCTGCTTCACCGCCGTCACCGGCATTTCCGGCTCGGGCAAATCCAGCCTCGTCAGCCAGGCGCTGTTGGAACTGGTAGGCGCAGGCCTGGGCCGCGTGGTGGAAACCGAAGACGAACCCAGCCTCGAAGACGACGCCCCGCAAACCAGCGGCGGCCGTATCAGCGGCGGGCTGGAACACATCCGCCGCCTGGTCCAGGTGGACCAGAAACCCATTGGCCGCACACCGCGCTCCAACCTCGCGACCTACACCGGCCTGTTCGACAACGTACGCAAACTGTTCGCCGCCACACCCGCGGCGAAAAAGCGCCATTTCGACGCCGGGCAATTTTCTTTCAACGTCGCCAAAGGCCGCTGCCCGAACTGCGAAGGCGAGGGGTTTGTCAGCGTTGAATTGCTGTTCATGCCCAGCGTGTACGCGCCATGCCCGACGTGCCACGGGGCGCGGTACAACCCGGAAACGTTAGCAATCAAGTGGGAAGGGCTGACCATCGCCCAGGTGCTGGGGCTGACGGTTGAACAGGCGGTAGAGGTATTTGCCGAAGAGCCGGGTGTGCTGCGCTCGCTGCAAGTGCTGCGGGATATTGGCTTGGGTTATTTGCGCCTTGGCCAGCCGGCGACCGAGTTGTCAGGCGGGGAGGCGCAGCGCATCAAGCTGGCGACCGAGCTGCAACGCAATGCCCGGGGCGCGACGTTGTATGTGCTGGATGAACCGACGACCGGGCTGCATCCGCGGGATGTGGATCGGTTGTTGAGCCAGTTGAATCATCTGGTGGAGGCGGGGCACACGGTGATTGTGGTGGAGCATGAAATGCGCGTGGTGGCGCAGAGTGATTGGGTGATTGATATCGGGCCGGGGGCTGGGGACAGAGGCGGGAAGGTGGTGGTGAGCGGGACGCCGCAGAAGGTGGCGAAGAGTAAGGGGAGCCGGACTGCGCCGTTTTTGGGGCGGGAGTTGGGATAGCTAATGGCCGGAAGGGGTTTATTCATGGCTTTGCTCTCTAGCGTTCGGCACCTGGCGGGTGACCAAAGTAGGCCTTGTAGGCATGGTTGAAGTTAGCGGGATTGGCATAGCCCAGGCGGTAGGCGATCTGCGCCACCTGCCACTTGCGCTGACGAAGCAGATTGCGCGCAAGCTCCATGCGTTGCTGGCGCACATAATCCAGCATCGACTGGCCGTAGATTTGACTGAACGCCCGGCGCAGCGTGGTTTCCCCCACACCCAGGCTACGGGCCAGCGCTTGAGTGCCGGGAGGGTCGATCAGGTTGGCATCCAGTTGAAACCGCGCTTCATGGGCCAGGTCTGAATGACCGCGTACCGCAGGTATTGGCCTGGCAGGTTGAGGGGCGAGATGGGCCGCCAGCTCCACCAGCGCTGCCAGGCTCAGGCTTTCCTGATTAAGGCGCTCCAAGGCGCCTTGGTATGGAGAGTGATATATCCGCTCCAGCAAACGCCCCAGTGCCGGGCAGCCGTGCAGTCCCGAAAACTGAACGCCGTCATTGAGCAGGCTGAGTAACGGCTGGAGCGCCGAGTCTTCTTCGGCCAGCTCGCGCAAATAATCGCCTGCGATGCGTAGCCCGGCCATGCGCGCATGACTGCCGGCGGGCAGTTGATCGACGGTTTCCATGCTCTCACTCAGGCCCAGCACATGGACTGCGCCCGTGGTGTATTCATTGAGCACACCGTCGACCCGATGCTGCCACTGGCCGCCGAGCACCTGCACGATGCACACACTGTCGGGCAATACCTTGTGGATCTTCAGCGGCTCGGGGAACTGCAAGTCACAGTCGAAATACTGCAGGTCTGGCCGAACGGTCCGTGCGCGGTAGTGGCCGATGGCAGAACCGATAACCTGACGAGCGCTGTCGTCGAATACGCCGGCCTGGTCCAGGGGACCCGGGTGATCGAAGCAGAAGTGTGTGTCGAGATAAGGATTCTGGCGTTTCATCGAGAAGGGTTTGAGTCATGTCCTTATGTGTTCGCGCCATTGTACCCCGTCACTCGTCGTTGTGAACCGCAGTCTCATTGTTGTGCGCAACGGCCTGCACGGTTGGCAGATCGCCGAGGGTGACTTTCAATGGTCGGCCGTGAAATTCAAGGAACCTGAGTATGCTGATTTATCGCAAATGGGCTGCCGTGCTAAGCATGGTACTGGCCGTCATGACGGGCAATACCTTCGCTCAAGATCGCCCGGAAGTCGCAGATAAGGTCGCTGCGTATTCGGGTGAGGCCGGGGTGAAAGTCTGGACACTGCGTATCGGGGCCCGTGACGAAAATCAGGCACTGGTGCAAGTGGAAGGGGCTGACCACGACTGGAACCTGAAAATCCAAAAGATGTCTGTCGAGAAGACCAGCAAGGACACGCGCTATTACACCACGGTAGACGGTCAGAAGTTCGTCGTACTGATTCTGCAAAACGGCTGGGGAGAGCTGTACTTGCCAGGCGAAGCAAAAGCGCTGGCCGTCGCCTATAACGAGGCGCTGGCGAGTCAGGGCAATGCGCAAGCATTTCTCACTGACTATCTCCAGGCGAACTGAGCCATGAGCCTGTTGAGACGATGGTCGTGGGGCCTGGCGATGTTGCTGCTGCCGCTGGTACTGATGGGCTGGAGCAGCCTTCAGAGCTGGCGTGCCGACAGTACCCTGGAAGAAGCGCAGGTGATGCGCCAATGGCTCGCCAGCCCGAGCGATGAATTGAGGCAGCAACTGCCGCAACAATGGCGCAAAACGCCGGTACTCCCGGACGACAGCCTGCGCGGCTACCTGCAGCGTGAGGTCGCTCGGGCCGATGCCGACCAGGGCTCGGTGCACATGCGCCAGGTCTTGGCGTTTCTCGGTTACTGGCTGGCGGTCGCGGCCGTGCTGGCGGGCTGCGCGACCTGGGTAAAACTGCGCCTGGATGCCTGGCGCGCGTTGCGTTCGCGGGACTTTCTTTATGACCGACTGGTCCTGAGCTGGCGTGCGCTGGGGCAGTGGCTGGTGGTCTACACCGGGTTGATAGTGGGGGCGCTGGCGATGGCCCTGCTGTATGAAGTCAGCTGGGGCTGGAGCAACCGCCAGAACAGCGGCATGGTGATACTGCTGGTGGTGGTGCCCTTGCTGGTGATGCTGTACCTGGGCGTGCTGTTGATTGGGCGCCTGCGTCGGCAATGGCAGGATATGGAAACGCCGCAATCCGGGTTTCTGGGGCGTTCAATCAGCCGGGCCAGCGCCCCGGCCTTATGGGAGTGGATAGAAAAACTGGCAGCCGTCACCCGCGCGCCCGTGCCAGACCACATCGTGATTGGGGTCGACCAATCGTTTTTCGTCACCAGTGTCCAGGTGGCCCTGCAACCCTCGGGGCAACTGTTGACGGGCCGTACGATGTACCTGCCGCTGACTTTCCTGTCGACCTTGAGCCAGGAAGAAGCCGCCTCGATTATCGGCCATGAGCTTGGCCACTTCAGCAGCCGCGACACCGAGCGCGGCAGTGAAGCCGGGGCACGGTTCAGCTTGATGTACATGCATTTCCTGAACATCAGCGCGGTGGATGACATGCCGTCCTGGATCGAACGCCCGGCGATCTGGATGACGTGGCGCTTTCTGCACCACTTCCAGATAGCCGTGCACCATTGGAGTCGTGCGCAGGAATTGGTGGCGGATAAGGTCGGGGCGCAAATTGCCGGCGAGCGGCTGTTTTGCCAGGCGCTGCTGCGCGTCATCGCCCTTGATGCCGAAGTCAACAAACTGCTTGGGCAGCGTACCCACAGCAACTTGATCCAGGCGTTAGCGGACCACCTTCGCCAGGCTCCGGTGATCTTGAACGAGGCGGTGATGGATCACGCGATCGCTCATCCGTTCGATACCCATCCCCCCACTGCCGTGCGCCTGCAGCAACTGGGTGTGGTTCTCGACGACCAGTTGCTGGCCCAGGCAACACGGACGCCCACCGCGCACGACCGGCAGTGGTTCAGTCAACTCACTCATGATCCGCAGTCGGCTGAAGATGCCAACAAGAATGGAGTACCGGTATGAACCACCCTGATGATCCACTGGCCAGCCTGGCCCAATCCCTCACTGAGGATTTTAATCAGCACACTGGCGATCAGTTGCAGGCGGCCATCCAGGAACGCGAGGAGTGGTTGGCCGAGGTTCCCGCAGTCACCGAACTGGCCTACCCACGCAAGGTGCGCCGCACCCTGTTGCTCTTTTCAGTGTTCGCTTTCGTGATGGCGGGCGGGAGTGCATGGGATGGCAAAAACGCGTTGATGGGAGGCATTTTTGCAATCGTGGCGCTGGTCTTGCTCAGCGGGGTGTGGCTGCACCGTCGGGCCGGCGAAGAAATCCTGATGCGCCTGACCCATAGCCACTTGTGGTTTCGCAACCTTGATGCAGAAATCGATCTGCTGGATATCGGCGATATCCACATCAAAGAGGGCCGCATCAAGCTATGGATCACGCTGACATTGCGCGAGGGTGCGCCATTGCCCGCCTGCAAAAACGCTGCGGGCCCCCTGATGCCCCACGTCAAGATCAAGCGCTCCCGGGAGCCTCAGATATGCCTGACGCTGTTCGGCCTGCAACTGAACGGTAACGTCCTCACCGGCGAACAAGTGCTGGAAATGCTGGACACCTACTGCAACGCGGCGCGTGTAGAGGGTGAGTTGCGGGCGTTGAAGGCTTCCTGAAGGGGTAGGGGGCTACACCCGTTTGTGGCGAGGGCGCTCGCGCCTCGCCACACACATTGATGTATTCGACAGTTTCAGCGACTTGCCTCGGTACGCCACAGCACAGGCCAATGAACCTGCTCCAGCCCCATGCAGGTGTTCATTTCAGCCGCATGGGTCAGCGTGAAACCGTTACCGTCGTAGCGCCAGCGCAGCGCAGTGCCACAACCGCCCATGCCCATCGCCATTGCCTGGCTGCTCAGTTCACCCGTGGCCGGATCAAAATCGACCAGGCCGTTGGGCTCTCTTTCCGGCAGATTTGGCACTTCGGCGACCCGCGCTGGGCGCGCCTGCTCAGGGTGGTCCAGGGGCGCCTGGTAGATATTGTAGAAACAGTTGTATGCCCCACAGCCGGTTTCGATGATCACCAGCGCTTGATCTGCACTCAAGGCATAGGCGTTAGCCTTTGGCGCAACGCCTTCATTCAGATCCGCTTGCCACTCCTTGCGCGTGGCCGCCACCACAGCATCCGCGACTTCTTTTGCCCTGTCCGGGGTTAGCGCAACGGGTGCCTGCCAACTCGGTACCGGCGGTGCGGCCGGTGCTTGCGGCACGCTGCTGGCGGGCGCCTGCCCCTTGGAAATCAGTGCGTCCTGTGTGCCAACCCGCCCCTGAACCGAGTCGATCAGCAAAAGCGCCGCGCTCATCCCGTTTAGCGAGGCGACGGAGGTACCGCCCTCAATGGGTAAAATCAACTCCCGCCCGTTGCGCAACTCTGCAATCAAGGCGTCGGCATTCGTTCCGGTCAGAGCAAACACCTCAGATACCTCACCTTTTTTGAGTTCGCCAGGCTCGAATCGATTTTTCAGCGGCTTGCCATCGAGTGTTGGCTGACCCTGGGGGGCGGTGTAGCTGAACACGCCTACCCGCAAGTCTCCATGTGGGCCGGCTTCACGCGTTACCCGCAGGCTGAACGTCGAGATACCGATATCGTCACGCTCCGGGACGGCACCGATAGCCGTGCAGGCACGCGTGTTATCACAGCCGACAATCCAGTCCTTGATAGAACGCTCCAAAGGGACATTGTCGGCGGCGTTCGCACTGGTAACTGCAGCAGCCATCAGGAATATGAGGGGGAGTCGGGTCATCAAACAGGTGCCTGTAGACTGGAAAAACGCTATTAGGGCAGGGTTCTTTGCCAATACCTATTGCATGGCCGTCAGGCACAACAGAAACCCCGGCTGGAACAATCGGTACGGTGTTCCAGCCAGCGCCTGAACGTGGGATGTCGCCAGTCCAGCGCGCTGCAAGTCAGGGTGACTTTGCGCCGTTGCGCCCCTCAATGCTGCGCACCAACGCCCCAAAAAGCTCACCCCGCGGCATCTTGCTCAAGGGAATATTCGCCTTCTCGAACCACTCCCGATCCGCCTCAGGGTGCGGGCCACTCAGCACCACGACCCCGTTTTCATAGGTGTAACGCGCTGCCGCCACATCACCATTCCGGTAGGTCGCAATGGTTGAAGAAAGCGAGGTCGCGTCAGGCTTGGGGAAGTAAGGCCCATCCTGATAAAAGACGCTATCGGCTTTCCCATCCCACACAACCTGCACCGCCGCGTCCGCAATGCCCGCGACCTCAAACCCAGGCCTGCCCGCCTCTGAATCAAGGTCGTAGGGTATCAGGCCAAAATTGCTGTCGTCGGCCAGATAAGCACCCATACAAAGCCCCAGGTAGCGCCCACCCTGGGCGACAAAGTCACGAATGGCCTGCACCCGCGCATCCCCCAAACTATCAAGCGCCGCAGGGATGTCCTGACCGCCACCAGGTTGAACGTAGAGGTCATAACGAGCGAGGCTTTGCGGCGTGATGTCGATCGATTCATCGGCACCTACAAAGTCAATCTGCGCATTCGGGCGGACGCGCAGCAGGGCTGTTTTGACATTCTCTGAACATCCCTCGCAGCCCGCCGGGCCTCGGTAGATAGCGACATGGGCGATGGGGGGCGCGGCGTGCACTGAGGAAGGAAGCAGTGTGAAAAACGCAAAAAGCGTCGCGGCGATGGCGTGCAGATTCATGGTTGTAGAGTCGTCTTAGAGCTGATTGGGTCCGATCGGACTTTGTGATTCGAAGCCTAAAGCCAATAGGCAGTTGAAGGAGTTAACATTTGTAAATCGGCTAGGAAAAATTGGGGTTGATGATCGCAACGACGGTTTTCCCATTCACATTTATGGGTTTTCCTTTAGTGCATAAATATCGAAGAGAGCGTTTCTTCCATTTTCAATCCCCGGAATTTTTCAGGCCGTTTGAGTCAGCTCTCGGCCATGCGCGAATGCTATCGGCCAATAGCACACACTCAAGTATCGACTATGCTTGGAGCGATTCAGCCCTGTACCTGAAGGATCTAAACAATGGGGTACCTTGTCGTTGCTCACGCGATGAATGTGAAGCCGGAGTTAGAACCACTTTCTACGTTGCCGGTGAGCATTGGTTGGTCATTGCACCAGGATGAAAACGCCACGTCGTTCTACTTAGACACGTTCAAGGCTGGCGAAGAACGGAAATGGCCCTTTACGTCTATGCCACCCATTAAGGATGTACCACTTGAGCTCCCTCAAGAATTGGCAGCGCTATCGCGGATATACAAAGTGCTTAAGGATGCTCAGCTAGCCGACTACTTCCAAGAGAGCTTTCCTGAATGTGAATTTAGCGCTGAGTAAAAGCCTTCAATTACACGTTTGCAGCTTTTGCACAGATGACGAAGGGCTGGATTTTGTGTGTGTATCGTCGAATGGTGAACTGCAAAGGCTGCGTTGCGTTTGCGGTGATCTGGATATCACCTACGAGCTTGGCACGGTCATGATCCAGCCGCTTCTGATAGATGGGGTTGAAGGCACCGACGCAAGTGGTCTGCATGACCCAGAGAACGGCATTCACGTCTTGAGTCGGAATATAACGCCCTCATCGTTACTGCATGCGGTGGCTTCAGCAGAAACCACTCGCTTTCTACAAACAGAAAGCCCCCCTCTGGGTCTAGGTAGCTTCGATGGTCTGGACGTCGCACCGGTAAAGATTGCTGGCTCTAAGATCGCCTCGCTGAAGCCTGAGGTGGTTGCTCAGAAAGCGTGGTGGAGGCGGTGGTAGTTGTATCGACGACTTCGACCCAAGCCAGGAGGTTTTCCGGGGAAAAGTAGCCAATTATCAGCATCGAAAAATTGGGGCCGATAACGGGGGGCAATTTTCAAAAAGCTACCCGTCACGATGGGCTGCAATCGGCCAAAAGCTGACCTTCGAACAATATTCAAGGGCACCATAAATCAGAAAAAAGAGTAGCGGACATGAAAAAGGAATTTACCCTTCGGACTGCACTGCCAGGAGATGGCCTAGCTATTTTCCATGTCACTCGGCAGTCAATAACCGAGCTGTCGAACGGACTCTATACCCCAGAGCAACTCAATGGCTGGATGGGCGAAAGAACCCCAGAGTTTTATGAGCAACTGATAAAGCAAGGGCAAATGGTCGTGGCGCTGCATCTGGGAAGGATCGTTGGATTTGTGGATTCAGAGCCAGGAGAAGTGACACGGCTTTTTCTTCTTCTCGAGGCCTCCAGTAAGGGGCTCGGTGCTCATTTGCTCAAGACAGGTATTGATAATGCGCGTGGGCCTGGCATCCGCGTCATAAAGGTAGAGTCGACTTTGAATGCTGAAGGCTTCTATAAAAAACATGGCTTTGTGACACAAAAGCACGGTTTTTTCAGCCATGGTGTGGGTGGGCAACCCATAGAAATCATTCACATGGAACTTGAGTTGGAGTGATTTATTCTGCATACCTCCACGGGCGCTTGGAGGAATTTGATTCACTGACGAAAGTCAGCTTTGGGTCGAAATCTGCCGGTCATGAAGGGCAGCAGTCGGCCCAGAGTGTGTAAAAACGCTCAAGGCCTCATCGTCTTGGATCATTGACGTTCGTGGCTGAACGATCGCATGGCAAATGCTGCGTATTGCATCAGTCGCGACCTGGAACACTTCAACGCTGTTTTTACAGCCTCTGGGATGGGCCAAAATCAGCTTTTTATGCCGATAGCGCCTTCATCAAACCGTGAGCACCGATGATTTTCATGACTCGTTTCATGTTGTAGGCGAGCACATTTAAACTCATCTCCGCGCCCACCCCGGCCAGCTTTCGCGTCAGGAAGTGCGTCGCACCCATCCATTGTTTGAGCGTCCCGAAGGGATGCTCAACCGTCCGCTTTCGGACTCGCATCATCTCCGGTGCTTTGCTCAGCCGAAGCTGCATCTCCTCCAATACGGCTTCATGCTCCCAGCGTCGAACACCGCCGGTGTGTGCTCGGTGTGCACTGCGGCTTCATTGCGCAGCCCCGGCATTTCGAACTCCAGTAACGGTGCAACGTCAGGCCTTTTTCAACGTTGGTATAGCGCCAGATCAGCGCCTCTACAGCCGGGCAAATGTATTCGTTTTTTGCCGCGTCATAGATGAAGGCATCGTTATTGAAACGCCCGTCTGCCTTGGCTCCAGAGGTCATCGGCTTGGGCACATAGGCGGTGATACCTGCATCGTGACAAGCCAGGATTTGTTCGCTTTTGAAGTAACCTCGGTCAGCCACTACCGACAACGTATCTGACGCCATCGCCTCGCGGGCCTGCTTGGCCATTGAGCTGAGTTGATCCCGGTCGGAACCGACGTTGGTCACCTCATGTGCAACGATCAAATGGTGCTGAGTATCGACCGCTGTCTGCACGTTGTAGCCGACGATTCCTGTGCCGCGCGTCATCATGGAACGGGCGTCTGGATCGGTCAGTGAGACCTGTTTATCCGGCGATTCATTGAGCTGGATTTCGATCGCTTGAAGCTCCTTCATTTGAGTTTTGAGCTTGGCGATTTCCTCTTCCAGCCGCCCGGCACTGGGCTCGGAAGCTATGGGTTCTTGCCGCTCGGCAGCATCGAGTGCCGCTAGGTAACGGTTGATACTCGATTCAATTTCTTCCATGAGCCGCTTCAGTTTGGCGTTGGTGAAATTGCGGTCGCGGTTGTTGGCTGCTTTGAATTTACTGCCATCAATGGCGACCAGATGTTCTCCGAACAGCCCCAATTGCTGACATAGCACAACGAACTGGCGACAGACGCCTCTGATGGCCTTGCTGTTGTCTTTTCGGAAGTTGGCGATGGTCTTGAAGTCCGGCATCAAACGCCCGGTCAACCACATCAGTTCGACGTTGCGCTGGGCTTCTCGCTCCAAACGTCGGCTCGACTGGATGCGGTTGAGATAGCCGTAGATGTAGATCTTCAGCAGGATCGCAGGGTGGTAAGCCGGCCGGCCAGTATCAGCTGGAATGGCACCTTCAAAACCCAGATTGACCAGGTCGAGTTCGTCGACGAAGACGTCGACTACCCGCACCGGATTGGTATCGCTGACGTAGTCGTCGAGGCTCTCGGGAAGTAAGGTGCCTTGGCCTCGATGTTCACCTTGGATAAAGCGCTTCATGGGCGATCCCTGCGATGAAATCCTCAGAAATCATAGCAAGAGTTCGCGAAGGCGTTTTTACACACTCTGGGCCGAGACTGTGTAAAAAGGCTTCCATCGTACTTAGATCTGCAGCGTTAAATCTTCCAACCTTAATCAGTCACAGGAGCGTTCGTGGCTGGGTTTATCCTAATTATCTTGTGAGGAAAGTAATGGAGGCTCTTCAACGTGCTCCCATTCCAAATACCACTCGTATGTTTCGTTGTCAGCCTTGAATTCATGTTTAACAGTCCTGCCAAGTCTCACTAGCTTTCGAGCCATGTGAGAGGAATGTGTCTTAGTCATTCTCGGCGCTTTCATAAATGTCATCGTGTGTATGATTGCTGGAGATTTTAACGCAGGAACTGCCTGATGAAATGCTTCATTCAAGGCGAATATCGCGTCAAAGCGGACAAGATCCTGAAATGTTGGTTGTTCGATAATGCGTGTTGGAAAGTCAGCTTACTGATCGTGCCATAGGCCAGTGGAGCGTAGTCGTCTACTCTCCCTGGCCACCATCGACGGGTGTTCTGGCAGTTGAATGGCGCAGGCGTCTTCAGAACTGGTACTTGAGCCCCACCATCACGTTGCGCGGATCACCGCTGTAGTAGCTGTTGTAGAGGCCGTAGCCTGTGTAGTACTCGCGATCAAAGATGTTATTGAAATTAAGCGAGGCACTCAGGTGCTTATCGATGTCATAACGTGCCAACAAACCGACCACGGCAAAACTACCCTCCTTGGCCTCCGATTCCAGTGACTCGTTGACGAAGTATGTCTTGCCCTGCCAGATAACGTTGCCGCCAACCGTCAGGTCCTTGAGCGCACCGTTGAGCTTGTAGGTGCTTGCCAGCTTGAACTGGCGCTCAGGGCGCTGGGAGTCGATACGGTTGTGCTGCTCATCACGCGGCTGGGAATAGGTGAACCCGGTCAGTACCTGCCAGCCCGGCAATACTTCGCCGGAGGCCTGCAACTCAAAGCCCTTGGTGGTATTGGTCACACCCTCGTAAGCATCACGACCGTCGTCGGTGCTGCCTACGTACTGCGCAAAGTTGTCCTGCTTGGTCTTGAACACCGCGATGCTGGTGTTCAATGCACCGCCGTAGAACTCGGACTTGAGGCCAGCCTCGTAGTTCTTGCCGGCCATGGGTTCCAAGACTTTGCCGCTGATATCGATGTTGCTTTGCGGTTCAAAAATGTCGGTATAGCTGACATAGACCGAATGCTGCTCAGTCAGGTCATAGACCACGCCAGCGTAGGGGATGACCTTGCCGGTTTTCTTGGCATCATCATGGTCAGGGTTGGCCGGGTCAGAGTTATAACCCAGCTCGCCTTCGCGCTTGTAGTTGACGACGCGGCTACCTAGGATAACGGACAGATCGTCCGTAGGTTTGAGGCGCACCGCGCCAAAAGCGCCGACTTCCTTGATGTGATAATCCTGGGAGCTCCAGGTTACGTAGGACGTAGGGCGAGGCGCATTATTGCCCCAGTTGTCAAAGTCCACGCTCAGGCGCGCAGAGGTTGCATCGGCATTTTGCGAGAAGTAATCCGAGCGGCGGTCGCTGACATTAAGCCCCAGGATCAAGTCGTGGGTGCGACCGAGCAAGGAGAACGGCCCGGTGGAATAAGCATCCACCGAATCGGTGTTGATGACATAGGTCTTGTGGCTACGGAACAACTGGGCTTGACGGGTCGTTTGGTCTGGGTAAGGGCCCCAACCGATCAGGTTGCCTTGCAGTTGCTCGGTGTCGCCTTTCCAGTGGCTGGCTTCGACACGCAGCATCCAGTCATTGTCGAAATGATGCTCGACACCGCCAAAGTACTTGGTGCTTTCACTGTCGGCATAGGCCCATCTGGCCGCCGGGTTTTTCGAGCGGGAAAAATCGGTACGCGTGCCATCGGCGTAAAACAACGGCAACTGGCCAAAGCTGGAACCGTTGGAGTTGATCTTTTGATAGTCGATACCGCCATACACCATGGTGTTGTCGCTGATGTCGGCTTCACCGATGGCGTAGAACACGTTTTTCTTCGACGAGTAGTAATCGATGAAGGAGTTGGAGTCGTCGTACGCCGCGACGACCCGACCCCGCACTGCGCCGTTTTGCGTGAGGGGCCCGGACAGGTCCATCTCAGTGCGATAGCGATCCCAGCTACCGCCACTGCCAGACACGTACCCCTGGAATTCCGTGGTAGGACGCTTGCGCACTAAGTTGACCACGCCCGCCGGGCTGCCGACGCCGCTCATCAATCCAGTGGCGCCGCGTACGACCTCCACCCGGTCATAGATGGCCATGTCCCGCACACCCAGGCCGTTGGTGTTAGTGGTGAAATCTGAAGTAGGCACGCCGTCGTACTGGAAGCTATTCAGCGCGAAACCACGGGAATAGAAGTTGAAGCGCTCGCTGTCGTCATGCATCACCGACACACCGGGGGTTTGCCCCAATACATCAGAGATTGTGCCCAAGCTCTGATCAGTCATTTGTTGGCGAGTGATCACCGTCACTGATTGTGGTGTTTGGCGCAGGGTAAGCGGCAACTTGGTTGCCGTACTCGTCGCGCCCGTAGTGTAGGACCCGGAGTTCTCCGTCGTCACACCCAGCGCGTGCCCCTGAATCGTGGTTGCGCCTAAGTTGAGCGCGTCATCGCTGGCGGATGGGGCGATCAAATAACTGCCGTCGTCGACCTTCTGCACCTGCAGGCCGCTTTGGCCGATCAGGCTTTGCAGGGCCTGCTCCACGGTCATCTGGCTGTGCAGCGCCGGGGCTTGCCGGCCCTCGGCGATATCCGTGGCGAACAGCACATGGCTGCCGGTTTGTTGCGCCAGCGCATTGAGGGACTTATCCAGCGCTTGCGCGGGAATATCCAAGCGGTAGGTGGCGGATTGCGCATTGGCGGCCCCCGCCAGTAACAGGCTGGAAGCCAGTAATGCCAGACGTTGCACTCGCGTGTTCTTACCCATTGTGATCCCCAGTGATGAAAGTGCTCTCTATGGGCAATGGCGTATGACGCTGTAGGAATCTTGATGTCGTGTTGAAAATAATTCTTGTCTGTTAGCGAGTCTTGTTAAGAATCACGCGGCCATCGGCGGTACGTATCAGGCTCACCGGTAGAATCCGCGGCAGCATTTCGATCAGTGTCTCGACGCTTTTGCTGTCGAACTCCCCCGACAGGCGCAGTTCACCGGTGGCTGTATTGGCCACTTTAATACGCTGCTCGCGGTACTGCTGAAGGTCGCGCACGACCTCACTCAGTGGCGTACCGTCGAAGCGCAACTTACCCTGCTGCCAGGCCGTCAGCGCCTCGCGGCTTGCCGGTGCCACCGTGCCGACCCCTTCAGCGGTGGCACGCACCTGCTCGCCCGCCTTCAGCAGGCGTGGCGCGGTGTGGTCATTGTTGACCTCGACACTGCCCTCGATCACACCCACATCCACCCCACGCTCATCGCTGCGTAGATTGAATATTGTGCCTATGTCCCGCACTCGTACGCCCTGGCTACGCACAATAAACGGCGAATCGCCATGTACCACGGTGAACATCGCTTCGCCGTTCAGCAATTCCAATTGACGGCTGCGCAGGCGTTTTTCGATACGCAGATGAGCGCCGGAATTGAGCATCGCCAAGCTACCATCCTGCAAACGAACTTCCTGACGTTGGCCGATGGCGACCTGCACATCCTCCGTCTGCCAGGCCGGATCCAACTGCCACAAGCCACCTGCCAGCGCCAGGACCAACAATCCGGCACCCAGGGATTTCTGTTTGCTGCGGCGGCTTTTGGTGAAGGCTTTACCTTCGGCCAGCAAGGTTTCCTTGGACGGCACGCGCTCACGCAAAGCGTCCGCGAACGGCTGCAGCAGATCGTTTTTGGGGTCACGGGAAGGCGAGGAATTCATGGGTTTTTCCGAAGGGCTCGGCGCGCCGGCTCCCAATGCTGACCGATGGTCTTCATGGCCCGCCCGAAATGCTGGGTCACCATGTTCACCGAAATTCCCAGCTCCTCTGCGATCTCCCGTTGCGACATGTCATGGATGCGATGCAGCAGGAATACCTGCCGCTGACGCACGGGCAACGCCTGGATGATGTCTAGCAACGCCGCCAGCTGCTGCTCGAAATCCAGCGCCTGGGCGCCGTCCCAATCGTCGACGCTCAGGTACTCGGGCACATGGCCATTTAAATGAGCCTGCCGCGTACGCTCGGCGCGAATACGGTCGATGGCGCGGTTGAACGCCGTTTTACGCAGGAACGCCAAAGGCGTGGCGATGGGGTCGCGGGGTGGTTTCTCCAGCATCTGCACGCACACTTCATGCATCAAGTCGCGTGCGAAGTCTCGGCCGTGGAAGCGACGCTTGATGTAGTCAACTAGGTCGTCGTAATGGAGAGCCAGGGCGGCCATCAGGGGGTGATGTGTGGGCATTCCGAGAACTGGCGTTTATGAGAATAGATCTCATCATAAAGGGTTGAGGGGGAGATAGCGAGGGGGAGTTCAAGGCTACTGCTGACGTGCCGATAAATTTCAGATTTAACGTAGAAGCGCACACTTCAATTTTGGCGAAGCGTTTTTACACACTCTGGGCCATTAGCGGTCGATCACGCCCAGCAGCTATTGGCCGATTTCTGCCTTTCGTGACAAGCAGCAATCGGCCAATAGCGGTGCCTCCGTCCAGAACCAGTTTCCACCCTTAGCAGTCACTCAAGCCGACCACTTTTTCTTATTCGCCTTATCTCTACCTTGTAAATTTGCTCGAGTCCGAAGCTCTTTAACCTCCCGAATCACCGTGCCAAGAATGCCGATCCCTTCATGAATCTGCTGCGTTGTCAGGCCGGCATAGCCCAAAATGAGTCCTGCCGATCGCTCGTATTCTACCGACGCTGGTTCGGCAAACAGCGGCGAAAGCGGATATACGCCAACCCCGCGTTCGAGCGCTATCGCCTGCAACGTCGGCTCATCCTGAGCGCGAAGCGCGGGTAGCGTTAATACGCCGTGTAAGCCCGCCGCCATGCCGGCCAGTTGCCCATATTCCGCCAGATGCTGTTCAAAAGCCTCCAGTAATGCCCTTCGCCGCAGTTCATTTTCCCGCCGCAGGCGGCGAACGTGACGCTCATAGGTTCCACTTTCGATCAATGAGGCGAGCACGTTTTGCTCCCAGCGCGGTGAGTGTCGATCGGTCAGCCGTTTTGCTTCACGGAAAACGTGAACCAACTCGCGTGGAAGAACCAGATAACCCAACCTGAGCTGCGGTGAGAGTGCCTTGGAGAACGTTCCGACATAAATGACGCGAGCATCTGCGTCCATGGATTGCAGTGCGTCGATGGGCCGCTGGCCATAGCGAAACTCGCCGCCGTAATCGTCCTCAATGATCCACGCGCGATGTCGCTTCGCCCAACTCAGCAGTTCGAGGCGACGTGCGACAGGAAGCACCGCCCCCATGGGAAACTGGTGCGACGGAGTGACAAAGGCCAGGCGCACGCGATCACCTTCCGGCAGAGCACTGGTATCCAGTCCAGAGGCATCGACGGGTATGGGCAACGCCGTCGCGCCCGTGGCCTCAAAGCAATATCTGGCCATGCGGTAGCCAGGCTCTTCGAAGACGAATGCATCTTGCGGGTTCAGCAAAAGCCGGGCGCACAGGTCAAGTCCTTGCTGCGAGCCATGCACGACGAGTATTTGATCCGCATCGCACGCCAGACCGCGTGCGCGTCGCAGATAACCTTGCAGCGCATTGCGCAAGCGCTCTTCCCCTTCGGGGTGGCCGTAAGCGAGGCTCGGTTGACGCTTGACTAGTTCGGAACGATAGGCGCGCTGCCAACCCAGCGCCGGAAAATCCCTGGTAGCGACCGAGCCGTACCTGAAATCGATGCGGGCTTGGGGTGACGCCATGTTGTACGGCTTCATGATGGCCACTCGTTGCCCGTAAAGGGAAAGCACTGGCGGCAGTTCCTTTTGCTGCGCCGAGTCCCCTTGGGCATGCCCGGATTGAGTGCTGATTATGCTCGCTACCGTGGCGGCCTTGCCCACTGATGTCAGGACAAAGCCTTCGGCCGCCAGTTGCTCGTAAGCCGCCGTTACCATGGTTCGCGACACGCCGAGTTCGGCCGCGATTGCCCGCGTCGACATGAGCCTCGTGCCGGCGGCAAGCGTGCCGTCTTCTATCTGCGCGCGCAGCCTGGCATAGATCCGACGTTGCGCGCCGCGGGAAAATGCATCCGGATTGGCTGAAAACTGGCCCATGGAAAAACCTCGAAACTGGCACTTTCGATGATGCAGGTCGTGGTCGACATTATGGACTCCCAACAATCCGTAGTGAAATCCCATGTACATTCCCGAACACTTCGCAGAGCACCGCCCGGAACAGTTGCACCGAATTATCCGCGACAATCCGCTGGGCATCCTCGTGACTGAGGGTGAATCCGGCATGGATGCGGACCACATTCCCTTTGAACTCGATACCGGCCACGGAACATACGGGCTGCTGACCGCTCATGTGGCCCGCTCCAATCCTGTGTGGCAACGTTGCGCCGGCGGCACGCCTGTCATGGTGATCTTCAGGGGGGCAGAAGGCTACATTTCGCCCAACTGGTATGCGTCCAAGCACGAAACGCATCGCCAGGTTCCCACATGGAACTACGAGGTGGTGCATGTGCATGGCGTCATGCGCGTGATGTCGGAAGAAAAGCTCCTGCGCCGCACCCTGGCCCAGCTGACTCGCCACCAGGAGTCCAAGGAGATCAAGCCCTGGAAGATGGGCGATGCGCCGCGTGAATATCTGGACGAGATGGTGTCGAAAGTTGTCGGTATCGAGATCGAAATGCAGTGCGTTGAATGCAAGCGCAAGCTCAATCAAAACAAGTCGCACGCTGATCGCTTGTCTGCGATCGCGCACTTGCGCGAGCGCGGGCACGTTGAGCTTTCTTCGATAATGCTGGCCAACCTTGAGCAGCCGGATCAGGGGGCAGCACCGTGGACCTTGAGTTGACCACCACCACGATTCTGGTGACCTTCGCCGGAGTTTTTTTGATCTGCTTTATGAAAGGTGCCTTCGGTGGAGGCTTCTCCATTGTCGGCATTCCGCTGCTGTCGCTGGTGATGGATCCGCTCACAGCCGGCGGACTGCTAGCGCCGTTGTTTATCGCGATGGACCTGTTCGGCCTGCGTTACTGGAAGCCATCCACTTGGTCTAAACCCGACTTGGTGCTGTTGTTACCAGGTCTGATTGTCGGCATCGGTGTCGGCTATCTACTCTTTCGCGTCATGGATCACCGCGCAGTCGCGTTAGTGATGGCGGCGGTTACCCTGATTTTTGTCGGCCTCTGGTTCAAAACCGGTGGGGAAATCAGGGTCAGCCAGCGCTCATCGCTCAAGGCGGTGTCCGCAGGCGTCACCTCTGGGATCACGACTATGGTCGCGCATTCTGGTGGGCCACCATTAGCGATGTACCTGTTGCCGCTCGGTCTAAGCAAGAAAACCTATGCCGGCACCACCAGCATGTTCTTTACCGTAGGCAATCTGCTCAAGGCAGTGCCTTGGCTGCTGTTAGCCAGGCCCACCGGTAACGTGCTAAGCCTGATGGTCATCTGCCTGTTAGCAGTTCCAAGTGGTGTCTGGCTGGGCTGGCGACTGCACACCAAGCTGGATCAACGCCAGATGTACCTTGCCTGCTACTGCCTGCTCGTAGTGACGGCGGTGAAACTTCTGTGGGACGGCATAAGTGGCTATATCGTCTGAAAATGCCTCACCACTATGAGGCCCAACGTTACGGCCATTATCCGACTGGCTGCCAACGGAATGTTAGCAGTCAGAGGCCGTTCAAATGGCCTGTGACACTAGGATGCTCTGCTCTGCTCGGCTAGGCGTGCTTCATCGAGCTAAAATTAGCGCTTGAGGACTTCGTCAGGGTAGTAACCGAGCATCTGAACTGGACGCAGATACTCAGACGGCGCTCCGAACAATTTAATCGAGCTGCTTAGAGTGACGAAGTTGAGATTGAGCGGCGGCGTAATATCACCGGCATTGCGTGCCGTCGCTTGAGCCTCATCGAGTGCCTCGGAGATGCTGTTGATTGCAGCTCCGGAACACTCCGAGGAAGGCATCACACAGCATTTGTGTGAACTGGCTTGCCTGCATTTTGGCTGAGCCGAATTCGGACTAAGCGGCAGTAAAACCGGTCAGGGCTTGGACAAGCTCCTGAACCCAGCTTGGCCACCCACCTTAACAACCAACCAGGCCAGCAGCACCAATCCCAAGGTTGCCCAGGGGATCGATCCCACGCCTGTCGTCTCAAGCAGTACACCGCCCACTACGGCACTGCCCGCAAACGCGAGGTTCAGCACGGTCACCAGCATCGACTGAGCCACATCGGCACCGTCGGCAGCAGCATTCGCCAAAGCTGTCTGTAGCAGGGTCGGTGCACCGCTGTAACTCAGGCCCCAGGCAGCCATCGCCAGATAAACCGCTATGGCAGGCAGGCCACCCAACGCCAATGTCAGCGATACCAGCGCAAACCCGGCCAGGCTCAACAGCACCAACCGCCGCAGCCAGCGGTCAATCAATAGCCCAGTGAGCCAGATACCCACGAGAGCCGCAATGCCGAACGCAAGCAATGCCTGCTCGACCTGTCCATCCAACCCGACCGATGCCAGGAATGCCGCAATATAGGTGTAGAGCATGTAATGAGCCATGATCCACAGCATAACTACCGTCAGCACCGGTCGCACGCCTGGCCTGCAAAAAACGTGACCCAGGGACAAGCGCTGGCCAGCCCGTTGCCCGGCAAAGTCAGGGACATTCAGCCGAATCCAAACCATCAGCGCCAGGCTCAACGCCGCTAGCAGCCCGAACACATTGCGCCAACCGATCTGTTCACCCAGCCAGGCACTCAGTGGTACGCCCAGCGCCAAGGCGACGGGGATACCCAGCATAGCCACTGCCATCGCGCGGCCTTGCAAGGGCGCGGCGACCATGCGTCGCGCATAACCGGCCAACAGGCTCCACGCCACACCAGTGGCGACCCCGACGATCAGGCGCGCGACCAGGGTGAGGGCAAAATACGGCGACAAGGCAGTTACCGCGTTGCACAAACAGAACACCCCCACTGTCAGTAATAACACAAGGCGCCGTGGCCAACCTTGCAAGGCCAAGGTCAAGGGAACGGCCGCCAGCCCGGAACCGAGGGCACACGCGGTGACCCATTGCCCCGCCCATGCCTGGGAAACCTCAAACGTGTCGGAGATGTGTGGCAACAGGCCGGCGGGTACGCTCTCGTTGGCAGTGGCGATAAAACTCGCGGTGGTCAGGGCCAGTAAGCCAGTGATAGGTAGTTCTGAGGACGGCGGGGGGGGGGGTTGAATCGATTCTTCGCGGTTCATGAGCTTGCTCGAAAAACAGGTGAGGCCTGATTGTGATGAAGTGTCTGTGATTTGATAATTGGTCTAGAATTTGATGCTTAATCAAATCTGGATTGAAGATGGCCACTGATCGATTGGGGGACATGCGCTTGTTCGTTGAGGCTGCCGACCTCGGCAGTCTTTCAGCCGCTGGACGCAAGTTGGGGTTGTCGCCGGCGGCGGCCAGTGCACGGTTGCTCAAATTGGAGGCGGCACTGCATACCCGCTTGTTTGATCGCACAACCCGTCAACTGCGGCTGACTGATGAAGGCCGGTTCTATCTGCAGCAATGCTGGGTCGCTTTGCGCGCCATTGATGAGGCGGAGGCGGGGTTGCAGGCGAGTCAGCAGGAAGTACGCGGTAAAGTCCGTCTGTCTGCCTCTACTGACTTTGGCCGTCACCTGCTTAATGACTGGCTCGAGACCTTTTGCGCGCAGCATCCGCAGTTGAAGGTGGCGCTGACCTTGTCGGACGCTATGTCTAACCTGGTACAGGACGATGTCGACCTGGCCATTCGTTTCGGCCCACTGCGTGATAGCTCGTTGATCGCCCGGCAACTGGCACCCAACTGGCGGGTGCTTTGTGCCTCGCCGGACTACCTGGCGAGCCACGGCGAGCCGCAGACGCCGGCCGAGCTCACCGGGCATAAATTTATTCTGCTGGTGACTCCGGCGGGTCCTTTAAACACCTTTCATTTCAGGGTGGACGGCCAGACATGGAACCACAGTGTGCCATTGGAAAGCGCCTGGGAAACCAACGATGGCGCCGTGGCACGTGCTTGGGCATTGGCCGGTCATGGCATTGCACGCAAGACCATTTGGGACGCAGCAGCGGATATCCGTGCCGGGCGGTTGAAGGTGCTGCTGCCTGACTATTGCGTAGCAGAAGCTGGGGTGTTTGCGGTGCTGCATGGCAATCGGTACCGAATTGCCAGAGTGCGGGTCCTGTTGGACTTTCTGGTGGAGCGTTTCAAATGTGCCACCGAGGAACTTCTGCGCGACGTCGATGTGCCGAGGTTTTAAATGAATATGAACAGCTCTGGCTGACTTACCATTTTCGCCATAGGCGCAGCAGCTTTTTACATCTACCGTTCGCACAAGCGGAAGGTAGATTACGAATCTGTTTCAACCATCTGCCAAGCGGTACAGCGCCTGAGCATGAGACGCCGCCAGCCCAATGCGCTGCAAATTACGGCGACTCTGTGAACTTGGAAGCGCAGTTGCAGCAATCACCAGGCTGCCGTGCTTCTTTGCTTGCTCTATCCGGTGAGATATCAGCGCTCCATGATAGCCCAAGCCTCGTGCATTTTTTCGAGTGGCAGCCGTGCCCAGGTAGGCAACGCCATTGCTGGCCAGGTACATCAACGCGCCTGCAACGACTTGCCCATCAGCTTTAAGGACGTAGATTTTCAGGCGTTCATTCGACATCAGTCCTGCAAAACAAGCCTGGCTCAACTGACGATGCTCTGGCTTGGTATGAAAGCCACTCGCATGAACTGCCGCGAACTCCGGGAGAGAGTCTGAAGTGGCCTCTTCGATGTTGAATAATTGGGGGGTCAACACCGCATCCTCGATGGGGCACGCAAGCTGCAGATGCGTCCACCCCCTCAAACGCTCGAATCGCTCCTCACCCACAAAAGCGAATTGCTCCAACGTCGAGGCTTTCCCGATAAGGGGCGTTACTGTTGAATACTCCGCTGACTCCTTGAGCAAGCTCAGCAGTGAAAGGGGGTTGCCGGTGCTGTCACCGTAGATACGATTGAACATCGGGCTAGGTGTTGCCTTCACCTGAAAGCACGGAAAGGCCCCATTGAAAAACACACGAGCACCAAAAGGATTTCCACTAACCCGCGACAAGCTCTCAACGCGGGAACACAAGTACTCGCTTTCTGCGGCTTCGATGGCATGCGCCCATTCAACATCCATGTGCATCGTCTCTTTGCAAGATTTCCAGGGAAGGTAGCGGTAAATCAACCCCTACGCACCTGCGAGGGCAGTGAAATAGATTGTCAGGCCAATGGGAGAAGTTTGGGCATCTGCCACAGAAGAGACATCGCTTGGCTTGTCGATAATCGACCCGGCTGCGTACATGCTCAAAGCCAATCCGATGTGCGATGACTTGATGGAAGAGGCAAGCCGCTATGCGTTATCCGGCCCACGCTCAAAATGAACACGCCACGTCCAAATAAAGGAGCAGAAAGGGCCCGATTCATTTGATTGAAACCCGATCTGCCCGTAGCGACGCTCACGCCTGGACTAACAATCCGCGTCAGAAGCAGGGCTTGAATCAAGCACCGGCCGATGCTCCCACTCACTGATGAAACCGGCGCCCCAGCGCATCCAGCCGCACCGCAATCGGCGGTAACCGCTCACTGCTCCTGGCCAGCGTCTCCACATCCTGCGCCGTATTCTGCGCAATGCTCTGCACCGACTGCAGCCGCCCGACAATCTCCACATTCGCCGTGGATTGCTCACGGGTGGTCGACACAATCCGCCCATTCAACTGATCGATCTGCGAAATATCATTGCCCACCGCCCGCAGCATCTCCACCGCCAATTGGCTGTCCTCCACGCAGCGCTCCACGCCCTGGCGACTGTCGTGCATGGCCTCTACCGCTTGCCGGCTGCCGTGTTGCAGCCCTTCAATAATCGTCTTGATCTCCTGGGTCGACACCGCCGTGCGCTGCGCCAGGCTGCGGACCTCATCGGCGACCACGGCAAACCCGCGCCCTTGCTCACCCGCGCGGGCGGCTTCGATGGCGGCGTTGAGGGCCAGCAGGTTGGTCTGGTTGGCGATGCTGTTGATCACCTCCAGCACCGAGCCTATTTGTTCGGCCTGCACGGCCAGCCCTTCGACCGTCTCGTTAGTGTCGTGGAGGCGGGTGGCGAGTTGAGTGATTTCCAGCTGGGCGCGGCCGACGCTTTCCTGGCTACGGATGATCTGCTGGCTGGCTTGCCCCGCGTGCTCGACGGCATGCTCAACGTGCACGGCGATATGGCCCATGGCATCTTCCATGCGCTGCATGGAACCGGTCATCTGGGCGATTTCCGCCAGTTGGTGGCGCGCGCCTTTTTCCAGGGTGCCGCTGGCGTGAGCCAGCTCCTGACCGAGTTGGCCGAGGCCGTGGGAGTCGCGGGCGACGCCGTCGATCAGGCCGGTGATCTGGGTCAGAAAGTGATCGAAACGGGTGGCAAGGGAGACATGCACTTTTTCCGGACTGCCCTTGACGGCCTCACCGCTGAACTGCGTGGTGACGGCGAGCATTTTTTCGAGCATTTCCTGGCTTTCTACCGCTTCGGTCTGGCTGTGCACCGCGAGGTAGAGCAGGGCGACCGTCTCCATCACCACGTAGAACGCGTGGACGAAAATCATGCTCCAGCCGCCGTGATGCTCCATCACAAACACCGGGAAACCCTGATGCTGCAACGCATGAAACGCCACGTGGTGCACCGCGATGGTGACGGCGGCCACCAGGATAGGCAGCCAGTCGCGGTAGAACGTCAGCACCGCCAGCAGCGCGAAGATACCGAAGTGCGATTCGATGACACCCTGGGCCTGGTTGATGTGCAACGCCGCCATCACCATCAGCCCAACGCCAAGGGCGCAACGCATCAGGCGGGTGCCGCCGATGACGCGATAGGCCAGGGTCAGCACCACGCTGGTGCCGCCGCCTATGAAGAGCGCTTGAAGCAGCGTGTCGTGCCAGAACGCCAGGCCGAGGGAGAAGAGGGTCATCAGCCAGATCAGGGCGAGCATGATGCGGTCGGCTTTGCGGTAGTGCTCGATGAAACGGGCTTGGGCAGGCATTCACTCGTACTCCATGTGGACGGGCCGGGGTGAGGCAAGCATGCGACGTGCCATACGGGCATGCGGGGAGCGAATCGGGTGTGGGGGAGCGGGGGGTGGTTGGTGGTAGGAGGTTATCGGCGGTGTTGGGTGGGGCTTTAGGGGGGATAAGCCAGAAGCTGCTTGTTACGAGGGGCTGCAATCGGCCAAAAGCGGTAAGTCATGATCAACTGCTATAGACCCATAGCTGCCGGTGAAAGCCGTCAGAAAACGGCCAGAAGAAGTGGCCAATGGATAGCACGAACCTGCTACGCTGAGTCCTCACAGGAGTGGGAGTCTGCCTTCATCCATAGGTATGTCAGTAGTCGGGTACAGGCACCATGCATCATATAATCGGCTTATATACCTCGGAAAAAACAGAGCATTTGTGGTCCCTGGACGCAGAAGACCGAATTGTTTTCAGATCTGAATGCTTTCATACGCTTGGGTATTTTTCCCTTATAGCACCTGCTTTTGAACGATATGCACAAAGAGATGCAGGGATAGGCATTGAATCAATGAATGTAATGTTCCGCTTGAGAAATGACGATTTAGCTGACGTATTGGCAATTTTGAAAGATCTCGAAACACAACTCTGTCAGCAACCAAAAAGTTGGCAGGAGTATCTCGGTGAAATTCAACATCCAAGGCAAGATAAGCGGCCAATCAAACCGCTGTTATTCAGACGTCGAGCCGTTCGGATTGTCCAAAGATTGCGAGCGTTAATGCTCAAAGCCCAAGTCCACGATAAATGCTTAGTATATGGAAATGGTGTTTGCTATCGAGCACTGAGCGGCACAAAGATGTCGCCCGGTACCGTGTACTCCTAGAGCCGAGCCTACGGTTCAAGCGTTCGCTTCATTCGTCCGGGACGGGATAAACCCCACCCGTTAATCAAACGAAAGGATCCAGCCAAGTGGCTGCTTCTGGCCGATAGCAGCCGGTCGTTCCGTAGGCTGCACGCCATCTGTGAGCTGGCAGTATCGGCCCGAGGAGGGGAGATCAAAGTTGATCCAGGCGCGGCCATTTGCATGTGGAACAGCAGGATCAGTCATGTGATTGCCCTTCTCGGCTCGTACTGTCCGCCTTCAATCGTCAATTGTCCTGGTTCTAACCGGGACGTGCTTAACCACCATTAGCCCGGTTGAACTGCCAACGCGTGGAACGACCCGCTATGCAGGCAAGTCTACCTGTATCTACTCATGGGTAAGGTACAGCGCAATGGATAAGACAATCACCGTCGATCAACTAGCGACCACCGACCTTGGATCAATCAACGAAATATGGCTTGGCGGGACGCATACCCAGCTATGCCTATGGCGTGGCGAACAGGTCTTCACCCACGAGATGATGAGCGAGGGCACCCACGATCAGAATGTCCAACGCCTATGCTTGCAGTTGGTCAACCCTGACGATCAAACCGCCTTAGCCAGCGTTGAGGTAATTGTGCGCGAACGGCTGAAAAAAATGGGGAAGGAGGGCGAGTTTTATCCCGCAGAGGAGGCTGATACTCATCAATAAGAAGAGGAGTATCGGCCATTTATGGGGAGTTGATCCAAGGCCTGTTGTCGCTTGGAGGCGTATCTTTCGATGGTGATCCTGGATCGCTTAGGGTGACTCACTCAATTCAGTAACACCACGGAGCAGCCAACAGGTTATGGATATCGAATTTCGCGGTAATGGCATGCGTGATAACCCGTCTGTAGGTACATGAATCGCCCCTGATTTCATAGGCGCGTTATGGATTCAACCGGTTTGTGTAGCCATCCAGGTCAAAAAATCATGGAGCTGAGTCGTAAATTTCTTTGGCTTGGCATCCGGGTTCCTTGCCTGGGACAAGAAAAAAGAGATCTGCATTCTCATACTCGGGTAATGCTGAACAAACTGCTCGACAAGCTCTTCCAGTGTTTGCGGCCACATCAGGTCCTGTTCAGAGCGAAGCACTTGAGTTGACCGGATGAGTTTGCGCGAAGCTTCTCGCTGCAAGCGCAGCGATTGCGTCGGAGTGGTCGCCTGGTCGATAAGGTCGGCATACCGGGTCAGTACGGATTCAAAGTCACCATTCACGGCAATGGCGATATCGCGCGACGGCTTGAACCGGTCGAAGCGTTGGGTCAGATCATTGCCCCATAAGCGACGACAGTGATGCTTGAGCCAATACCCCCAGCTCAATCGATTGTCAGGTGCCAATACTTCAGCACGACTACCGATATCGAAATCGATCTTGGTGACTTCGGCATGCCGACTTTCCAGCGTGCGCCTTTTCGACTCCAGCATTTCCAGATCCTGCGAGGTAGGAGGGCTGTGCAGAATAAGGGTTAGGTCAAGGTCAGAAACCCCCGGCACGGCGTCGCCTCTAGCGACACTGCCATAAAGATAAATCCCGTCCAGCAAAGGTTCCGGCCGCGCGAGCGTCATGCAAACGTCCGTCAGCAAAGCCTGAAACTGTGGCTGCGTCTCGACGTTGGACACGGCGAGGATATAACCGTCCGCATCAATGCCACGAGGTTGGAGTCGTTCCATGAAGCCGTCCGTGAGTGGTGCTCAGTAAAAATCGGGGTCAAACCCCATCAAGACGTGCGCCGGCCTTCCAGGCTGGAAAACACGTACATACCCGCCAGCATCGCCACTACGAAGATGAGAATTTGCCAGTGCCCGGTAAACAGAAGGGCGACCGCAGGCCCAGGGCAGATACCCGAGAACAAACACGCTGACGGACAGCCCGATCAAGGCGCCTGCGCCTAATGAAGCCCAAGGCGTGAAGTTGATCCAAGCAATGCTCATTTTGCAGTTCCTGCACAGGAGAGTGGGTGAGGGCTGTTGATCAGCGAACCATCATAACCATCCGTGCGGGGCTGGGTCTGCGCAAGTCAGATTTTGCTGCCGCCCCCCATGGAATGGTGAAGCCCTGCTTCCAGTACTAAAGGAGGTGTCAATGCCCGCTAAAGGACCATTTCGGTCTGACGCCATAGGTTTAGGCTCAGCTTTGTGATCGTCAACGATGACAACAAGAGGCGCCGCATCACCTGCGAGATGAGTAGAAAACCTCACTGACTCCCGTGTCTCCATAATAAAAAGAGGATTTATCATGAGTAGCACCTTCTTCATTCCTTCCGTGAACATGATGGGCATTGGCAGCCTCGACGAGGCGATGCTCGCAATCCGCAAGTACGGGTTCCGCAAAGCCTTGATCGTCACCGATGCCGGCCTGGCCAAAGCCGGCGTGGCGGCCAAGGTCGCTGGCCTGTTGGCCCAGCAAGACATCGACTCCACCCTGTTTGACGGCGCCAAACCGAATCCGACCGTCAGCAACGTGGAGAAGGGCCTGGAACTGCTGGCCCGCAGCGACTGTGATTTCATTATTTCCCTGGGCGGCGGTTCCCCCCATGACTGCGCTAAGGGCATTGCCCTGTGCGCCGCCAACGGCGGGCACATCAGCGACTACGAAGGCGTGGACCAATCCGCCAAACCACAAATGCCACTGATCGCCATCAACACCACCGCCGGCACCGCGAGTGAAATGACCCGTTTCTGTATCATCACCGACGAAGTCCGCCACGTGAAAATGGCCATCGTCGACCGCAACGTCACCCCTCTGTTATCCGTCAACGACCCTTCGCTGATGGCCGCCATGCCCAAAGGCCTGACCGCCGCCACCGGCATGGACGCACTGACCCACGCGGTCGAAGCCTACGTGTCGACCGCAGCCACGCCGATCACCGATGCCTGCGCACTCAAGGCCATCGAACTGATCTCGGCCAACCTGCGCACCGCCGTTGCCCAGGGTGACAACATGACCGCCCGGGAAAACATGGCCTACGCGCAATTCCTTGCCGGCATGGCCTTCAACAATGCTTCGCTGGGTTACGTGCACGCCATGGCGCACCAGCTGGGCGGTTTCTACGACCTGCCTCACGGCGTGTGCAACGCGATCCTGCTGCCCCATGTGTCGAGCTTCAACGCCAGCGTGTGCCCGGCCCGGTTTAAGGATATCGCCCATGCGATGGGGGTTGAGACTCAGCAGCTCGATGCGGAGAAGGGTGCTGCGGCGGCTATCACGGCCATCCGTAAACTGTCTGCGGATGTGGGGATTCCGAGCGGGCTCGTTGAGCTGGGTGTGAAGGCTGACGATATTCCGACCCTGGCAGCCAATGCCATGAAAGATGCCTGCGGTTTTACCAATCCGCGCCCTGCCAATCAGGATGAGATTGAGCAGATTTTTCATACGGCGATGTGATTGATGTGAAGTGATGCTGGAGAGAACGCCCCGCCTTTGGTTGAAGTGCGGGGTGTTTGGGTTTTGTTAACCGATAGGGTTGAAGGGGCTCACTGGCTGGCCGGCGGTGTGTCAGGAGGGGCAACTGTCGGCCAATAGCAGCCAGCCACTAGAGGCTGCTTTCGACCACTAGATGCACCTCGCAGCGGACAGCTGACGGCCATAAACGATCATTCAGCCATATGCTTTTAGCATCCCATATCAGGCAATTTGAAAATTTATTTTGCCTAATCCGACGTTGCAATTGTCCACGCCCATCTTTCCCTCACAGTAATTCTCATACGAACAACGACATTTTTAGGGTTGTCGAATAAATCTATGGTATTTTTTTGTATTATTTATACTCAGGAGCGAAAAATTGAGTACCTCAAGACATCACCATTATCTATCCCAGTGTTACTTAAAGGGTTTCACGCAAGGTAGCGCTAAAAAATCAAAGCTCCTAGTTTTGGACTTAAAGAGCAATAAGAAATTTGAATCAACGCCAAGAAATATTGGCGGCACTCGCGATTTTAATCGTGTGGAAATTAATGGCATAGATCCAGAAATTATTGAAAAAACACAATCCAACTTTGAGAGTAAAGCAGCAACGGCACTCAAAAAGCTTGAAGAAACTTCTGATTTTTCTGGTGAGACGAAGGGTATAATTTTAGAATTGATTGGTATGTTAGCAATCAAGTCCCCAGAGATGCGAGAGCATTTGGCTAAACCACAAGCCCAGATTGCAAATCACATAATGGCAATGACTTTTGAGTCAAAAGAGCGTTGGGACTTTCAGGTTGCTCAAATCAAAAAAGATACAGGTGAGGATGTTTCAGGAGGTAAGACCTTTGAAGAGATGAAAGCTCTATATGAGCAAGGTGCTTTTAAAATATCCGTATCCAGAGAGCATCAGATACATGTGGAGCTGGTTGGAATGCAGAGAATCACAGAGTTACTTCATCAAAGAAATTGGATTGTATTAGAGGCTGGCGACGATGCGGGAGAGTTTATTACCGCTGATAATCCTGTTAGCTTGACCTTTCATAATCCGGCATCATTCCCTTTTATGTCACCTGGATTTGGCTCGCCAGATACAATGGTCTATTTTCCGGTATCCAAGAGTCTTGCTTTGATTGGGGAGTTTCGCGGAGCAGATGGCGTAAAAACGACAAATAAACATCTAGTGGCAATGTTAAATAGCAAGATTATCGCAAACAGCTACCAGCGTGTCTTTGCATCCAAAAGCAGTTTTAATTACATCGCCAAGGGTGGTGCTATGCAGTCGGGTAATAAGTTGGTGTAACCAATCTCACAACTTATTAAAGCCGACGCCGCCTCACGGAGCGGCTTAATCCAGACGCACGCGATTACCGAAGTGTTTGAAGATAGACGGCCGAGAGTGACCGATACCGGCCTAAAGCTGTGAACCACCTGATGAGGTTTTCCTCGTCGCCATTTTTCGATATTGTATGTAATTCCACGCACATTCAGCGAATAAAAAGATTCGTGGGTCACCTATCGGATTTAACCGGTCGATACAATAGCGTGACCGAAAAAACGAACTTTTAGAAAAAAACACTCAAATCATTAGATGTCATAGTGTGAGAAAATTAATATAGTTCACAACGAGTATGCATGATATTACGTGAAAACCTCGCGGCACGAAGAATGGCTCGATCACTCCAATCAGAAACTTTTGCGAGAGAAGGGGCATAGGAGTGACGCAAGTCTGCTAAATCGTAGAGTTCTCTGTTAGTTTCTGCACCCATATGCTGATTACAAGTCTCGCATAGAGTTACCAAGTTCCTAGGACTAGTTTCGCCGCCTCGGGAATAGGGCATAACGTGCTGCCGGGTTAACTCTGCGCTACATTTGCACAGCAAACACTTATTACCATCGCGCTCCACGATTTTTTCTTTGAACTTGCCACGAAATGTTCTTTTTCGTACGGATGGCGATTCCAGTGCTACGTCCGTGAACGAGCCGAAGGGGAAATGAGGCAGTCGCGTTTTTTGATCCACTTACTCATATGTTTCCGGACAAAATCTCTCTCGGCTAAAACCCATCCCTGTATGCAAGTCCAGTCATAAAAGCTTTCTTCATCGTGAACCTCAAAATATGTCAAACCAAGCTCTTGCAATTCTGCGGCGAACAATCCAGAGTCGACAACTCTTGACATCCGAGCTTCTAAACCACCCAAGCCAGGCGCGCTACCAAGCGTGAAAGTTGAGAAATAACCGTAACCACCGCATACAAGCTTGAGATCGAAAGCATACGCTGAGTTCATTTCTATCACCGTCGCAAAATAGCATTATGAATTGTCAATCGATACATCCAGCCCAAGCATAGAGCACGCTGTATTAGTCCAGCGAGCTGAATCCAAGAAGAATTTACCTTAAGGGTTTGGCCCCTAAAACCGCACCTAAACTGCAATAGAGTATTTGGAATTCGCAAGATAATCTGTTACGTTTGATACATATGAGTCTAAAAAAACAAAAACCTTTTCCATGGCGTTTTTTAGTTCTGAAGGGGTTGAGTCCTTACCCACCTCTGAGAAGGATTTATTCCCATGAGCCAGCCAGTTCCTATTATCTTTTACTGTCTTTAAATCCCGTCCGTCTGCGATTGTTTCTATTCCGTATTTCCGGCACACAGACCGAACGCCCTCTGCATCAAGATTTCCAGATACTCCTGCAATGAAATCTTGAAATGCAGGACTGCTCTCGGTTCTGCAAAGGCAGTAAACCTCATAAACCTTACTAATCAAAGAATCTCGGGGCGTGGCAGTTATTGATTCGTGATGTGATTGCCACCAGATCTCTTGGAGTTTTTCATTGAGTTCAAGAAAGGATAGCCCCTCGTCACTAATTTTATGATAAATGCTTCGCACGCCTTCACGCACGGTAGCTTCGACGAGATTATAAAGCACAAGATAGAACGTCGCTTTTAAAGTAGTAGCTTCCAGCAAACTGATCTGATGAGAGCGCCCATCATCATTAATTAGCGTGACATTATCTCCACTGATAAATGCCGCCAATCCTAGATATGACCTTATCTCTAGCTTTCTTTTTTGATACTCCTCAAGAAAGTGATTCATACTTGATCACCATTTAGAATGTACTCCTTTACATAGTTGATCCTTGCTCTCAATCTTGGACCGGAGTTGCTTCCATGAGATGTAGTGAGAACTGAGAACTCTTTACTTGAAGTTAGTAAACCCCCATCGATTGGTGTGAGCTCTGGCTTTTCAATCAGGGCTAGGTTTGACCCAATAGCTAGTGCCTCAAAACGAACTCGCGGTGTGGACGTCGCAGTTGCAGATTTAGCAAACCCTCCCTCAAAGGAACCCTCAACAAAATCCAACATTCTTTTAAAACTCTGCCAAAGCTCCTCCTCAATATAGTTAGCGTCATTCATCTCTATAAGGTATTCGTTCAGAAAACCTTTAACGCTATGCTTAAATTCGGCATACCTATCGCTATAGGCAAAGTACCGCAAGACCAGTTCCTCGTGCTCACGGCGAGACTTTGAACTTTCCGATATAGGGCAAAGCTTTATAAACTGCTCATCACTTGCGCATCGCTCAATAAACTTAGAAAATTTACCCGAATAAGCCCCGCGCCTAATTTCAGAGGCCTTTAGTTCTTGGCTTCCCGTATTAATCCTCTCAAACATATCAAGTCGAACACCGAGACTTACCGAGGAGGGAAGCACTACCATTCTCATAGTACGATCCAAGAATTTATTCTGTTGAGAAGTTGGTAAATCCTTGAAGTAGAATCCCTCTAGCAGATCTAATCGATCTAGATTTTTTAGTTGGTGTTCATTGTCGATAAATTGCTTTAGAGTTTGTATTCTTTGGGCGCCATCAAGAATTTCAACTGTTCCATCTTCGCACTGTACCCCAAACATAAATGGAATAGGTAGTCCCATAAGTACGGACTCAATGAATTTTGTTTTTCGTTGCCCTTGCCATACAAAATTCCTCTGATAAGGCGGAACAAATAATTTTTTATCATTGAATCTCTTTACAATTACTTCTACAACATACTCCTTTGTGTCATAAGCAATTGTGGACTGAAAGCTAGAGATTTGCTCATCTACAAGCGCCAGATCATCTTTTTCCATTTCAATTATGTTTGTCAATGTCATCGTCCTTGTGTGCTCAGCACGAATCTTTTCGATAGTGCTGGTGGAACAGCATTACCTATCATTTTCTGAAGTTCTGATCTTTTTGATACGCGTGTATAGTCAAGCCAGTCCGGCAAGCCTTGAATTCTTGCTGCTTCGTGAGGCGTAATTACTCGCCTCTCTAATGGATGCAAAAACCGGCCTTGCCCCATTGAGCCAAAACCGCCTGTAATTGTTTGCGCTACATCATTCCACTTTAATCTTCCATACATTGATTTATACGAGTGCTGACCTTGATGACATGGGGGGCGTAACTCGTTGGGGAGATCATAGGAGTCGGTAGAATACAAGAAATCTGCGCGTTTGAGATTGGTTTCGCTCATCTTTGAGGAAGTATCAAATATTTCTTTACTTTCAATTCCAATCAGATCTTTCAGAACGTCACAAAGCATAGACTTTTCGTTAGTATATATACCCTTAATGACTGACTGAAGGTCGTTGTTTAAACTTCCGAGCATAACGTGGCGCTTCCTGCTTTGCGGTATGCCAAGCATTTTAAATTCAACAACTACCTCTTCGACCTCGTAACCATAACCAAGAAGAAGTTTTTTTGACCGTTCAATTACGCTTTCTTTGGAATGCACGACTGAAGGAACATTCTCAATAATGAAATATTTAGGAGCGCAAAGCTGTATAACTTTTATTGTGTTCAGATAAAGAGCGTTTCTAGGATCCTCTCTCCGACTATGATTATTCAAGTTGGAGTGCCCTTGACATGGCGGGCCTGCAAAAAGAAAATCAATATCCTTTAAGTTCTTTGCTATTTTTCGTTCAAATGTAGTTGAGGCACTCAAAAAATCGTCACTGATAATTTTTGAAATATCACCTTGATAATATTCTTTTAAATATTTATCAAAGTTTTTGCTAAAAAAATCTGAAGTTGTTTTATCTATATCGCAGGCAAAGCTTATTTCAAAGTCCAATGCGAGCTCTTTCGCTGCTTGGAGGGCTCCGATGGTCAACCCCCCCATTCCGCAAAACAAATCTACAATTTTTATCGATTTGCTTAGATTCAAGAGAATATATCCACGTATTTTTCCTTAACTACATTCACGCCATTATTTATGGCATTTACGTGAACCCAGGCCATCAAATTCGCCGCTTACGCTCCATCACAGATTGCATAAGGCGGTGCGTATAAAATTTCGGTATGGTATGCAGTTTTTTTTAATTTTGCGAGCGGATGCAGCTCATAATTGGCTCAACCACGCCTGGCGCAGAGCTTACGCTCATTCGCGACAGAGCAGGATTACAGCTTCAATGAGTTCATCCGCAACCTAAACGTCTGCTATTGCTGAAAGCCGACATTCAGCATAGCCGGAGAAAAGCAGTGCCTTGGCACGTGTGCCGTCGCTGAGTCGCTGTAGATGCCTACAACGCCCCAGCGGCTAATCGATTGCGTGCACTGAACGGTAAGTCCTATTGGACTACGTCTGATTTGAGCTACACGGGACCTCCCGATCCATCAACTTCCCCATCAACAACACCCCCAACTCACTGAGCTGGTGAATCGCCAACGCCACATCACGGTCTTTCCCGCTCAGCTCATCCGACAGATCAAGCAGCAACGCGCTGACCGAGGCGAAGGTTTCATAGCTATTGGTAATCAGACTTTCACTGCTGGCGTCAGCAGCCACACTGAACAGCGCACCCGACGGCGGGGTGGTTTTGGTGGAGGAGGGATTGAGATAGTGATCCAAGGCACGGTGCGCGGCTTGGTTGAGTTTCAAATCGGGAGTTCCCGGAGGATTCGGCGTTACCTTGAACATACTTGGAATTACCTATTCTGGGCCATCACCCCTTGGCTACTAAACAAAGGGGTGGCAGCTGTGCGCAGGTTAGTAGACCGGGGAACTCCAAGGAAGCCGGCGCGCCCGAGGGCGCCCTGCACACAGCCACCATCAAGCACAGACGGGTACGTCTGATGGAGGAAGCTCATGCTCTTAGAGTTAAACCTCGGGCTACTAAACCCGATCACTGAGGTTTCAGCGACCGAGCAACCTTAGAGACCCCAACCCAGGTGCACAAGCCGGCGGATTCTGACGCAACTGTAGGCAATGGAGCAAGGCGCCGTGCTCACAGCCTCAAGCCACGGGACTGAAATCCATCAGTCCCGTTTTCCTTTCTCAAGCAGGCTGGGCCGCCAAGCTATTACTCACCTTGCGCCCCAACACCAGCACCGTCACAAACCCGGCGCCCACCAACGCGGTCGCCAAACTCAACAGCACCGACGTCCCCATCTTGTCGACGATCTGCCCACCAAAGAACGAGCCCACGGCAATGATCACCTGGAACAACGCGACGAACAGCGGCATGCCCCGTTCCACATCCTTGGGCGCAACCACGAACATCCAGATGCTCGCGCAGGCCGGGAAGGCACCGAAAGCAAAGCCCCACAGGGCGATCAGCATTACTGCGCCGCTCATGCCGGTGGCGAAGTAGGGGAACAGGGCGGTGCTGGTGCCGATCATCAGCGCGACCAGCAGCAAGGTGTGGCGCACGCTGCGGTTGGCGGCGAAGCCGGCGAAGACGTTGCCCATTACGCCGGCCACGCCGTAGAGCAGCAGCAGGGAGCCAATGGTCGGGCCGTCGAAGCCGGAGCTGTTTTTGAAGAACGGCGCGACGTAGGTGTACGCGGCAAAGTGCGCCAGGCCGATCAGCAGCACGGCGATCAAGCCAACCCGGGCTTGTGGGTTGATGAACAGGGCCGGCAGGTCGGCGATGCGAATGGCTTTTTCCGGTTCGAGGCGGGGCAGCAGGAACATCTGTGCCAGCAGTACCGGGATGCCCACCAGTGCGGTGACGAGGAAGGTCATGCGCCAGCCCATCAGGCCGCTCAGCCAGGTGCCGACGGGTACGCCGAGCACGGTGGCCAGGGTCACGCCCATCATGATGATCGAGGTGGCCTTCGCTACGCCGACGCCCTTGGGCGCCAGGCGGCCGCTGAGGGCGATGGCGGTGGCCCAGAAGCCGCCGATGCTGATGCCCAGCAGGACGCGGCCGAACAGCAGCAGGCTGAAGTCGCTGGCGTAGGCCACCACCATGTTGGCGATGATCATGATCAGGGTCAGGCCGATCAGCAGGTAGCGACGGTCCATGGCGCCAATGCCCACCGACAGCAACGGGGCGGCGAGGGCGGCCATGATGCCGGGCAGGGTGACCATCAGCCCGGCGTGGCCGGCGCTGATGCCGAGGTCGGCGGCGACGTCGTTGAGTACGCCCACCGGCAGGAACTCGCTGGTGACCAGGGCGAAGGCGCCCACGGCAACGGAAAGAATCGCCAGCCACTGCTGCAGGACTGTTTGTTGATTATGTTCGGGGAGGCCGCTAGGGGCCCGGCTTGCGCTTGGCATGGTGTTGGGTTCCGGGAGGAGATTTCGCCTGCGGGCAGACGGGAGGGAGAAAGTGGAGGCGATTATAGGAATCGGTTTTGGTAAGCCAATAGGCGACCGGTTCGATAGTAATCATCAGTCTCGTTGATAAGACTGCCTGCGTAGAGCGTTCTCTTCCGTGTAGACCCTCTCGATTGCCCATGGCCCGACTCCGCGCGTAATCCGGCCCGATCCCGCGCGCCAGAAAAAATCCCCCGCTGCATCCTGAGCCTCGGCATGTCGGTTTTGCTTACGTGCCGAAGCGTTTCAAGGCCGATCAAACAATAATAAAGAGGTGTTTATGCCCGTGCTTCATCGCGCTTCATCCCCGGTTGAACGCAGCGCGCTTCATGTGTTGGTGTGTGCGTCGACACTTGCGCTGTCGTTAACCGCCTGCGCGGCCACCCCGGATCCCGCGAAGCCTTATCCCCATGCACAGGAACCGATCGGCGACGTGCAGGCCATCTATGACGGCAGGCTCAGCGAGGACTTGGCCGTCACTACCTTCCGTAATACCGACCGGTTGTTCCCGACGCGCACGATCAAGGCGGGCGGCCATCCGTTCCCGTTACCCCGTAGCAGCCAGCCACTTGGGCCGGTTGCCTTTGACTACAAAGGCAAGCATTACAGCCTCGATGACTACGTGGCGATCAACCGGGTAACCGGGCTGTTGGTGCTCAAGGACGGCAAGATAGTCGATGAGCGTTATGAAAAAGGCAACACCGCCGACACCCGGTGGATGTCGATGTCGGTGGCCAAGTCCATCACCTCGACGCTGGTGGGCGCGGCGCTGCAGGACGGCGCCATCAAGAGCCTGGATGACAAGGTCACCCGTTATTTACCCGCGTTGGCCGGTAGCGGTTATGACCAGGTCACCGTGCGCCAGATCCTGTCCATGCGCTCCGGGATCAAGTGGAACGAGCAATACACGGACCCTACCTCGGACGAGCGCCACTTGATCAAACTGCGCAGCGAGCAAGTACCGGGGTCGCTCCTGAAATTCATGGCCAGCCTGCAAACGGCGGCGCCGCCTGGTACGCGCACCAACTACAGCACCGGTGAAACTCAAGTGTTGGGGCAACTGGTGAGCGCTGCGGTGGGCAAGCCACTGACGCAATACCTGAGCGAGAAGATCTGGGCGCCTTACGGCATGCAAACCGATGCCAAGTGGTGGCTCGACGGCCTCAATGGCAATGAAGTGGGCGGCAGCGGTATCAGCGCGACGCTTGAGGATTACGGGCGTTTTGGGCAGTTCGTGCTTAGCGGTGGCAAGGCCGGTGGGCAGCCAGTGTTGCCTGAAGGCTGGTTGAGTTTTGCCAGCGCGACTACGGGTTCAGATGCGGCGTATGGTGACTTTGCGTCCATGTGGTGGCCAGGTTGGACCGACGCCTCCAAAGCGGATAAAGCCTTTACGGCGGCCGGTACGTTTGGTCAGTACCTCTACATCAATCCGACCAGGAATGTGGTGATTGTGGTGTGGCAGGCGCAGACCAAACCCACGGGTGGCAAGGTGATCGACGATATGTTTGCCTTTGATGCGGTTGCCAAAGCGCTTCAATAACCGCGAAGTACCTGTGGCGAGGGAGCTTGCTCCCGCTGGGGCGCGCAGCGGCCCCAAAAAAATGGGCCTGCTGCGCAGTCCAGCGGGAGCAAGCTCCCTCGCCACAGGTTATGGGCTACTCAGGTAGTGTGTACCTCACATCGCCGCCCGCAACGACCGCGGTGAAAGCCCATAATGTGACTTGAACCTCACCGCAAACCGCGACGCCGACGCATACCCGCACGCACTGGAAATCTCCCCGATGGAATCCCTGGAGGTTTGCAGCTGTTGCAACGCCGCCCCCAGCCGAACATTTTCCAGGATGGCCCTGAAGCTCGCATCCTCATTGGCCAGCTGCCGACGCAACGTCGATTCCCCCAGATTCAGCTGCTGCGCGACCGTGGCAACGGTCCAGTCCCTGGACAGGTTGCTGCCGATCAACCGCTGCACGCGTTCACTCAAGGGGTCGTTGCGATCCATCAGCAACGGTCCCGCCTGGCCGGCCAGGCACAGGCAGAGCAACACGGCCTCGCCATAGTGGGTGCACAGGGCCGCCGGGGCGCCGGTGCTCAGTGCGGTCAGCAGTTGGTCCCAGGCTTGTCGGGTCTGTTTGTCCAGGCGTACGCACAGGTCGGCATGCATGCTGCCCTTGAACTGCGCGCCATACCGGGCAACGAAGTTACGCAACACCGGCACCGGAAACGACACCACATCAGCGATGTAGTCACCCTGGGCACCGGGAAAATTGGTCACCCCAAGCTCGCGGCCTGCCGGCAGTAGAATCAGGTGCTGTGGGCCGGCGCGCATTTCGCGCTCATCCCACTGCATCAGTTTTTGCCCCTGGCGCACGCGGCAAAGGGCGCTCATGAAGACCGGCACGCGTTGCAGGGTGTGATGTTGCCGGGCCCTGATCACGCAGCTTTCGATGATGCTTTCCCGGTGCCGCAGACCTTCGTGAACATCCATCGTGACTAGCGTCCGTAAGGGGCCGTGATTGTGGCCTTGGCCAAGCTGTTGGCATTGAGCATGTAGCCGACCAGGGCGCCGCTGGATTGATTGTCGATCGGCAGGGTGTCGACTTTCAACGCCCACACGGTGAATTGATAGCGATGCGGTTTATCACCCACGGGCGGGCAGGCGCCGCCGAAGCCGGGTTGGCCGTAGTCCGTGCGGCCTTGCACTGCCCCGGCCGGCAGGTGGGTGCCGACATTGCTCGGCAGGCTGGAGACGGTGACGGGCAGGTTCACCACCGTCCAGTGCCACCAGCCGCTGCCGGTCGGTGCGTCGGGATCGTAGACGGTGATGGCGAAGCTTTTGGTACCCGCCGGGGCGTTGGCCCAGGACAGGGCAGGGGAGGTGTTGCCGCCGCTGCAGCCGAAGCCGTTGAATTCCTGCAGGTGCGTCAGCGGGCGTTGGTCGGCAATGTCCGGGCTGCTGAGTGAGAAGCTGGCGGCGTGTCCGCTGGCGGCCATGATCAGGGTGATCGCGGGGGCAAGTGCTTTGAGTTTCATTGCGGTGATGTCCAGGCATGGTTTGAGCCTTGATCCTAAACAGCGCGTAGGCACGGCACTGCGCCGAAGCGCTCGATGATTGTGCCGAAACGCTCTGCCCACTAAGGCTGAGCCCTCAGCGTCCGGATGATGAACGCATGCAGGCTATTGACCGCTTTGGACCCGCGGGACGCCCGGCTACGCAGAATCGAAACCTCCATGGGCTCAATGCTGCCCAAACCGTGCTCGTCACCGAGTACCTGAAGCGAATCCTGCACGGTGCATTGGGTGATCGCGGCAATCGCGAGCCCGCCCTCGACGGCGGCCACCTGGCCGGCAAGGCTGGAGCTGTTGTACACCACCTTGAATTCGCGGCCTTGCTGGGTGAGTGCGTTCACCGCATACCGCCGGGCGAGGCTTGCGCTTTCGTAGACGGCGATGGGGATCGGGTCGCGCCGCCACAGTTCGAACTGCGGTGAACCTACCCATACCATGGGCTCCTTGAACAGGAAGGTGCCGCTTTGGGGCGAGTCCCGAGACACCAGCGCTAGGTCAAGATCGCCGCTGCGCAACTGCGGGATCAGCGTGGTCGACTGTTCACAGGTCAGTTCGATTTCCACACCGGCGTAGCGCGGCGAATAGCGCTTGAGCAGCGGCGTGAGGTACCGGGCCGCGTAGTCTTCGGCAACGCCAAGGCGGATGCGCCCGGTCAGCTCTTCACCGTGAAACGCCGCCTGGGTTTCAGCGTGCAGGGCGAGCATGCGCCGGGCGTAGCTCAGCAGCGTCTGGCCATCGGCAGTCAGTTGCAGGTGCCTCGGGCCGCGACTCAAGAGCTGTCGCCCAAGGGCGGCTTCGAGTTTCTTCATCTGCATGCTGACGGCGGACTGCGAGCGGTTGACCTCGTGGGCGGCGCCAGACAACGAGCCGGCATCCACCACGGCCACAAAGCATTTGAGCCAATCGAGTTGCAAATCGCTGGCGGGCATCGCGCTGACCTCTATTCGTTAATCGAATGGCTAAGGCCTGAATTATGCGCTTTTCATGGACGCTTGTTCACCCGCAATATTCTGCCTTGAACCAACACCTTCTGGATCGGATCCATGCCCTTTGATACCTGGTTGCTTTACCTGGTTACCTGCTTCGGCATCTCGGTGGTGCCAGGGCCCAATGCGTTATTGGCGCTGACCCACGGTGCGCTTCACGGCAGCCGCAAAACGCTGTTCACCATCAGCGGTGGCGTGCTCGGTTTTGCGATTGTGCTGGCGCTGTGTGCGTTGGGGTTGGGTGCGCTGATCCAGGCGTCGGCCAGCCTATTCACGGCCTTGAAGGTGGCGGGTGGGCTGTACCTGATCTGGCTGGGCTTCGGGCTGTGGCGGGCGGCACCGGTCAGCCTTGAGGCGACCGGAACTACCAGCTCGCGGAGCTGGCCGCTGTTCCGCCAAGGGCTGGTATCGGCGATCTCGAACCCCAAGGCCTTGCTGCTGTTCACCGCGTTTATTCCACCGTTCCTGGACCCGCACCGGAGCATCATCGCGCAGACACTCACCATCGCCCTGACCTACGCCGTGGTGGAGTTCATCGTCGAGTACCTGGTGGCCAGCGCCGCGCACCGGGTACGGCCCTGGCTGGCGCGAACCGGGCGCCGATTCAATAAAGTCTGCGGCGGGTTTTTTGTGCTGTTCGGGTTGGCCCTGCCTATCCATGCCTGAGGGCACATCCCCGCGGCTTAGGGATGTTCGATCACCATCACCGCCGTGGTATCCGCCTCAAGTGCTTCGAACACATGGGGCGCATTCGCCAGGTAGCTGATGTAGTCGCCGGCGTGCAGCAGCACAGGCGCACCGGCCGGGCCGATATTCGCGCTGCCGCTGCACAGCAGCACGTGCTCGACGGTGCCGGCAGGGTGGGGCTGAGACAGGCGCGCTTCGCCCGGCTGTACCTTTAGCCGGTAGATATCGCGACGCACGCCCGCCGGGCAATCCGCAAGCAGTGTGGCCGCGTAGTGGCCGGTTTCGGTATAGGTGGTCAGGCCCTCGTTGGCGCGAATTACCCGCAGGTGTTGCTGGGGTTGTTCGAAGAACCGGGTCACCTGCAAGCCCATCGCCGTGGCCAACGACCACAGGGTCTCGATGCTGGGGTTGCCGATGCCGGACTCCAGTTGGGACAAGGTCGACTTCGCCACGCCTGCGCGTTTTGCCAGTTCAGTCAATGAAAGCCCCGCAGCCTGGCGTTCGCGCTTGATCGACAGGGCCAGCAGGTCGATTCGGCTTGGATTGAGATTGTTCGTTATGTCGGTCATTTGTTCTTCAAATCATCCATAAATGGGTTGACGCTTTGTTGCTGGGTGTTCAGCATAGCAATCATTCGTTCATTATAAAAACCGAGTGTCGAATGATCTGGTGCGTGTTCCACCTCTGCGACTATTGGCCGTGGCTGCTCTGGCGGGCGCTCTCCTACGACCTTGAAGGGTGGCGCAGCCTGCTGGTGGCGACGCAGTTGGCGCAGCAACATTGCCGGGGGTCATTCTGCGGGCCGCTATGATTCCTTTTCGCCATCCTTCGGGATCGGGCTATGATCGCCCAATCCGAACCAGACGCTCCCCAGACCTATGCCCGTTGACCTGCAAGCCCTCTATCCCAAACTGATCCACTTGATGCTGGATACGGTGTTCGTGGTCGACAGTGAAAACCAGATCGTGTTTGTGAGTGATGCCTGCGAAGCGCTGCTGGGGTACCGCGCCGAGGAGCTGACCGGCACCCTGATCACCCACTACATGCACCCTGAAGACCTGGCCCGCACCCGGGCGTCGATTGTGCGGGTCATGAATGGCAAACCCCACGTCGACTTCCGCAACCGCTATATCCGCAAGGATGGCAGTGTGGTGCACATTCTGTGGGCGGCCTTCTGGTCCGAGGAAGTGGGGGCGCGGATCGGTGTTGCGCGGGACGTAACCGCCCTGACGCAGGCGGAGGAAGAGCTGCGTTTCCTCGCCCATCACGACCCGTTGACGGCTCTCACCAATCGCTCGCTGTTCAATGACCGGTTGGACGAGGCCCTGCAAGCCGCTCACCACCACAAAAGTCCTCTGGCCTTGCTGTTTCTGGACGTGAATGACTTCAAGGCCATCAATGATGTGTACGGGCATGCCGTGGGCGACCGCGTGCTTTGCGTGATTGCACGACGGTTGGAAGGGTGTGTGCGTGAGAGCGACCTGGTGGCCCGGATGGGCGGGGATGAATTCACCGTGCTGCTGACGGATATTCAGTCACCGGAAGCCGTGTCGGCCAAAGTGCAGCAGATAGTTGCGGTGATGACCCAGCCCCTGAGCGCTGAGTTTGGCGCGGTCAAGATGCCGTCCTGCAGTATCGGCGTAGCGTTTTACCCGGCGGATGGGGCAGATGCCGACAGCCTGCTCAGCCACGCGGATGGTGAGATGTACCGGGTTAAAAGGCAGCGGTTTGCAACCGATTAACGCTGCTGGAAAGCAATCTTCAGCCCCAATCCCATGAACAACGTCCCAATGATCTTTCCCTCCCAACGGCGCAGCCTTGAAAGGCCCACCATCCATTGGCTCAACGGACGAATCGCCAGCGAAATCAGCGTGGTGTACACCGCACTGAGCCCCGAGAAGATCAACCCCAACACCGCGAACTGCGCCAGGGAAGAACCCGATTCCGGGTGAATAAACTGCGGCAGGAAGGCCAGGAAGAAAATCGCGGTTTTCGGGTTCAGCACTTCGGCACCCACCGCCTGGAAATACGCCTGGGTCGAGGTCACGGTGGGCAGGTCTTTGCGCGTGGTGGCGCCAGGCTTGGCCATAAACGCACGTATGCCCAGGTAGATCAGGTAGCAGGCACCGACGATTTTGACCACGTTAAACGCCACGGCCGAGGTCATCAGGATGGCCGACAGGCCGAGCGCCGCGCACAGCGTATGGATCAGGTCGCCCGAGGCCACCCCCAGCCCGGTGGCAATCCCGACCTTGCGCCCACCCTGGAGGGTGCGGGTGATCACCAGCAGCACGGCTGGGCCGGGAATCAGGAAAAGGCCGATGACCACGGCGACATACGTCAGGATGGGGGCGAGTTCGAACATGCTGTGTTATCTCAATGCCGGATGCGTCCTACAGTAATCCTCATCCCGGGGATTAACGCAATACAGATGAACACCCGCCGGAACCGCCTGGCCTTTTACTTCGCGAACGCGTATGCGCCACCCTGTTCCAGCGCCTTGCGATACGCCGGCCGTTCCTGAAAGCGTTGCACCCACGCCGCCACATTCGGGTAGGCCTGCAGCTTGCCCTGAGCCCGGGCGATTTCGCCGATGAAGCTCATCTGGATATCCGCGCCGGTCAATTCGTCACCCACCAGGTACGGCGTGAGCCCCAGTGCGTTGTCCAGATAACCCAGGTAGTTCGCCACCTCGGATTCGATACGCGGATGCAACGGCGCACCCGCGTCACCCAGGCGCCCGACGTACAGGTTGAGCATCAGTGGCAGCATGGCCGAACCTTCGGCGAAGTGCAGCCATTGCACGTATTCGTCATAGGTGGCAGTGGCCGGATCCGGTTGCAGGCGGCCGTTACCATGGCGGCGAATCAGGTAGTCGATGATGGCGCCGGACTCGATCACCACGTGGGGACCGTCTTGAATCACCGGTGATTTGCCCAGGGCATTGATCGCCTTGAGTTCAGGGGGCGCGAGGTTGGTTTTCGGGTCGCGCTGGTAGCGCTTGAGCTCGTAGGGCAGGCCGAGTTCTTCGAGCAGCCACAGGATGCGTTGCGAACGGGAGTTGTTGAGGTGGTGGACAATGATCATGGTGGCTCCGCTGGGCGAGAATAGGGACGTATAGGGACAGACCGCTGTGGCGCTGTGGAGTGCCGTGAATTAAATGTGCTTCGATAAAGGCATGAAAGATGGATAATCTCGCCGGCAAGTACTGATTACACACCGGATAGAAAACATGAATCGTCAAAAAAAACTACAGCAGCTGTTCAAGGCCAAGGCCAAAAAGGCCAGCGCCAAATTGGCACCGGCCAAAAAGGATAAATACATCAGCAAAGCAGACCGATTGAAGCTGGCTGCCGAGTCCGGTGATGAGCCTGTTGTTACCTCTGAGAGCTGATCCAGAAGGCCTAAGCATTACCTGATAGGGAATCGACGGAAAAACCATGAACACTGCTCAACTCGCGATTCAGCACTACATACTCGCCAAGGACGGCAACCGCCCGCATTTGCTCAGCCGGGCGTTTGTTCCCGAGGCAATCCTGGACATGGTGGTGCGCACCGGGTCCATCTCGTTTCCGCCCCACGTCGAAGGGATGGGCGGCATCGGCGATGTGCTGGTGAGGCGGTTCGGGCAGACCTTTGAAAACGTCTATACGTTTTGCCTGGGGCAGCCACCGCAGGCGGGGGCCAAAACCTATCAGTGCAAATGGCTGGTGGGCATGTCCGACAAGAACTCGGGAGAAGCCCGGGTTGGGTGTGGTGTGTATGAATGGCAGTTCAATGCCGAAGCGGGGCTGGTCGAAAGGCTGACGATTACCATCGAGCATATGAAGACACTGCCGGCGTCAGACCTGGGGAGCGTGATGAGCTGGGTGTCCGGCCTGAGTTACCCATGGTGCAGCCCGCAAGCCGCCGTGAGCGAGGCTCCCGATATTGACGGGATTGGAGAGGTGCTCCAGTACCTTGCGGCCTTATGACTCGGTGTTGCACCGTAGATCGAAATCCGCCCGTGCCTGTTCAATCTCCTCCAGGTTATTTGCCGCCCAGACCCACACGCCACAAAAGGCGGCACCCAGCGTAAAGCCGAGGGTTGTCAGGCTGTATTCAACCTTCGGCGGTACGACGGGGTAGACCTTGCGCACCACCAGGCCGTCCCTCTCCATCCCCCGCAAAGTCTGCGTCAGCATTTTCTGGCTGATGCCGCCGACTCGCTCACTCAGGCGCGTGAAGCGCAGCGGCGTCGTCTCGATCAAGGCTTCAAGAATCAGCATGGTCCATTTGTCTGCAACGCGACCTATCAGGTCGGTCACCAGGGGCGCGATCCGTGGGTCCAGATCCTTCGGGGGTGTTTGCCGGGCATAAAACTGGGCGGCGGCAATCTGCTCGTCGGTAAAGCCAGGGTGTTTGTTCATTCGTTGGACACTCTCTTTCAGGTGCGTATAGATCTTTTGGGTGCCTACTTACTTAAGGCCAGTGTATCCCTCAAGCTCCTTGCGTGTGACCCACCATTGGAGAGTTTCGATGAAGATGACCGGACGAACAGTGCTAGTGACGGGAGGTTCGAGTGGTATTGGGCTTGAGCTTGCCCGCCAGCTTGTGGCACGAGGCAATACCGTGATCGTGACGGGCCGCGATCAGCACAGGCTGGACGAGGCGCGGCAACTGCTGCCGAGCCTGCACACGTTTCAAAGCGACGTGCGCGACCCCGCCAGCATCCAAACGCTGTTTGCGGCAGTCACCGGTCAGTTCCCTGGGCTCGATACGCTGGTGAATAACGCGGGCGTGATGCGCAATATCAAGCTGGCCGGAGAGCGGGCGCTGGCGGACGTGACTGAAGAGATCGAGATCAACCTGAACGGCCCGATCCGGATGATCCAGCAGTTTCTTCCCTGGCTGCTCAAGCACCCGCGCGGTTTGATTGTTAACGTCTCGTCCGGGCTGGCGTTTGTGCCGTTTCCGGCGGCGCCCGTCTACAGTGCGTCCAAGTCCGCATTGCACGCTTACACCCAGTGCCTGCGGGCACAGCTTCAGCACAGCGCCGTCACCGTGGTGGAGCTTGCCCCACCCGGCACCGAAACACCGCTGCTCAGGGCCGAGTTCGCGGAAGAAATGAAGAACGAAAAAGGCATGGACCCGGTGCTGATGGTGCAGCACTGCATCCGGCAAATCGAAGCCGGCCAACTGGACATATGCCCGGGGTTGAGCAAGGTGCTGAAGGTAGCCAGCCGGGTTGCGCCTGGCCTGATATTCAAACAGATGACCAAGCTCAGCCGGCTGGCGCCGTTGCGGCCTTCAACATGATCGGACGATTCAATGCGCATCCGCAGACGGCTGCTTCGGCGGCTGCACCTTGCGCATCAACGGCACCAGCAGCACCGCGATGACAAAGCACACCATGATCATCAGGAATGCGTCCGCATAGGTCAGCGTTTGCGCCTCGCGCCAGGTCAGCGCCCACAGCTGACTCAGCGCGAACTGGCTCGAATCCAGGCTGTTTTGTCCCAGCAACTGGGCATTCCCGGAAAGCTGGTCAAGCCACACATTCATCGATTCGTTCCGGATGTTCAGGTGTTCAGCCAGGCGCAGGAAGTGCAGGTTGGTGCGGTCATTGAGCACCGTGGCGCAGGCGGCGATGCCGATGGCGCCGCCGAGGTTGCGCATCAGGTTGAACAGGCCCGAGGCGAGCTTCAGGCGGTCGGGGGCCAGTGCGCCGAGGGTCAGGGTGACCACCGGCGGCACTGCCATTTGTTGAGCAAACCCGCGTATGGCTTGGGGCAGCAGCAGCTCCTTGGCGCCCCAGTCGTGGGTGATGGGGGAGAAGTCCCACATCGACAGGGCGAATAACGACAACCCGAACATCAAAATCCAGCGCAGGTCGAAACGATTGGCCAGCAAGGCGTACACCGGGATCGCCAGCAACTGGAACACCCCCGTGGAAAACACCGCCAGGCCGATATCCAGCGAGCCGTACCCGCGCACCCGCCCGAGAAACAGCGGCGTGAGGTAGATGGTGGCGAAAATGCCGATGCCGGTGATAAATGAAAACAGGCAGCCCAAGGCGAAGTTCCTGTCCCGAAGCGCGCGCAGGTCGACGATCGGCTCCTTGATCTCCAGGCAACGCCAGATAAACAGCCCGCCGCTGATGGCGGCTATCCAGGCAGTGGTCGAGATGGTGCTGTCGCTGAACCAGTTCCAGCGCGGGCCCTCTTCAAGGGTGTATTCCAGGCAGCCGAGAAACACCGCCATCAACGCCATGCCGATATAGTCGGCGCCCTTGAGCAATGACGGGTTGGGGCGGTCGACCTTGACCAGCATCGGCACCGCAAAGGTCACGAAGAGGCCGGGCAGCAGGTTGATGTAGAACAGCCAGTGCCAGGAGGAGATGTCGGTGATCCAACCGCCCACGGCCGGGCCCAATGTGGGGGCCAGGGACGCGATGGCGCCGATGGTGGAGGCGGCGATCACCCGCTGCTTGCCGTTGAAGTACATGAACGCGGTGGTGAACACCAACGGAATCATCGAGCCCCCTAGGAACCCCTGCAAGGCGCGAAACGCGATCATGCTCTGGATGTTCCAGGCCATCGCGCACAGCAGGCTGGTCAAGGTGAACCCGGCCGCCGACGCCGCGAACAGCCAGCGCGTGCTCATCACCCGGGAGAGCCAGCCTGACATGGGGATCACGATGATTTCCGCGATCAGGTAGGCGGTCTGCACCCACGCCGTATCGTCCGCGCCGGCAGACAACCCGCCGCCGATGTCCTTGAGGGAGGCGGAGACGATCTGGATATCGATCAAGGCGATGAACATGCCCACGCACATGGTGGCGAAGGCCGCGACCTTTTGTGCGGTGCTGAGGGCGGGCAACGGGCTGTTCATAGCTGGGCCTTGAGGGCGCTGGCCTGGTCCTCGAACGCCTCATCGGTGTTGACCTTCGCCATCACCGACAGGCCCGGACGCAGGGCGCCGAAGTCGGCGTCATTGCTGTCGAGGCGCACGCGCACCGGCACTCGCTGCACGATCTTGGTGAAGTTGCCGGTGGCGTTTTCCGGCGGCAGCACACTGAATTGCGCCCCGGTGGCAGGGGCCAGGCTCTCGATGTGCCCGTGGAATTCACGACCGGGGAGGATGTCGGCGCGGATGCTCACGCTTTGCCCGACCTGCAGGCGCCCCAATTGGTCTTCCTTGAAGTTGGCATCCACCCACAATCCTTTCGCGGGCACCACCGAGATCAGTTGGCTGCCGGCCGCGGCGTAGGCACCTACCCGGGCGCGGCGGTTGCCCACGTAACCATCCACCGGCGCCCGCAGTTCGGTGTAGCTGATGTTCAATTGCGCCTGGTCGCGTTCGGCCTGCGCCTGTTGCAACGCGGCACGCGCCTGGCCGCGCTGGGTTTCAATCACGTCGATTTGCCGGCGCGCCGCCATCAACCCGGCCTGTGCCCGGGAGTGGTCGGCGCGGGCGGTCTTCCATACGGCGCTGACCCGTTGTGCGCTTTCGACCGATACGGCCTGGCTGCGCACCAGGTTCTGGTAACGCGTTTGATCGTCGCCGGCCCGTTGTGCTTCGGCATCGGTGGCGTCGATCTGCGCCTTGGCCTGGTTGATCACGGCCAGTTGCAGTTGTTCGGTGGCGTCGAGGTTGGCGAGCGAGGCCTGTTGCGCGGCCACGGCGCCGTCGGCCTTGGCCAAGGCCGTGCGGTAGTCGCGCACATCGATGCGCGCCAGTACGTCGCCGGCCCGTACGAACTGGTTGTCCTGCACCGTCACTTCGCTGATATAGCCCGGCACTTTGGCGCTGATCACCGTCACATCCGCCCCGACATAGGCGTCGTCGGTGTCTTCGATAAACCGGCTGACCAGCCACCAGTGACTGGCGTACCACACGCCGCCCGCCACGGCCAGGGTCAGCAGCCCCAGGCGTAAAACCTGTTTGCGCCGGGATGGTTGGGTGGGTTCGGGCACAGCGCTGACTGGAGCGTCCATGACGAAATGACCTCGTTGAATATTAGTGGGGGAAGGGGCTGACCAACTGGTCTTTTTCGGCGTAGGCCCGGCCGGTTCGTGCGCGCCACAGGGTCAGCGGTTCGGCATCGGCGCTGACATGTACGCGGTGGCCCGCACGGGTGATGGGTTTGCCGGTGTTGGCATCCATCAACGCCAGCACCACCGGGCGCCCGGTGGACTCGTCGGCGAGAAACACTTTGGTCGAGCCCTCGGCATGCCGCGCGCCCCAGGCCATCAGCGTGAGGATGACCTGGCGCAAGTCCCGGCCCGCTTCGGTGAGGTGGTACTCATGGCGCGGCGGGTTGTCCTGGTACGGGCGCCGTTCCAGCAAGCCGCCGGCCACCAACGCATTCAGGCGGCGGGTCAGGGTGTTCGAGGCGATCCCGAGGCTCTGCAGGAACTCGTCGAAACGGCGCAGCCCGTAGAACGCATCACGCAGGATCAACAGGCTCCAACCATCACCGATGTGCTCCAGGGCACGGGCGACCGGGCAGGACATGGGTTGGAAGCTGGCTTTCTTCATGAGGGACTCCGGGAACTGTTGCCAAATATTACGCAAGTAATATTGCACAGTGGATTTCATAATGAAAGTCACTAGTTGAAATTTTTTGCAGCGATGGATGGCGGCCAGGCAGACGCAAAAAAGCCCCGGGATTCGGGGCTTTTCAGAGGGGAGGGTGTAGGGGGGCGTTTAAGCGCGGCTGTCTTTATGCCTGCGCCGGTTCCTGGCAGATACGTGAACCTGCGCGCCGCGAGCGCCAGCCAAGGCCCAGCACCATCAGCAAACCCAGGGCCGCCATGATCGCGCCAGCCAGCGAAATGGCCGGGTAGCCCAGCCCTGCGTTGATCACTGCTCCCCCCAGCGCCGCGCCAATGGCGTTACCGAAGTTGAACGCACCGATGTTCATCGCCGAGGCCAGGTTGGGCGCATCCTTGGCGGCTTCCATCACGCGCATCTGCAGGGGAGGTACCAGCGCAAAGCTGGCGGCGCCCCACAGCAGGATCGACAAGGCGGCGGGCAGCGGCCATTGCATGAGCACAGAGAAGGCCAGCAGCACGGCAATCAGGACCACGAGCGACGTTATCAGGGTGCGGTCCACCGAACGATCCGCAGACCTGCCGCCCCAGACGTTGCCGAGGGTCAGGCCGATCCCGAACAGCACGAGCATTGCGGTGACGAAGTTGGTCGAGGCGTGGGTGACATCCCGCAGAATCGGCGCGATATAGGTAAACACCGTGAACATGGCGCTGGACCCCACCACGGTCAACGCCAGCGCTGCCAGTACCGGCCCGCGACCCAGTACGCGGATTTCGGCCATCAGGCTTCCCCCTTTTGGAGCGGGCGTATTCGGTAGTGCCCACCACAGGGCCACCATCACGAACGCCCCGAGCCCGCTGATGCCCCAGAACGCCGTACGCCAGCCGAAGTTCTCGCCGAACCAGGTTGCCAGGGGCACGCCACCGATGGTCGCCAGGGTTAGCCCGAGGAACATCGCGGCGACGGCCCCCGCGCGTTTGTCGGGCGCCACCACACTCGCTGCCACGATGGAGCCGATGCCGAAGAATGCCCCGTGATTCAGCGATGTCACCAACCGGGCGACCATCAGGGTCTGGTAGTCGGTGGCCAGGGCGGACAGCAGATTACCCAGGGTGAAAATGGCCATCAGGCCCACCAGCAGATACCGGCGCGCCACCCTGGCTGTCGCGAGGGTCATGATCGGGGCGCCGATCAGCACGCCCATGGCATAGGCGCTGACCAGCAGCCCGGCGGCGGGAATGGAAACACCGAGGTCGGCGGCGATCCCGGGCAACATGCCCATGGGGGCAAACTCGGTGACCCCGATGCCGAAGGCGCCGATGGACAGCGCTACAAGGGGTGGGTTGATACGCATAGGTGACTCCTCATCTTTGTATCAAATGCTACAATCACGACTTTTCAGGCGGTAGCCCTCGGCGGGGCACTACAGCTTTGCGTGGAGATCACAAGTGGACATAGGCGGTCGGTCGGGGGAGATGGCGGTGTTCGCCATGGTCGCGGAGCAGGGCAGCCTCTCGGGGGCGGCTCGGGTGCTGGGCCTCACGCCGTCATCCATCAGCCGCATCATCACCCGCATCGAGGGGCGCATAGGCACCCGCCTGCTGCTGCGCACCACCCGGGCGATCACGCTCACGGCCGAAGGCGAAGCGTATTTGCGCGGCGCCCGGCGGATCCTGGCGGACATGGCCGAAGTCGAGGATGCGATCACCGACCAGGGCGCGCCACGGGGGCGGCTGAGGGTCAGCGCGGCGCTCGCACACGGGCGGCTGTCGATCGTGCCGCTGGTTGCCGCGTTCAGCGCGCGCTACCCGGCCATCGTGGTTGAGTTGCGGCTGGAGGATGAGGTGGTGGATATCCTGGGCGGGCAAGCGGACGTTGCAATCCGCTTCGGTCAATTGGCCGACAGCCCCTTGACCGCTCGCCTTATCGGCTCCATCGGCGAGGTCATAGTCGCTTCCCCGGACTACCTGGCGCGTCATGGCACACCGCAGGTGCCGCAGGATTTGCTCAACCACAACTGCCTGCGTTTCAACTTCCGCCGGGCAGCGCCCGACTGGCCGTTTCGCGTGGACGGGCGCGATTTTTCGCTGCAGGTGTCGGGTACGATCGAGGGTAACAGCGGGGAGGTATTGTCCCAGTTGGCCAAGCTGGGTGCCGGCATCGCGCGCATTGGCGCATTCAGCGTGGCAGATGACCTGGCCAGCGGTGATCTGGTGCCGTTGCTTGAAGCGTACAACCCCGGAGACCAGGAGCCGATTCACGCGGTGTTCGTCGGCGGCGCGGCGATGCCTGCGCGGGTCAGGGCATTTGTCGACTTTCTGGTGGAACACCACCCGGCGTGACCGCCACTGACACCACAGGCCGCTCCTCCTGACGCAATCCTCTTGAATACTTGCCTAATCCTGCGATCTTGCCCACCCCTGCATAGCGCCTTGATGAACCAGGGTCTAAAGTCATTCCCATCGCCCGCTAGACTAGTCAAACCACGCGCGCGCGAACCAGACGGGCCATCGATGCCCATCGGCGAGGCCCCGTCTTGCCGTCTAAAAATACTAAAAAATGCAACACCAACCGATGATCAGCGGGTGAGCCATGGAATTACGAATTAACCAGCAGACCCACCAAGTCGACGCCGAACCCGACACGCCCCTGCTCTGGGTCATCCGCGACAACCTGGGCATGACCGGCACCAAATACGGCTGCGGCCTGGCGCAATGCGGTGCGTGTTCGGTACTTGTGGACGGCAATGTCGTGCGTTCCTGCGTCACGCCCGTTTCCGGCGTGGTCGGCCGCGAAATCACCACCATCGAAGCCATCGAGTCCGATGACGTCGGCAAGCGGGTCGTCGCCACCTGGGTCGAATACCAGGTCGCCCAATGCGGCTACTGCCAATCCGGCCAGGTAATGGCGGCCACCGCGCTGCTCAAGCACACGCCCAAGCCCAGTGATGCGCAGATCGAGGCCGCCATGGTCAACCTCTGTCGCTGTGGCACCTATAACGCCATTCATGCCGCCGTGCATGACCTTGCGCAGAAGGGAGAGGCCTGATGAACATTCGCATTGATCCCACTGCGCTGCCCTTGGTCGCGGCGCTGACTGACCCGGTGAACCTGTCCCGCCGTCGCTTCCTGGCCAGTACGGCCGTGGGCGCGCTGGTGATCGGTTTTGGCCTGCCGCTGGGGTCTGGCCGAGTGCAGGCGGCCACCGCCGCGGCCACCGCCGAACGCGGTACACAGGTGCCGGCCTTCCTGGAGATTCGCCCGGACAACACGATTCGTTTGCTCAGCCCGTTTATCGAAGGCGGCCAGGGCACGTTCACCGCGATGGCGCAGATTGTCGGCGAGGAGTTGGACGCCGACCCGGCCACGTTCCTGGTTGAGTGTGCCCCGCCCGGTGAAGCCTTTGTGGTGATGGAGAACGGCATGCGCATCACCGGCGGCAGTATGTCGGTGCGGATGAGTTACCCCACGATGCGCCGGCTGGGTGCGCTGGCCCGGGCCATGTTGCTGGAGGCCGGGGCGCAGGCGCTGAAGGTTCCGGTGAGCGAGCTGTCGACCGAGCCGGGCAAGGTGGTACACGCGGCGTCCGGGCGTTCCCTTGCGTATGGCGAGTTGGCCGGGCGGGCAATGGACCTGCCGGTACCGGATGTGTCCAGTGTGAAGCTGCGCGACCCAAGCCAGTTCCGTTGGATCGGCAAGCCGGTGAAGCGTCTCGATGCGTATGACAAGTCCACCGGCAAGGCGCTGTACAGCATTGATATGAAGGTCGACGGCATGCTCCATGCCGCCGTGCAGCATGCGCCCCGACTCGGCATGACCGTGGGCAGCCTGCGCAACGAAGACCAGGTCAAGGCCATGCCGGGCGTGCATTCGGTGCATCGCCTGCCCGGTGCGGTGGCGGTGGTGGCCGAGCGTTGGTGGCATGCCAAGCGTGCGGTGGAGTCGATTCAGGTCGACTGGCTGGAGCCGACGGCTGATTCCAAGGTGCGCGGGATGCCGAAGGACTTTTCCAGCGACGAGCATTTCAAGCGCTTGGCCGCAGAAACCGGCCCGGCCCGTGATGATGAGAACGAGGGCGACGTGGCCGGCACGCTGGCCAATGCCAAGACCAGGGTCGAGGCCACTTACCACAACCAGTACCTGCACCATGCCCAGTTGGAGCCGCCTTCGGCGCTGGCGCGCTTCAACCCTGACGGTTCGCTGGAGATCTGGCTGCCGAATCAGGCGCAGGACATGTTCCTGGCCGATATCGCCAAGCGCACCGGCCTGGCCCCGGAGCGGATTACCCTGCATTCGCCGTTGTTGGGTGGTTTTTTCGGGCGGCACTTCCTGTATGACTCGGCCAGTCCTTACCCGCAGGCCATCGAGTTGGCCAAGGCGGTGGGGCGCCCGGTGAAGTTGATCTGGAGCCGCGAAGAAGAATTCCTGCGGGATGTGCTGCGCCCGGTCGCAGCGGTGAATTTCCGTGGGGCGCTGGACAGCGACGGCTGGCCGGTGGCGATTGAAGCGGTGAGTGCCACGGAGGGGCCAACCGAGGCCCTGGCGGGCAAGCAGGGCGAGAAGCTCGACCCGACGGCCCTTGAGGGACTGTCCGGCAAGTCCTATGCGATTCCCAACAAGCGTATCGCACAGATCTATGTGAAGGGCCCGGTGATGCTGGGCTACTGGCGTTCGGTGGGCAATTCGCTGAATGACTTTTTCTACGAATCTTTCCTGGATGAACTGGCCGACAAGGGGGGCAAGGACCCGTTCGAGTTGCGCCTGCATCTGTTGCGGGATAACCAGCGGCTGACCACCCTGCTGAAGGCGGTGGGCGAGTTGTCGGGTGGCTGGAAACGTGGGCCGTTTGTTGCCGAGGACGGCAGCAAGCGCGCACGCGGGGTGGCGATGGCGTCACCGTTCGGCACCCAGACGGCGGTGATTGCCGAGGTGTCGATCGAGAACGGCCAGGTCAAGGTGCACGACATCTGGCAGGCAGTCGACCCGGGCAGCATCGTCAACCCGGCGATTGTCGAGGCGCAGGTGAATGGGGCGGTGTCGCTGGGCTTGTCCCAGGTGCTGTTGGAGGAAGCGGTGTATGTGGACGGCTTGCCTCGGGCGCGTAACTACGATTTGTACCCGGTGCTGCCGCCTTCGCGGATGGCCCGGGTGCACGTGCGCGTGATCGAGAGCGGGGAAAAAATGGGCGGTATTGGCGAACCGCCGCTGCCCGCCGTGGCGCCTGCCGTGGCCAACGCCGTCGCGGCGTTGACCGGGCAGCGTGTTCGCAGCATGCCGTTAAGCCGCCACTCCTTCAACTGACCGGGGCCTGAGCACTTATGAACAACCGTCGATTCGCAAGAACCGTTGGCTGGCTGGCGCTGCCGTGCCTGGTCGCCGCAGGCCTGCTGGCCTGGTATGTCACCCGCGAGCCTGTCTCGCCGCTGGGGGCCGAGCCCGTCGCCACGGACCCGGCGCTGGTCGCCCGAGGCGAGTATGTCGCCCGGCTCAGCGACTGTGTGGCGTGCCACAGCGTGCCCAACGGCAAGCCCTTTGCCGGTGGCCTGGAAATGGCCACGCCGCTGGGGGCGATCCACGCCACCAACGTCACGCCAGACCCGGAAACCGGCATTGGCAGCTACAGCCTCGCCGACTTCGACCGCGCGGTGCGCCAGGGTGTCGCGCCGGGTGGGCGCCGCCTGTATCCGGCGATGCCGTACCCGTCCTATGCCAAGCTCAGCGACGATGATGTGCGCGCCCTGTACGCGTTCTTCATGAAGGGCGTGGCGCCGGTGCAGCAGGCCAATATCAAGAGTTCGATCCCGTGGCCATTGAATATGCGGTGGCCGATCGCGCTGTGGAATGGCGTGTTTACCGACAGCAAGCCGTATGTCGCGAAGGCCGGGAAGGATGAACTGTGGAACCGGGGGGCCTACATCGTGCAGGGCCCGGGGCATTGCGGCAGTTGCCACACGCCACGGGGCCTGGCCTTCAACGAAAAGGCTCTGGATGAAAGTGGCAAGCCGTACCTGGCCGGTGGCTTGCTCGACGGCTGGTACGCACCGAGCCTGCGGGACGATCCCAACACCGGCCTGGGGCGCTGGAGCGAGCCGGAAGTGGTGCAGTTCCTCAAGACCGGTCGCAACAAACATGCGGTGGTTTATGGCTCGATGACCGAGGCGTTCAACAACTCCACGCAGTTCATGAGCGACGATGACCTGGCGGCGATTGCACGCTATCTGCGGTCGTTGCCGGGCGACGAGCAGCGCGATGGTGCGGCCTGGCAGTATCAGGCGGTGTCGGCTGCGCAACGCCTGGATGCGCCGGGTGCGCATACCTATGTGACCCGCTGCGCCTCGTGCCACGGGCTGGAAGGCAAAGGGCAACCGGACTGGATGCCGCCGCTGGCGGGCGCCACCTCCGCACTGGCCAAGGAGGACGCCTCGGCGATCAACATCACCCTCAATGGCTCGCAGCGCGTAGTGGCGGCCAATGTGGCGGACGCTTATCGCATGCCGGCGTTCCGTGAGCAGTTGTCGGACCAGGAGATTGCTGAAGTGCTGACGTTTGTGCGCGGCACCTGGGGCAATCAGGGTGGGGCGGTGGATGCCAAGGCGGTGGGCAAGTTGCGTGAGCACACGGGCCCGGCGAGCAGCAGCCCGATCATTCTGCAAATGCGCTGAGGGAAATGCGCCTTGTGAGGGAGGCGCTTTGTGTAGGAACTGCTTTATGTGGGAGCGGGCTTGCTCGCGAAAGCGGTGGGTCAGTGAAGAACTTGCTGACTGACACACCGCCTTCGCGAGCAAGCCCGCTCCCACATTTTCAACCGCGTTTCGGCAGTTTCCAGTTGGGTCGGATGAAGTGGCAGGTGTAGCCATTCGGAATCCGCTCCAGGTAATCCTGATGCTCCGGCTCCGCCTCCCAGAACGGCCCCGCCGGTTCGATCTCGGTGACGACACGGCCCGGCCACAGTTTTGAGGCGTCGACGTCGGCGGCGGTGTCTTCAGCGATGTCGCGTTGCTGTTCGCTCAGGTAATAAATCGCCGAACGGTAGCTGGGGCCCAGGTCGTTGCCCTGGCGGTTGGGCGTGCTGGGGTCGTGGATCTGGAAAAAGAACTCGAGGATCTGCCGGTAAGTGATCACCGTCGGGTCGAAGACGATCTCGATGGCTTCGGCATGGTTGCCGTGGTTGCGATACGTGGCATTCGGCACATCGCCGCCGGTGTAGCCGACCCGCGTGTGCAGCACGCCGGGGTAGCGGCGCAGCAGGTCTTGCATGCCCCAGAAGCAGCCGCCGGCGAGCAGGGCGGTTTCGGTCGGGTTGGTCATGGTCTGTGCTTCCCCTTGTTGGATACCTCGCTAGTTATGGGGGCTGGTTGGACGATTCCAAGGTCGAGGGGCGCGCCTTCGATCGGCTTTGTCCGCGTTGCCCGCAGCGCCATCAACAGCGCCAACACGGGTGCCAGGGTAAACAGCGCGAACAGCCAGCGCGCGGCATGGGCGATGCCGCCATTGCCCGCCACTTCATTGATGCCCGCCATGTTCGAGATCACCCCCGCCAGCGCCGCGCCCATGGCCATGGCGAACAGTTGCAGGGTGGTGATCGACGAAGCGGCCGTGTCCTTGTCCTGTTCCGAAGCCACTTGCAGGATGCGCGTCAGCAGGTGCGGCCAACCCAGGCCGATGCCGAACCCCACCAGGAACAGCCCCAGGCAGATAGGGGCCAGCAATGTCCATTCGCCCTGGCTGGCGATGGGCGTAGTGATCGCCAGCATCATCAAGCCCGCCACGATAAACAGCGGCCCCGCGATGATGGCGCGATGTGGACCGCGGCCGGTCCAGCCGGAGCTGATGATTTCCGAGACCGTCCAGCCGGCCGCCATCAGCGCGGCCATGTAACCGGCGATCAGCGGCGACTGGCCATGCAAGTGCTGCAGAAAGTACGGCATGAAGATCTCGCTGCTCATGCCGATCACCAACAGGCAGGTGGTCGCATAAAGCGCGCAGAGCGGGGTGCTGAACTTCAATGCATCCCGGGGCAAAAGACGCACGGTGGCGCTGGACTCCTTGCGGATCAACAGCACCACCAGCACGACGCAGGTGGCGATACCCAACAGGTTCCAGCTCGGCAGCGCCGAGACGCTGCCGGCACACACCGCCAGCACCGCGCCCGCCAGCAGCACCAGTTGCGGCACCGGCAAACGGGCGGTGGCGGTCGCCGTGGTGTCGCGCGGGGGCAGGGCGCGGCTGGTGAGTACCATGTACGCCAGGCTCACCGGCACCATCGAGCCGAAGGCCAGGCGCCACGCGTCCATCTCGGCAAACACACCACCCACCGCCGGCCCGACGAGCGTCGCCACGCCCCACATCCCCGACACCAGTGCCATTGCGCGCGGCCACAGGCGCTCTTCGAACACCAGTTGGATCATCGAGTAACACAGGGCCAGCAAGACCCCGCCGCCCAGCCCCTGGATGGAGCGCCCCGCGAGCATCACCGGCATGTTCGGCGCCAGGGCACAGATCAGCACGCCTACCATGAACACCAGTGTGGCCAGCGCATACGCCAGCCGTGGACCGGTGCGTTGCAACAGCTTGGAGGTGAGGGCGGAACCGAGGATCGAGGCCACCACGTACAGTGTGGTGCTCCACGCATAAAGCGCCAGGCCGCCGATTTCGGCAACCACCGACGGCAGGATGGTGGTGGCGATGTAGGTGTTGGTGGCATACAGCGCGATGCCGCCTGAAAGGGCAATGGAGCGGGTGGCGTTCTTGCCGCTAAGCAACTCGCCCCAACTGCTGTCTTGGGTTTGCATCAACGATTCCTTGTAATGCGTTCGCGGTATGGAAGCCGGCGAAGGGCATAAGCGTCAGGCTTGAGGTAATTAACCAAGCAATTGCTTTTAATATTGCGTTGAGGCGAATTATTTTGCAAGGAATGACTTGTCAGGTGGCTGAGTTCCTATGGCAGCCGAGGGGGGAGCGTGAGACGCGCGGTTTCCCACGGCCGGCAGCACTTCACACCATCAGTTTCCGGCTGAACTTGGTTTCCATCACGATATGCGAAGCGGTGTGCGCCACCCCTTTGATCATGTTGATCCTGATGAGCTCGGCATTGAGTTCGCTCAGGGTGGCGGTGGCCAGGTGAATGATGAAATCGGACTCTCCCGAGACCGCGTAAACGGCCTGCACCGCTTCCATCCTGCGCAGCGAGGTCATCACATCGGTGTAGCTCTTGTTGGTGCAGGAGGTCATGGTAAAGCAGGTCACCGTCTGCTGAAGCCGGTCCTGGTCGATGCGCACGCTGTAGCCGGTGATGACGCCGGCCTTTTCCAGGCGGGTAATCCGCTCCTGCACCGCAGAGCGCGAGACCCCGAGCTTGCGGGCCAATGACGCGGTGGGTTCGCGTGCGTTGGCTTGCAGCAGGCCAAGCAATTGCCTGTCCTTGTCGGTGAGGTTAAACAGTGGACCGGGATTCTGCGTATCCATGGACACGTCCTTGACCCTCGCTGGGGTTCAGTTTTTATGAGTCGCCCTGTGTTGTGAGCGCTTTTCCTGAAACATATCCATCATTTTCAGGCCGGCGTAAACCGTTTGTGCGGCCGCCGGGCCCAGGGGGCCGCCATTCCATTCCAGGCCGTAGGCATCGAACAGGCGGTAGCGATCGGTTTCGCCGCAGATCGCCTCGGCGATGACGCGTGCGCCGATCGGCGCGGTGTTCATACCATGGCCACCAAATGATGTACACGCCCACAATCCCTGCCCCAGCGGGCCAATGTGCGGCATCTTGTGCCGCGCATAACCCATCAACCCGGACCAGGCCTTGTCGATCCTGATGCCGCGCAGTTGCGGATAAACGTCGAGGATATCCTGCGTCAGCAATTGCCCCAGGCGTTTCTCATCCTGCAGGTTGCGCGTGGTAATGCGGCCGCCCCAGAGCAGGCGGTCGCCCTCGACGATGCGGTAATAGTCCGAGGCCCGACGGTTATCGCCCACGGCATCGGAGGTACAGACCGCCTCGGCCAGGCGATCGCCCAGGTGCTCGGTCAGCACTGCATAGGTCGCGATCGGCAGGAAGGCGCGGCGTAATTTGCCGAACTCAGGCCCCCCATAGCCGCCGCAGCAGTACACCACGTGGGCACAATCGACAGTGCCCTGATCGGTGATGACCCGGTGTCGCCCGTTGCGGCTTTCGACGGCGGTCATGGGCGAGCGTTCATGGATTTTGCCACCACTTTGCTCGATCAGTCGGGCCAGGCCGAGGCAATAGTTCAAGGGGTGGAAGTGAAAGCCATGGTTGTCGCGCAGCGCCTGGAAATACCGCTCGGTCTTGAGCTTTTCGCGCACCGCCTGGCGATCCAGGTAGTCGAGGTGAAAGTCGAAATCCGCGGCCATTTTGTCCCGCACACGCTGCAGGTTGTCGCCATCCTCGTAGCGCACCACACTCAGTTTTCCCGGGGTTGGCGTGCAGCCGGGCAACTGATGATGGGCGATCATGCCCCGAACAATCTCGACGCCTTCAAGCGACAGTTTGAACAGCGCGGCGGCCGTCGGTTTGCCGCAGCGTCGCTCGATGGCGGCCAACCCTTCGGACCAGCCCTGGAGCACGAAGCCACCGTTGCGCCCCGACGCTCCCCAGGCCACGCGACCGGCATCCAGCAGCACCACCGACTGCCCGCGGGAGACCAGCTCCCACGCCGTGCTCAGCCCCGCCAGCCCGGCGCCAATCACGCACACATCGGCCCGGGCGTTGCCACACAGCGCCTGGCGTTCAGTCGTGTCGCGCATCGTGGCGGTGTAGTAATTGTTGTTATAGGTGTACATGAAGTCGGCCGTCCTTTTTCGCGGCGCAGGCATACAGCGCGCCGCGTCGAGGACGGGGCGCCTGTACGGCCTGTGGGGGTTTTTACTGCACCTGGGTGAGGTCGGCGCCGTACCATTTCTCTGACAATTGCTTGAGCGTGCCGTCGGCTTTCATGTCGGCGACGATCTTGGTCAGCGCGCTGTTGAACGCCTCGTCGCCCTTGTCCACGGCGATGGCCAGGGGTTCGTAGTAGGCGGGTTTGCCTTCCACCCTGACGATGGGGTAGCCATTCTTGACGGCGGCGACGATGGTGGGCAGGGCGGACAGGGTTGCGTTCAGGCGCACCCCGTCTCCCATGCGCAGGTCATCCAGCGGGCCCATGCTGTCGCCGTACGTGCGAACTTCGCCGGGGGTGACTTCGTAAGTGAACGGCGGCACATCGGCGGCGTCGATCTTCAGGCGGCGGTTGATATAGTCCTCCGAAGTCGTACCGGCTTCGACGCCGATGATCTTGCCGTTCAGGTCCGCCACTTTGGTCTCGGCCGCGTCCTTGTGCACCGCGAATACATACGGCGTGTAGTAGTAGATCGCGGGGAAGTCGAGCACCCGGGTGCGCTCGGTAGTCGGGGTCATGGAGCCGACCGACAGGTCCCAGCGGCTCGACCAGCGCCCGGCGGTGATGATCCCGTATTCGGGCGTCACGAAGTCGACTTTGCTGCCCAGGCGTTTGCCGATTTCGCTGGCGACGTCGATATCGAAGCCTTGCAGCTTATTGTCCGGGCCCAGGAACGATTGCGGTGGCCAGTTGGCCGAGGTGGCCACCTTGATCACCTTGGTTTCATGGATGCGGTCGAGGGTCGAGCCCGCCCAGGCCGCGCCTGTGAGGCTGGTGAGGGCGGTGGCGACAGCGGCTGCGGTGAAGAAGCGAGTGAACGAGATCATGGGTAAGCCTCCAGTATCTTGAGTGCGGTGCCTGTTGTTTTTATCGGTGACTTCGCAAGGTTCGACGGTGCTGCTCAGTGGCTGAGAATCTGCGACAGGAATTCCCGGGCACGCTCGTGCTGCGGGTTGTCAAAAAACTCGGTGGGTTTGGCTTGCTCGATGATGCAGCCCTGATCCATGAAGATGATCCGGTCGGCCACCCGCCGGGCGAATCCCATCTCGTGGGTGACGCAGACCATGGTGATGCCGTCCTGGGCCAGTTCGCCCATCACGTCCAGCACCTCCTTGACCATCTCGGGGTCAAGGGCCGACGTGGGCTCGTCGAACAGCATGATGCGCGGGCGCATGCACAAGGCCCGGGCAATGGCGACGCGCTGCTGCTGGCCGCCCGAGAGCTGGCTGGGGTATTTGTCGGCCTGGTTCCCGATGCGCACTCGGTCCAGGTATTCATAGGCCAGCTCGCGGGCCTGGGGCTCGCTGAGCTTGCTCACCAGGCGCGGTCCCACCATGAGGTTCTCCAGCACCGTCATGTGCGGGAACAGGTTGAACTGCTGGAACACCATGCCGACCTGGCGCCGTATGCCCGCCACGCAGGCGGCATCACGGGTCAACTCGGTGCCCTCGATGAACACGTGGCCTTTCTGGAAGTCTTCCAGCAGGTTCAGGCAGCGAATCAACGTGGACTTGCCGGAGCCCGACGGCCCGCAGACCACCACGATTTCACCGCTGGCAATGTGCAGGTCGATGCCCTTGAGCACATAAAAATCGCCATACCATTTGTGCATGTCCTGGATCGATATCGCAGGGTATGGAGCCGGGACTATTGAGGGCTGATTCATCGTCATGCTCCTGATTCAGCGATGGGCGCGGTTGAAGTGCTTTTCCAGGCGGGCCTGGACGGTTTCCAGCACGATCGACAGCAGCCAATACAGCACGGCGGCGGTGATCAGCATTTCCAGGTGCCGGAACTCGGCGCGTCCCTGGGTTCGTGCCAGGAACATCAGCTCCCAGACGCCGATCACCGACACCAGCGAACTGTCCTTGAGCATCGAGATGAACTGGTTGCCCGTTGGCGGAATGATCAAGCGCATGGACTGCGGGAGAATCACCCGGGTCATCGTCTGGAACGGGTTCAGGCCAATCGCCCGCGAGGCTTCCCACTGGCCCCGCGAGATGCTGCTGATACCGGCGCGGAAGATCTCCGTCATGTAGGCGCCATAACACAGCGAGAGCGCCAGGATCCCGGCTGGAACCGCTCCGACGACATAGCCCAGTTGAGGGATGCCCAGGTAAATCAGATAGATCTGGATCAGCAGCGGAACACCGCGGAAAAACGAGGTATAGAAGCTCGCAATCGCAATCGCGAAGCCGTTGGAAGACAAGCGCGCGGTGGCGCCCAGCAGCGCCAGGACGAACGCAATCGCAATCGAAATCGCCGACACGTAGACGGTGGTGAACACCCCCTGGGTGATCATGAAGCCGATTTTGGTCGCGATGAAACTGTAGGAAAGGTTGAAGGTGTCGAAGAACAACAGGAACAGCACCAGCAACTCGCACCAGACCGTGATGATCTGCGCGCGTAAGGGAAAGCGGCCAAGGATGAACAGGTTCAGCACCACCGTCAGGGTGAACGTGCCGCCCACTGCAATATCTCGTGCCAGTGGTGCCTTCAGGTCGAGAACGATGGGGCCCATCAAGTGGGAGAGGCGGCCTTCACCGACGCCGCAGGCGAGCGTGATGATGAAAATCACCACGGCCACCGCGCCCATGAATACCGCGCTGTCCGTCATGCGGGTCTTGACGATATGGTCTCTGTACATGGCTTACGCGCCCCGGGGTGAGCCCCTTTATTGTTGTAAGCCCATTATGGGTTGACGAAATGCCGGGCGGCACCCTGCGCAATGTTGGGATTTGCGGTTTTTATGAGCGTATGAGGGGAGGGAAGCCGTACATATGCCGGGCGGAGTCATCAGGCTTTCGCCAGCAATCATTTCGCGCCAGACTCATGGGCATTCATCGCCCCAGGGTAGCCACCATGATTTCCCATGTGTTTTTAGGTACAGGTGATTTTGATCGGGCTTTTGCTTTCTATTCGAAGGTGATGGCTGAGTTGGGCCTCAGGTTGAAATTTTGCGATGCGGATAAACCGTGGGCCGGTTGGGTGGCTGAAACCGCACCTCGCCCGATCTTCGTCATTGGGGCGCCATTTGATGGCAAACCGAGTGCACCTGGGAATGGGCAGATGGTGGGGCTACTTGCACCCAGTCGGGAAGCGGTTAGAAGAAGTTATACAGCGGCGTTGGCGCTCGGCGGGATATGTGAAGGAGAGCCTGGATTAAGGCCTCACTACCACCCCGATTATTACGGCGCGTATTTTCGAGATACTGATGGCAACAAGCTGTGCGTGTGCTGCCATGATCCACAAGCAAATTACCCTCGGTGAGGGTGAGTTGAACGAGCAAAAGCTGAGGCTGGGATTTCGCATAGGCCAGGACGCTACGCAGCAGTTTGTTTCCGATGCCTTTCTGGAACGTACATTCCGAAGAGCGTCGACCCGAAGCACCCTCTCAACACGTTTTGTGAGGACCCGTCGCCAACGTCTGCCATGTGAGTCCGAGCTGCATCAATTTCCCCACAGCAAAAGGTTCACCAGGTTCGGCAAACCCAGAAAGTAAATCCCGCTCTCCGCCGAAATTCCGGGCGCGCCGTCCATTGGCACTCCTGATTCAGCAAGCACTCACCCTGTGGCGAGGGAGCTTGCTCCCGCTGGGCTGCAAAGCAGCCCTGAACCCTGCAATCGATATCGACCTGACGGAACACCAGTGCCTGCTTTGGGGCCGCTTCGCAGCCCAGCGGGAGCAAGCTCCCTCGCCACAGGTTGTCGGCCGCCCTCACGCTTGCGGTATTGGTCAGACGGTTACCGTTCTGCCACCTGCGCTGAGTGCTTTCGCCCCATTTTCGCGCACGGTACAGCGTGTTTTGCACGACGTCCCGCCTATCCAGCGGGCCCGACAACAGCGGTCCGTTTCTTGCTAGAGCCAGCTTAATCAATGACATGGCATTTTGCCGTCAATCATTTCAAAGCTTGATTCGCTGTTGAGGCGAGTGGTTCTAGGAGTAGTCGGACATGCAAAGTGTGTTGTCGCCAGGTATCCGCCTGCTCGGACGTTTTGGATTCGCGCGCAAGTTCCAGATCCTGTTTTTCCTGTTCATGCTGCCCCTGGCGGGCAGCCTGTGGATGATCGCGCAGGAGTACCGCACCAAGCTGACGGTGATTTCCAATGAGCAATCCGGGGTGCGCGAACTGCTGGCGCTGGATGCCCTGGACGCCCAACTGACCGCCCAGCGCAACCTGGCGGCGCGCTGGAAAGCTGCCGACATCCTCCACGACCAGACACCCGCGGCCAAGGCGGCCATGACTGCGGTCGATACCAATTTCCCGCTGATCCTGCAAAGCGTGCAGGCCCTGGGCGAGGCCCTCAAAGCCCAGAACGCCCGCCCGGATACCCTTGCACGTTTTGAGGCATTGCAAGCCTCGGTCACGGGCATGGATTCCCAATCCCTGCGCACCGTGGGCTGGTGGCCGGATGGTTATGACCGCTTCACGTCTGCGCTGAGCGCGATGCAAACCCTGCGCGAACAGATCACCATGGACACCGGGTTGATCCTCGATCCGTGGCTTGAAACCTATTTGCTGATGCAGATTTCCACCCAGCAAACCCCCGACCTGATCGAGCGTATCGGGCGTATGGCGAGCGTCGGGCAGTCATCCATCGCATCGGGGCAGTTCACCCTGCAAAGCCGTTTGCAGATGCGTGATTTGCGCGGTCGCATCGGCGACGCAAGGGACCAGTTGGTCAAGGCCGCCGCATCCCTCAAGGCCAAGCAATACCCGGGGCTGCAAACCTGGATCGCGCAATACGACGACAGCTTGCAACTGCTGGACAACGAGCTGAAGACCCTGGACGAAGGCGTGTTCGGCGGCACCATCAAGCTCGATACCACCGGCTTCGAACGCAGTGTGGATGGCATGCTTGGTACCCTCGGCGCGTTGCGTAAACAGTCGCTGACCTCGCTGGACGCGCGCCTGGGTTACTACCGCGACAGCTCGCTCAAGCAATTCATCCCGGTGGCGGTGACGTTCAGCGTGCTGGCGCTGGCAGCCCTGTACCTGTTCGTGTGCTTGCAGGCATCGATTCGCCGCAGTGCCAGCGGCATCACCACCCTGGCCGAATCCCTGCGCGACGGTAATCTGTGCGTTGAAGTGGCGGTGGAAGGGCGCGATGAACTGGCGGCCATCAGCACGGCGCTCAACGTGGCGGTGGTGCAGTTGCGCACCAGCCTGCTGGGGGTCAATCACGAGACGCAGCAGTTGGGCTCTGCGGTGCTGACACTCAATTCACAATCGGGCAGTACGCTGACCGAAGTGGAAGACCAGCAACAGCAGATCAGCCAGATTGCAGCGGCCGCCACACAGTTGGCCGCGACCTCCATGGGCGTCGCCAAGAGCTGCGAGCAGGCCTCCGGCAGCGCGCAGAAAACCCGGCAGATTGCCGAGGACAGCAGCCGCGACAGCCAGCGCACCACCGCGAGTATCCAGCAACTCAACCAGCGCTTGACCGACACCTCCGATGCATTGGAGCGCGTCAGCCAGCAGGGCCAGCAGATCCAGTCGGTGGTTGACACCATTCGGGGTATCGCCGAGCAGACCAACCTGCTGGCGCTGAACGCTGCCATCGAGGCTGCGCGGGCCGGTGAACAGGGCCGGGGATTTGCGGTGGTAGCCGATGAAGTGCGCAGCCTGTCGCAACGGACCCAGGCCTCCACGGCGCAGATCGCCGGCACGGTCGACAGTTTGCGCGCGACGGTGAGCCAGGCGGTCACCCTGATGGGCGTGGCCTGTGAGCAGGCGGTGACCGATGCCGAGTCCGTCACGGGCCTGGGCCATCGCCTGGGGGAGATCGCCAGCGCGGTGCAGAGCGTCACTGACACCCTGGCGCAGATCGCCACGGCGGTTGAGGAACAGGCAGCGACGGCGGATGAAGTGAGCGGCAATATCCAGCAGGTTGACCAGGCCGCCGGGCGCTTGCTCGACGGCGCGCGGGCGGTGAACCAGGCGGCGGATAGGTTGAGCAAGGGCAGCCGGGCGTTGAGCGACAACACGGCGCGGTTCCAGCTGGGTTGAGGGGCGGCCTACAGAGCAATGGATAGATGTTCTATCATGAGCATCTATTCATAAACGGTGAAGCAATGCCATGAGAGACCTGCCACCCACCTCGACATTGCGCGCCTTTGAGGTTGCCACACGCCACGCAACCTTCACTTCGGCTTCAGAAGAGTTGCATGTCACCCAGAGTGCCGTCAGCCATCAGCTCAAACACCTTGAAGAACTCTGGGGGTTGCAGTTGTTCCAGCGGGGCAAGTCACTCAGCCTGACGCCTGCCGGAGCAGCCCTTGCGCCGATCGTGCGCGAGTTTTTCATGAACCTTGAGGCGACACTCGCGGACCTGCGCGAGCAAAAGGGCAGGGTCCGGCTCAAGGTCAGTACCACCTATTCCTTCGCGCTGAAATGGCTGCTGCCCCGATTGCCGAGCCTGGCCCAACGGCACCCTGAAATATTGGTCACCCTGGACTCCAGCGACAAGATCATCAACTTCTCCAGTGCGGAGGCTGATGTTGCGATCCGCCTGGGCAACGGGAATTACCCGGCGCTGTACTCGGAGTTCCTGTTCCGCGAGCAGATTTTTCCGGTGGCCAGTCCCGATCTGTTGAAGCGCTTTGGCCGGCCACACACACCCGCCGAATTGCTGCGCTATCCCTTGCTGATGCGCGACGGCGCCGACCTGGTGCCGAAGTGGGAAGTCTGGTTCCAGCACGTAGGGCTCGCGATTGCGCCGCTCAAGGAAAGTGTCAGGTTTGCGGATACCAACATGACGATAGAGGCGGCCTTGCTCGGCCAGGGCATTGCATTGGCGCGCAGTGGGCATGTGGAGTCAGAGCTGAGCGATGGCAGCCTGGTGAGGCTGTTCGATGTGCCGTTCCCGTCACCGGTCGCTTATTACTTTGTCTGCCCCAAAGGCATCGAGTCCCAGCCGCATATCGTCAGCTTTCGTGAATGGCTGACGCAGGAAGCCGTAAACGCCGGACTGGCTTACGAATAAAGCATGAGGATTTGCTCATTCTTCAATGAGCAGACTTCGCTTCAGTTAAGGCGCCGGTTTGCTTAGGATGGGTGCATGCCTTATCCCATTATTCTCCTGGTCCTCTTCGCTGCCTTACTGCACGCCAGTTGGAACGCGCTGCTGCGTGGCGGCGCCGACCGACTCTGGTCGATGACGGTGATGTGCCTGGCGGTCGCTATCGCCAGTGGCGGCGTTGCGGTGTTCCTGGACCCTCCGGCGCCAGCCAGCTGGTTTTATGTGGTGCTGTCAGCGGTGCTGCACGTGGGCTACAACCTGTTCCTGGTGCGCAGCTACAAAGTCGGAGACCTGGGGCAGACCTATCCGATTTCACGCGGCTCCTCGCCGGTGCTGATCACCCTGGGTGCCGCCGTGTTTGCCGGGGAGAGTGTCTCGGCCAGCTCGCTTCTGGGCATTGCCCTGGTGTCGGGCGGCATCATTTCCCTGGCGTTCAGGGGGCGCCGGCTCGCCGTTCCCAGCCTGCCATACGCCCTGGGCACCGGCTGTTTCATTGCCGCCTACAGCGTGACAGACGGCATCGGCGCGCGCCTGTCGGGTGCGCCGATGGCCTATACGGTGTGGATGTGCGCCTTGTGGGGCGTGTTGATGCCGGCGGTGTATATCGGCCTGCGGGGCCCGAAAAGTCTGTTCAGCCTGCGGCCCGGGTTTTTCACGGCCTTCGCCGGTGGGCTGGTGTCGCTCCTGGCCTACGGAATCATTATCTATGCCATGGCCGGTGCGCCCATGGGCGCGGTCTCGGCCTTGCGCGAGACCAGCGTGCTGTTTGCGGCACTGATCGGCTATTTCTTCCTGGGCGAGACACTGACGGTCCGCAAGGTGCTGGCGTGCGTGGTGATTGCCACCGGTACCATCCTGATCGGCTGACAGCAGGCAAAGCATTTTCCACCACCACATGAAGGTTCGCGCAATGGATACCGTCCCGCAGGCACCGCTGATTCTGATAACAGGTGGAAGTCGTGGCGTTGGCGCCGCCACCGCGCGGCTGGCCGCCGCACAAGGTTATGACGTGGCGATCAGCTTCGTTTCCGATGAGTCTGCCGCCCTCGCGGTGGTGGCGGATGTAGAAGCGGCAGGGCGCCGGGCGTTGGCCGTACGCGCGGACAGCGCAGACCCGGAGCAGGTCGTCCAGTTATTTGCGGCGATAGATCGGGCGTTCGGGCGCATCGATGTGCTGGTTAACAACGCCGGGATCAACGCGTTGCAGTCCCGGGTCGAAGACTTGCCGTTCGAGCGGATGCAGCGGATTTTCGCGGTCAACGCGATCGGGCCGATGCTGTGTGCCCAGCAAGCGGTGAAGCGCATGTCGTTTCGTCACCAGGGGCGGGGTGGTGCCGTGATCAATATCTCGTCGGCATCCGCCCGGCTGGGCAGCCCCAACGAATATGTCGACTACGCCGCATCAAAGGGGGCTCTCGAGACCTTCACCATCGGGTTTGCCAAGGAAGTGGCCAGGGAGGGAATACGCGTCAACTGCATCCGCCCGGGGCATATCTACACCGACATTCACGCCAGTGGCGGGGAGCCAGGGCGGGTTGATCGCGTGAAGGATTCGATCCCCATGGGCCGCGGCGGCCAGCCTGAAGAAGTGGCTCGGGCGATCCTGTGGCTGGCAGGCGCCGAGGCGTCCTTCATCACCGGTACGTTCCTGGATGTCACCGGCGGGAAATGAGCAGCAGGGCATGGCACCGAGGTTTCCCTCGGTAGGCCACGCCCGGCATGCATGCACTGGGTCAGCTGTTGAGCCTGACTTGCTCCTTCGCCAGCTTCACCACATTGTCCAGGGTAAAGCCGAACTTGGCCTGCAACTTGGACAGCGGTGCCGAGGCGCCAAAGCTGTTCATCACCACCTTGGCCCCGGTTTGCCCCACGTAGCGATCCCAACCCAACGGGCCGGCCTGTTCCACCACCAGTCGTGCCTTCACTGCGGGTGGCAGCACGCTGTCGCGGTAGGCCTGGTCCTGTTCTTCGAACAGTTCCCAGCTCGGCATCGACACCACTTGCGCCGCCACGCCTTCAGTCTTCAGTTGCTCATAGGCTTCCACCGCCAGGCTGACTTCACTGCCGGTGGCCATCAGGATCACCTGGGGCTTATCGGCGCCGGCCAGCACATAAGCACCACGGGATGTACCCGTCGCCGCTGCGTATTTCGTGCGGTCCAGGGTCGGCAGGTTCTGCCGCGACAGCACCACGCAGGTTGGCCGATGGGTCTGGGCCAGGGCGATCTTCCAGGCTTCCAGGGTTTCATTAGCGTCGCCTGGGCGCAGGGTCAGCAAACCCGGCGTCGCCCGCAACTGGGTCAGGTGTTCGATGGGCTGGTGAGTGGGGCCGTCTTCGCCGACACCAATCGAGTCATGGGTAAACACGAACACCACCGGCAGCTCCATGATCGCCGCGAGGCGAATCGGCGGCTTCATGTAGTCGCTGAACACCAGGAAGGTCGAGGTATACGGCCGCAGGTACGACAGCGCCATGCCGTTGGCAATCGCGCCCATGGCATGTTCACGAATGCCGAAGTGCAGGTTGCGCCCGCCGTAGTTCTCGGCGCTGAAGCGCCCGGCGTCGTCGAACGTCAGGTTGGTCTTGGTGGACGGCGACAAGTCGGCCGAGCCCCCCAGCAGCCATGGGATCTGCTTGGCAAACGCATTCAACACCTCGCCACCGGCGGCACGGCTGGCGACGCCTTTGGCATCAGTGGCAAAGCTCGGCAGTTGCTCCTGCCAATGCTCGGGCATCTCGCCGGCACGCATGCGGCGCAGTTCATCGGCCAGTTCCGGTTCGTACTGTTCGAGGTGGGACAGGGTCTCAGTCCATTGCTCATACAGCGGCTTGCTGCGCTTGAGCAGTGCATCCCGCAGGACCGTGCGCGCTTCATCCGGCACCAGGAAGCTTGAGTCTTCGGGCCAGCCGTACGCGGCTTTGGTCAGGCGGATTTCTTCTTCGCCCAAAGGCTCGCCATGGGCCGACGCGGTGTTGTGCTTGTGGGGCGAGCCATAGCCGATCACGCTGTCGACCACGATCAGCGTCGGTGCCCCAGTGTTTTTCTGGAACGTGCTCAGCGCGTCGCTCAGGGCCAGCAGGTTGTTCGCATCGGTGACGTGCAAGGTGTGCCAGCCATAAGCCTGGAAACGCTTGATCACGTCTTCGCTGAAGGCCAGTTCAGTGTGGCCTTCAATGCTGATGGTGTTGTTGTCGTAGATCCAGCACAGGTTCTCCAGCTTCAAGTGCCCGGCGATGGACGCGGCTTCGCTGCTGATGCCTTCCATCATGTCGCCGTCGCCGCACAGGGTGTAGACGTTGTAGTCGAACAGCACCTGGTCGTCACGGTTGAAACGCTTGGCCAGCCAACGCTCGGCCATGGCCATGCCGACGCTGTTGGCGCACCCCTGGCCGAGTGGGCCGGTGGTGGTTTCCACGCCGGTGGTCATGCGGTATTCGGGGTGGCCGGGAGTTTTGGAGCTCATCTGCCGGAACTGCTTGATGTCGTCCAGGCTGATGGCCGGCTGGCCGGAGCGCTTGCCGTGGGCGTCAATCTCCACCACGCCCGCCAGGTGCAACAGCGAATACAACAGCATCGAGGCATGGCCCACCGACAATACGAAACGGTCACGGTTGGGCCAGTCGGGGTGCTCGGGGTGATAACGCAGGAAGCGGCTCCACAAGGTGTAACCGACGGGCGCCAGGCCCATGGGCGTGCCGGGGTGGCCGGAGTTGGCCTTTTGCACAGCGTCCATGGCGAGGGTACGAATGGTGTTGATGCACTGGGTGTCGACAGCGTTGGCAGCGTGATTCATGGAACCTGTTCTCCATCGGGTGACGATCTACAGTGGAGGGCAGCGTGCGCCAAAGGTTTTATGAAATCGTCTGCCCCGCGACGAACGGGGACGCAAACGCGACAGGTTGATCTCAAACATGACAAGAGCCCGCCGGATGGGCTAGCTTCAAGGGGCATTCAGTCAATGATCAACTTGCGGAGGTACTCCATGCCAGTGAAACACGACCTGTATCAGGACCTGGGTTTGAGCAAGGAAGCTATTCATGAACGCAGGGCGAGCGATAACCGATTGGATTCGCTGCTCCACCAATACGACAGCGCCGACAAGGAGGTGCTGGAGCTTGAGTCCTCAAGCGGCGGTGACGAGGAGCTGGAGAAGCTGAAGAAGAAACGCCTGTTGATCAAAGACAAGATCGTCGAGCAACTGGAGAAAGCGACGGCCAAGTAGAAGATTTGTTCAGAATTGCCCGAAAGACAGCAGCACCGCCGCTGCCTATCATGCCAACCGTTCGCCCGGCACTGGGGCTCTTAGACGGCGCATGGAATGCGCTGTGGCCGGGCGAACTCTCTCTTTCAAGCCAGCAGCGCGCGCTTGCATTCGTCAATCGAGCGCTGCTGGGTTTCACCGTACAACTTCAACTCGTCGATAGTCTGGCGACCCAGGGCCTTTTCAAACTCGGCCTGGTTGGAGTTGGCCGCGTAGTGACTCTGCGCCGCATCCCCCAGGTTCGACTGGAAAATCCCCGCCGCACTCACCGGCAGAAAATCTTCGTACACCAACGGCTCCACGTCCACGTGGCCGGCGGCGATAAGTTCGTCCAGGGTTTTAAACTTGTCCTGGGCGGCCAAGCCTTTCTCGGTTACGAAATAGCGGAAGTACGCCAGCTCCTGTTCGCGCATCTGCTGGTAATTATCGGGAAACGCCTGGAAGTGCTGCTCCATCAATTCGGTGTAGCGCCCGGCATTGGCCTCATTCGGAAACGCGCTCAATTCATCCCGTGCGGCATTCAGCAATTGGTCGTACAGCGCGCGGCCCTTGGGGGTCAGCGCCACGCCGCGTTGTTCGATTTCACCAAAGCGCGCGCTGTGGCTGCCCTTGGCATCGGTAAAGGCAATGGCTTCATCCAGGGCCTTGAAGCTGGTCTGGCGCAGCAGTATCGGGCACTGGCGGCGGGGCGGGCCTTCGATCACCGCCTTGGGGGTGATGCCTTTGCCGGGCATTGCGGCCTGCACCTGGTCAATGTCCAGGGTGCGCGGTGTCAGGTGGTTGATGTGCGGGCCCTTGAAGGCGACCACGTCGGCGATCAGCCGGTGCTGGTCGCTTAGTTGCTGGTATTGCGCGGCCGTGACGGTGGCGGTGTGGTGCCAGCGGAAGGTTTCCAGGGCTTGCTGGATAAACTCTTCGGCATGGGCGGCATCGAGGCCGCCGTCGGCTTCGGCTTGCTGGATCAACTCAAGGGCGCGTGGGGTGAAGATCGAACGCTTGGCCAGGGCTGACTGGGCGAAGGCCCGCAGTTCCGGGTTTTCGATCAGCTCCAGGCGCAGCAGCGAAGTGAACACCCGGAAGGGGCTGGTTTGCAGGGCGCTTTCATGCACGGCGCGAAAGGCTGTGGAATGCACCGGCACCCCGGCCGGCGTGAGGTCGTAATAGCCCACCGGCTGCATGCCCATCACCGCAAACAGGCGGCTGATGGTCGCCAGTTCTTCAGCGGTGCCCAGGCGGATGGCGCCGTGGCGCTCCCTGTCCAGGCGCTGGATTTCCCCGGTGCGTTGCAGTTGATGAGCCAGGCCTGCGTCGGTGTCGAGCACGTGGGCATTGGTCTCGGCCACCAGTTCCATCAACGCTCCGTACAGCGGCACTTCATCGCGGTACATGTCGGACATGGCTTTGGAGAAGCCTTTGCGAATCTCGTCAGGGCTGACGGTGGACATAGAAAAATTCCTGGCGGCTATAGAGAGGAAAGGCACGGTTGCCTGATTTTGTTGGGCCTGCCGACGCCTTGCAAACGAAGATTCCTCTGGACTTCATTCTGCAAATGAATGAGCTGGATGACGTCAGCTTCACGTGCATCTCACCGTCGAAGGGCTCTACACTGGCCGTCACCTCTGAACGCGACGGAAGACTCGATGACGGCACAGCCTGCGACGAACATTCTGGAAACGATTGAAGGCCAGCGCCTGGCCAAGCCTGACGGCGAGCGCTGGCGTGACTGGGGCCCCTACCTGAGCGAGCGGCAATGGGGCACGGTGCGCGAAGACTACAGCGCCGACGGCGATGCCTGGCGCTACTTCCCCCACGAACATGCCCGCAGCCGCGCCTACCGCTGGGGCGAGGATGGCCTGGCGGGCTTCAGCGACAAGGCCCAGCGCTGGTGCCTGGGCCTGGCGCTGTGGAACGAGCGCGACGCGATCATCAAGGAGCGCCTGTTCGGCCTGAACAACGCCGAGGGCAACCACGGCGAAGACGTCAAGGAACTGTACTTTTTCGTCGATGGCGTGCCGAGCCATGCCTACATGCGCATGCTCTACAAATACCCTCACGCGGCCTTTCCCTACGATGACCTGATCACCGAGAACGCCCGCCGTGGCCTTGGAGATGCCGAATACGAGATCCTCGATACCGGGGTTTTCGAAGACAACCGCTATTGCGATGTCACCGTCGAATACGCCAAGCACCAGCCCGATGATGTGTTCATGCGCATTACCGTGCACAACCGTTCGGACCAATCCACACGCCTGCAGGTGTTGCCGCACCTGTGGGCGCGCAACGACTGGAGTTGGACCCACGATGCCCCCAAGCCTGAATTGCGCCTGGAGGGCGAACAGGTGGTGGCGCGGCACCATGAGCTGTTCGATCGCCACCTCAGTGCCTGGGGCCAGGACGGGGTCGAATGGCTGTTCTGCGAGAACGAAACCAACTACCCCAGGCTGGACGGGCAACCGGCGCCGGGGCCGTTCAAGGACGGGATCAACGACTATGTGACTACGGGCCTGGAATCGGCGATTCGCCGGGATTCGGGCACGAAAGTGGCCGCGCGTTTCATCCTCGAGCTGGCGGGCCAGGAAAGCAAAACCCTGTACCTGCGCTTCGCCCCGGTGGAGGCGCCGTGGATCAATGCGCGCAAGCTATTCGAAGAGCGCCGCCAGGAGACCGATGACTTTTACGCGGCGCTGCAACAGGGCATCGCCGATGAAGACGCACGCAATGTGCAGCGCCAGGCCCTGGCCGGGTTGCTGTGGTCCAAACAGCTGTACTACTTCGACGTGAATCAATGGCTCGACGGCGACCCGGCCCAGCCCGCGCCGCCGCCCGAGCGTTTGCATATCCGCAATACCCATTGGCGGCACTTGTCGAATTTCGACATTCTCTCGATGCCCGACACTTGGGAATATCCGTGGTATGCCTCCTGGGACCAGGGGTTCCAGGCGGTGGCCGTTGCCCTGATCGACCCCGGTTATGCCAAGCAGCAACTGTTGCTGTTGGTGAAAGACCGCTTCATGCACCCCAACGGTCAGTTGCCGGCCTACGAGTGGCGTTTTGACGACGCCAACCCGCCGGTGCATGCCTGGGCCAGTTGGCGGGTGTATCAGCAGGACAAGGCGCTGAATGGCGTGGGCGACATGGATTTCCTCGAGCGGATCTTCCACAAGCTGCTGCTGAATTTCTCGTGGTGGGTCAACCGCAAGGACGCCGAGGGCCGCAACCTGTTCCAGGGTGGGTTTCTCGGGCTGGACAACATTGCGCTGTTTGATCGCTCGGCTGATTTGCCGCCGGGTTATCAGTTGGACCAGGCGGACGGCACTGCCTGGGTGGCCGCCTATGCCCTGGACCTGATGCGCATCGGCCTGGAGCTGGCCAAGCGTAACGTGGTGTATGTGGATATTGCGGTGAAATTCTTCGAGCACTTCCTGTACATCGCCGGGGCGATCAACCGCGTCGACAATGGCGATGAAGGCTTGTGGGATGAGCAGGACCAGTTTTTCTATGACGTGCTGCATCGGCCTGGCGGTGAAAGCGAACCGGTGCGCCTGCGCTCCATCGTCGGCCTGATGCCGCTGTTTGCGGTGCTGGTGCTGGAGCAGCGCGAGCATGAAGGGCTGGAGGGGTTGCGCGAGCGATTGCTGGGTTTTATGAAACACCGGCCGGACCTGGCCAAGCTGGTGTCGCGCTGGAACGAGCCGGGGCAGGGTAATCGCCTGCTGCTGGCGCTGTTGCGGGGTGAGCGGACCAAGGATTTGCTGCGGCGGATGCTGGATGAGTCGGAGTTTCTCTCCACCTTTGGGGTGCGGTCGCTGTCGAAAGCGTTCGCCGAGGAACCGCTGGCGCTGAAGATGAATGGCAATACCCTGTGTGCCCGCTATGAGCCGGCGGAGTCGGATTCGCGGCTGTACGGCGGTAACTCCAATTGGCGCGGGCCGTTGTGGATGCCGGTCAACTACATGCTGATTGAGTCGCTGCGGGAGTTTCACCGCTACTACGCGGATAATTTCTCGGTGGAGTATCCGGCGGGGAGTGGGTATCTGGCGTCGTTGGAGGAGGTTGCGCAGGGGCTGAGCCAGCGGTTGACGAGCCTGTTTCTGAGGGATGAGAACGGTTCAAGGCCGTCGATGGTGGGGTATACACAGTTGGAGGCGGACCCGGCGAGCCGCGACCTGGTGTTGTTCCATGAGTATTTTCATGGCGAGACCGGGCGGGGGTTGGGGGCTTCGCATCAGACAGGGTGGAGTGCGTTGGTGGCGCTGTTGTTGCAGCAAAAAACCTGAAAACAGCACAATCAAAATGTGGGAGCGGGCTTGCTCGCGAAAGCGGTGGGTCAGCCAACAAATCCTGCGCTGATACACCGCTTTCGCGAGCAAGCCCGCTCCCACACGGGTCTTGCCAGGGTTGCCCTGATCAGGCCGGGAACAGCTCGCTCAATTTCATGGCCAGCATCATGTCGCCTTCAGTGCGCAGTTTGCCGCCCATGAATGCCTGCATGCCGTCGGTTTCGCCGCTGACGATGCCTTTCATGGTGTCGCCGTCCATCACCAGGGTGACTTGGGCGTCCGGGTTTTCACCTTCCAGCAGTTCGCAGGTTTTGTTTTTCACGACCAGCGAGAAGTTCTGGGTGTCGTCGATACGGAAACCGAACACCAGGTCCAGGCCGTCGGCAGCGGCTGGGTTGAATTTGGCTTTCATTGCTTCTACGGCTTTAGCTACGTCAGTCATGGTTTCGATCCTTTTATGGTGAGTCCAGTGACCTTGGGGTCACGGTTGGCCGCAATTCATCGGAAAGTGATGAGCTGCGGCGCCTTCAACAGTTGCAAGTGGGTATGGCTGTTGAAGGAAGCCAGTGCCACCTCGCGACCACGGAATTTCAGTTGGTTGAGCGAGGTGTTAACAATTTGCCAGTTCAGTTCGAAGGCCTGTGCGGCAGGCATTCGGGTAATCAGGTGGAGCAGGGCAGTGATGGTGCCGCCGGAGGTGAACACGGCGATCTTGTCACGGTTGTCGGCGGCTTCGAGGAGGCGTTGCAGGCCACCCTGGACACGTTCGACAAATCCCAGCCAGCTTTCCAGGCCCGGCGGGTCGTAGGTGCCGGCCAGCCAGCGTTCGATGATCAGGGAAAAGATGCGCTGGAATTCGCCACGGTTTTGCGCGGCGTTGCGCAGGATATGCAGGGCTTCGGGTTCGCTGTGCAGCAAGTCCGGGAGCAGGGCGCGGATGATCGCCTCGGCGTCGAACTCGTTGAACGCGCTGTCGATTTCCAGCGTGGGTACCGGCAGGCCGAGGGCGCTGTATTGTTCGAAGGCGGCGGTAGCAGTGTGCTGCTGGCGGCGCAGGTCGCCTGACAGGCAGCGGTCGAAGCCCAGGCCCAGTTCCGCCAGGTGGCGGCCAAGCACTTGCGCCTGTTGCACACCGATGGGCGACAGCACGTCGTAGTCGTCTGCACCGAAGGAGGCCTGGCCATGTCGAATCAGGTAGATGCTGCCCACGTCCGTTTTCCCGGTACGTTGAAAGTCTGGCGAGGTTATGAGGATGCCGGGAAGCTGTCAATGAAAAAACATACGCTTGTTTTAAAAGGTCGTTAGAGGCCCGCTGCTGGCGGTTTGATCACTGGCCCCATGGCGGTGGCGTCGGTATGCTTGGGCAATCCGCGCCTGGCGCACTGCACTTGTAAGGAGTCACATGGATTTTCTGGCCGAGTACGCTACTTTCCTGGCTAAAACCGTCACCCTGGTCGTCGCCATCCTGGTGGTGCTGATCAGTTTCGCCGCACTGCGCAGCAAAGGCCGCCGCAAAGCTGCCGGCCAGTTGCAGGTCAGCAAGCTCAATGACTTCTACAAGGGTTTGCGTGAGCGCCTGGAGCAGACCCTGCTCGACAAGGACCAGCTCAAGGCCCTGCGCAAGTCTGAAGGCAAGGCCGAAAAGAAGAAGGGCAAGAAGAAGCCAGAAGCCAAGCCACGGGTGTTCGTGCTGGATTTCGACGGCGACATCAAGGCCTCGGCCACCGAAAGCCTGCGCCATGAAATCACGGCACTGCTGAGCCTGGCCACGCCCAAGGACGAAGTGGTGCTGCGCCTTGAAAGCGGCGGCGGCATGGTTCACAGCTACGGCCTGGCGTCGTCGCAACTGGCGCGTATCCGCGAGGCGGGCGTGCCGTTGACCGTGTGCATCGACAAGGTCGCGGCCAGCGGCGGCTACATGATGGCGTGCATCGGCGAGAAGATCATCAGCGCACCGTTTGCCATCCTTGGCTCGATTGGCGTGGTGGCGCAGTTGCCCAACGTCAACCGCCTGCTGAAGAAGCACGACATCGACTTCGAAGTGCTGACCGCCGGTGAATACAAACGCACCCTGACCGTGTTTGGCGAAAACACCGAGAAGGGCCGCGAGAAGTTCCAGGAAGACCTGGACATCACCCATCAACTGTTCAAGAACTTCGTGTCGCGCTACCGCCCGCAGCTGGCGATTGATGATGTGGCCACCGGCGAAGTCTGGCTGGGTGTCGCGGCGCTGGACAAGCAACTGGTGGACCAGCTGCAAACCAGCGACGAATACCTGGCGACCAAGGCCAAGACCGCCGAGGTGTTCCACCTGCACTATGCCGAGCGTAAAAGCCTGCAGGAGCGGGTGGGCCTGGCGGCCAGCGGTTCGGTCGACCGGGTGCTGCTGACTTGGTGGAGTCGCCTGACCCAGCAGCGTTTCTGGTAACAATTCCAGCTGACGTTCGAAGATCAAAATGTGGGAGCGGCGGTGCGACGATTCGACTTGCTCGCGAAGGCGGTGTGTCAGTCAATACATCTGTGACTGACACACCGCCTTCGCGAGCAAGCCCGCTCCCACATTGGTTTTGTGTTGGTCACATTACCGAGCTAGTAACGAGGCCTGAGGCACCGCCGGTATGGGATGCCGCATCAACGAGCCCACCACCAGCGCCCCCAGCAAACCCAACAACCCCGCCACCCACAACACCACGCTGAACCCACCGACAAACGCCTGCCGCGCCAGTGGCTGCACCGTGTCCCGCGCGGACTCGGGCAGCAACGCCATGGCCGCCGGCATATCGCCCGCCACTACCCGTGAAGCAATCCCTGCCGCCTGTTCCTGCCACTGGGAGCCGATGCTCGTGTGCAGCAACTGTTCGCTATGGCTGCTCAACAACGCCCCATACACCCCGATCGCCAACATGATCGCGCTGAAGCGCATGGTGGTGCTCATACCCGACGCCATCCCCGCGCGGTCCCGTGGCACGCAAGCCATGATGTTTTTCTGCGTATCGCCATTGAGCAATCCCGCGCCGGCCCCCGTGACGGCAATCGCCAGGGCGAACGGCAGATAGCCGCCGATATTGACCGCCCAGGCACTCAGCAGGTTGCCGCACCCCACCAACGCCAGCCCCGTCGCCATCAGAGTGGCCGGGGCAAAACGGCTAGCCAGTCGGGCGCCTATCCGCGGACAAATCAACATGGTCAAGGCAAACGGCAACATGCCCAGCCCGGAGGCAATCGCGGAGAACCCCAGGCCGTTTTGCAGGTAGAACGGCAGCAGCGTCATCATCACCTGGGCACAGCCGGCGTAGGCGAACATCCCCAGCAGTGCGCCGATAAAGCGCGGGTGCCTGAACAGTTGCAGGTCGACCATGGGCCGCTGTTGCAGGCGTTCGGCGAGTACAAAAACACCCAGCAACGCAGCGCCTACCAGCAGCCGCGCATAAGTCAGCGGGTTGTCCCAGCCGATACGGTTGGCTTCGATCAAGCCCCAGATCAGGCACAGCAGGCTGGCACTGAAACTCAGGCTGCCCCAAGGGTCGAGCCTTGCAGCCTGGGCATCGCGGGATTCCGGAATCGCGCGCAGCACCAGTCCCATCAGCACCAGGCCGACCGGCAAATTCAGATAGAAAATCCAGCGCCAGCCCAGGTACTGGGTAATCAACCCGCCGAGGGTCGGTGCGGCGGTCATCGCCACGCCCATGCACGCGCCCCAGAAGGCCCAGGCCTTGGCGCGTTCCACTTCGTCATGGAAGGTATGGCCGATGGAGGCCAGGGCCGAGGTCAGCAGCAGCGCTGCGCCGACACCTTTGACGGCGCGAGCGATATCCAGGAGCAACGCATTCGGCGCCGCACCGCAGCCGAGGGAGGCGAGGATGAAAATACCCAGGCCCCAGACCAGGGTCTTCTTGCGGCCAAAGCGGTCGGCAATGCTTCCGGCCGGCAATAACAGGGCGGCGAAGGCCAGCATATAAGCGCTGACCACCCATTCGATATCGGCAAAATTCGCCCCCAGGTCCCGGGCGATGCTCGGCAGGGTCACGGCGACGATATTGGTGTCGAGCACGATCAGCGAACAGACCCCGGAGGCGGTCAGCAGCGTCAGGCGCGGGCTGACCTTGCTCATGGCTGCACCGAAGCCACCGCCGCGAGGGCGATCTCGTCATCGTGGGCCGGAGTATCTGCGCTGATGCCGATGGCGCCTACTACCCGGCCTTCAAGGATGATTGGCTGGGCGCCCTTCATCATCAACAGGCCGGCGGTGATGGCTGCCGGGCGGCCATTGTTGATGGCGTTTTCCAGATCCCCGGACGGCCGCTTGAAGAGCGCGGAAGTGCGCGCCTTGCCCTGGGCCAGCTCAATACCGGCCACCACGGGAGCGCCATCCATGCGCAGCGTCAGGATCGGCCAGCCACCGTCATCGACGATGGCTACGGCGCAGGGCCAGCCCTTGTCGGCGGCGACCTTGCGCGCGTGTGCGGCGATCTGCTGGGCCGTTGCCAGGCTCAGGATTGCCTTGTGGGCAATGCTTGCGGGGGCTTCTGCGGCCAGCGCTGCGGGCACGGTGCAAAGACCGGCAAGCACCAGGACCAATGATTTGACGAACATGGGAAAGCCTCTCTACTGTGAACGTACCGCGAGCTTATCCCCGGCAGGTGGCGTCCTTGTTAGGCGCCATACAGAACTTCATTACCTTTGAGCTAATCCTGTGATGGAAATACGTCATTTCCGCTACTTCCTGGCGGTTGCCCGGCAACGCAATTTCACCCGTGCTGCCGAACAGCTGGGTATCGCGCCGCCGACCCTGAGCCGGCAGATCCAGGACATGGAAACCACCCTCGGTACGCGCTTGTTTATCCGCCGCCAGCGCGAGGTCAGCCTGACCGAGGCGGGCGCGGCCTTGCTGATCGAGGCAGAGGCCACCGTGCGCCAGTTCGAGTTTGCCCAACGCAATGCCCAGCGCGCCGGGCGCGGCGAAATCGGTCATATCGAACTGGGTTATGTGGCGTCGGCGGTGTATTCGGGGTTGTTGCAGCGCCAGGTGCAGTCGTTCTGCGCGAACTGCCCGGACGTGAGCCTCAGCGTGCGTGAGAGCCCCATGGCGGCGTTGCCGGGGCTGGTGGCGGAGGGGCGTTTCGACATTGGCTACATTCGTTCGCCGATGACCTTGCCTGATGGGGTCGAAGCGGTGCGGTTGAGCAGTGAAGGGTTTGTGCTGGCGTTGCCCCAGGATTCGTGGCTGCTGGGGTTGAAGGCAATCAGTTGCGAGCACCTGCAGAACGAGACCTTCATCTTGCCCGAGCAGATCAGTGGCACGCTGCACGTGGCAGCGCAGGGTGGTTATGCGCCGCGACTGGGGCCGCAGCCGGGTGGTTTGGTGGCGGTGATTGCGTTGGTGTCACTGGGGCAGGGCGTGGCGGTAGTGCCGGAGTCGGTGGTGGGGCATGTGAGCTTGCCGAATGTCGTGTACCGCAGCATCGAAGGCAGCGAGGCGTCGTCCTGGTTGTCGCTGATTTACCGGCGCTTTGAAAAGGCGCCGGCGGTGGCGCGGTATATAGAGCAGGTGAAGCAGGTAGCCAGGTTGAAGGTTTGATCGCGGCGGGTTAGGTGCTTCACGGGTTAAGTGTGTTGCTGCCTTCGCGAGCAAGCCCGCTCCCACCTTCGACGGCATTCCAAAGATGGAATTCGGTCGAAGGTGGGAGCGGGCTTGCTCGCGAAGGGGTCATTTCAAGCACTACACCAACCGCGGTTGAACCGAATCCGCCAATCGCGTCAGTATCAAGCAGCACGATACCGCCCCGGCATCCAGCACGCCCAACGAGCGCTCGCCCAGGCGGCTGGCACGCCCAATCTTCGCCACCAGATCCCTGGTGGAATCCCGCCCCCGCGAAGCAGCACTTTTCATCACCTCCAACGCCTCACTGAATGACGCCCCCGACCCATTGGCCTGTTCAAACGCTTCCACCGCCGGAATCAAGGTATCCATCAAACACTTGTCACCCACGCCGGCTTCGGTGATGTCCTGCAACGAGGTCAACCCGCCCCGCAGCAAATGGGCAAAGGTCGCCGCGTCAATCTGTTCGCTGCCGCGCACCTCATCCGCCATGCCGATAAACAGGCTGCCATACAACGGCCCCATGGAGCCGCCGATGCCTTCCATCAGGCTCAGTGTCAACTCATCCAAGGCTTCGGCCAGGGTCAGCTGGCGGCCTTCAATCGTGCGCCCGCAATGGGCAAATCCCTTGGCCATGTTGATGCCGTGGTCGCCATCGCCAATGGCGCCGTCGACTTCGCTCAGGTACTCGCGGTTGGCAACGATCACGCTGACCAGGTCGGCGACGATGGCGCTGCCGTCGTGGGTGGAGAAATGCTGGCTCATGGTTTAGTCCGCCTGGGTCATGCCGATGGAACGGCAGGGTTGGTCGATCAGGGATTTCAGCTCGGCGTCCAGGCCCAGCAAGGTCAGGGTCACGCCCATCATTTCCAGGGAGGTGAAGTAGTTGCCCACGTAGCAGCGGTGAATCTTCAAGCCCCTGGCTTGCAGCTGACGTTCAACCTCGGCGTAGAAAATGTAAAGTTCCATCACCGGCGTCGCACCCAGGCCCGAGACCAGCACCACCACGCTGTCGTCCTGGCTGAAGTCGCGGTCGGCGAGGATCGGTGCGAGCATGCGCGCGGCCATGGCTTCGGCGGATTCGATGGCGATGACTTCGATGCCCGGCTCGCCGTGATGGCCGATGCCCAATTCCATCTGCCCGTCGGGAATCTGGAAGTTCGGCTTGCCCACCGCTGCGATGGTGCAGGGCGTGAGGCCGATGCCGATGGAGCGGCAGTTGTCGACCGCTTTCTGGGCGACACGAATCACCCCGTCCAGGTCGTAATGCTGGGCCGCGGCCGCACCGCCGACCTTCCACATGAAGATCTCGCCTGCCACGCCGCGACGCTTGGCGATGTCGGCCTTGGGCGCCGAGGCCACGTCGTCGTTGGCGACCACGGTGCGGATGCGCATGTCCTTGCTGGCGGCCATCTTCATCGCCAGCTTCACGTTCATGTTGTCGCCGGCATAGTTGCCGTACAGGCACGCCACGCCGGCGCCGTGGTCGGCGGCACGGAAGGCGTCGAAGAAGCTTTTGGCGGTGGGCGAGGAGAAGATTTCGCCGACGGCCACGGCGTCCACCAGGCCCGGGCCGACATAGCCAAGGAACGCCGGTTCATGGCCGGAGCCGCCGCCGGTCACGATGCCCACGCGGCCCTGTGGTGACGGCTTGGCCTTGCCGATCACCCGGGGATTGGTTTCGTATTGGCGCAGCTCGGGGTGCGCGACCAGAATACCCCGCAGCATGTCCTCGACCACCTGGTCGGGATCGTTTATCACTCGATTCATAACGCGGTTTCCTGTGTTCTTGTTCTTGGTGTGGGAGCCAGCTCCCACAAAGAGCCCGGCGCCCGCAGGGTTTTGGGTTATTGGGCCAATCAGGGTTCCAGGACGACTTTAAGCGACTTGTCCCCGCGCTCCATCACCGCAAACGCTTCCTTGAAGTCCGCCAGGGCAAACTTGTGGGTCACCACGTCGCGCATGTCGATCTTGCGGTTGCCGATAAAGTCGATGGCGCGCGGGTACATGTAGGGGCCGAGGTGCGAGCCCAGCACGTCCAGTTCCTTGCGGTCACCGATGATTGACCAGTCCACCGTGGCCTCGTCGTTGAACACGCTGAATTCCACGAAGCGCCCCAGCTTGCGCAACATCGCCAGGCCCTGGTTCACCGCCTTGTGGTGCCCGGTGGCTTCGATGTAGATGTCGCAACCGTAGCCGTCGGTGATCTCGCGAATCTTCGCCATCACGTCGACTTCAGCCGGGTTCCACACTTCATCCGCACCCATGCGCAGGGCGAGGGCAGCGCGTTCGGGTTTCATGTCGAGCACGATGAGTTTTTTCGGGTTGCGCATGCGCACCGCACCGATGATCCCCAGGCCCAGGGTGCCGGCGCCGGCCACCACCACGATGTCGTCGAAATCCACATTCGCCCGTTCCGCCGCGTGCAGCGAGCAGGCCAGGGGTTCGATCAGGATGGCTTCGTCCGGGGCAATCGAGTCCGGTACTTTGTGGATGATGCCTTCCTTGGTGAAGATCATGTACTGGGCCATGGCGCCCTGGACGTTGTTCTGGAAGCCGTACAGGTCGTGTTTCTGGCACATCCAGTACTGGCCGTGGTTGCAGAAGCGGCAGCCCCAGCACGGCACGATCTGTTCGGAAATCACCCGGTCGCCGACCTTCACCCCGCGCTTTTCCGCGCCGGGGCCAAGGGCGACCACGCGGCAGACAAACTCGTGGCCGGGAATCATCGGCGGCTTCACGTAGCGCGGCTGCTCGGCGTCGCCCCAGAACGAGGGCGCGCCGCGGTAGGTCTTGATGTCGCCCATGCAGATGCCGCACAGCTCGACCTTGGTGAGGATCTCGTCGGGGCCGGGCGTCGGCACATCGACGGTCTCCAGGCGATAGTCTTCGGGGCCGTGACAGACCACGGCCTGCATGGTTTTCGGAATGACGGGGGACAGTTGTTCGGCAGTGCGTTCGGTAACGGTAGACATGACGATAAACCTCACGACAAAGGATCAATTACTGGATGCTGTAGCCACCGTCGATCACCACGTTTTCCCCGGTGATCATCTGTGCGGCGTCGCTGAGCAGGTACAACGCCAGCCCGGCGATTTCTTCCGGCTGGGCAAAGCGGCCCGCCGGGATCTGCAATTTGGCCCGTTCCCCCAGCTCGCCGGCCCAGGCCTTTTTGCCGAGGGCGGTTTCGACGATGGTCGGGGAGATGGCGTTGACGTTGATATGCGGCGCCCATTCCATGGCGAGCACCTTGGTCATGCCGACCACGGCGGCCTTGCTGGCGCAGTAGGCGACGTGACGGTCCAGGCCGATCACCGCCGCTTGGGAGGCGAGGTTGACGATGCGCCCGCTGCCCTGGGCAAGCATGTGCCTGGCGCAGGCCTGGGCCACGAAGAAACTGGCCTTGAGGTTGATGTCGAGAGTGGTGTCCCAGGCGTTTTCGCTGACGTCCAGGGCCTTGTCCAGCAGGGCGACGCCGGCGCTGTTGATCAGGTAATCCAGGCGTTTGAAGTGATCGAATACGTAATCGACGGTGCTGTGCACCTGGTCGAGTTGGCGCAGGTCCACGGCGATGCCGATGTTCCCGGCGCCGAGGCTGGCGGCGACTTCGACCACGGCCGGGTCGCGGTCCAGCAGGGCCACCCGCGCGCCGCGTTCCACCAGCAGGCTGGCACAAGCCAGACCGATCCCGGCGGCCCCGCCGGTGATCACGGCGCAGCGGCCGGTGAGGTCGAAGGCTTGATTCCAGAATCCAGACATGAACATGACTCCATTTTTCAGATCGGTGAAGATCCAATGTGGGAGCGGGCTTGCTCGCGAAAGCGGTGTATCAGGTGGCACATCTGTTGAATGATCCACCGCTTTCGCAAGCAAGCCCGCTCCCACACTTGACCGGGTTTCAAGTCAAAACTTACTTCGTACCGCTCACCTGCTGATACAGCGCATCCGCATTCGCATTGGTCACCGGCACCCACGGCAGGATGTAGTTCCTGGCGGTGCCGTCACCCCATTTCACGTCCTTGCCATAACGTTCCCAGATCACCGACTGCGGCTTGTAATCCTTGCCTGCAAGCGCCCGCAGCGCCACATCTAACGCGCCTTGGGACTGGGCCTGGGCGTCCTGCAGGAAGGTGGTCACTTCATCTTTCTTCGCCGCCTGGATCGCATCCGGCATGCCGTCGATGGACGTCACCGGCACATCCTTGGACGTCAGCCCATGGGACTTCAACGCCTGCACCGCGCCGAGGGCCATGTCGTCGTTCTGCGCGATCACCCCGTTGATGCCCTTGGGGTGTGCGTTCAGCCAGTCTTCGGTCAGGGCCAGGGCCTGGGCGCGGTCCCAGTTGGCGGTTTTCTTCTCGATGATCTTGATGTCCGGGTGCTTGCCCAGTACTTCCATCTCGCCCTTTTCGCGGTCGATCTGCGCCGACTGGCCAATCGGGCCCTGGATGATCACCACGTTGCCGCGGCCCTTGAGTTTGTCGACCATGGCCTGGGCCTGCAGGCGACCGCCTTCCACGTCATCGTTGCCGACATAAGGCACGTTGGCGTCGGCCACCTTGGTGTTGGAGGCGATCACCACCACGTCATTGCTCATGGCGGCCTTCACGGTGCCGACGCCGGCCTTGGTGTCGATCGGCACAAACAGGATCGCGTCGTAGTGCTGGGTCACCATGTTTTCAATCTGGTTGTTCTGGGTCAGTGCGTCATAGTTGCCGTCGAACACGGTCAACTGCACGGTGCCGTCCTTGACTGCGGGGTGTTCCTTCAGCTCGCGCACCCAGTTCTGCATGAACTGGCCCTTGAGCCCGTACACGGCGGCGCCGATCTTGTAGGTCTTGCCATCGGCGGCCAGGGTGACACTGCTGGCGAGCAGGGAGAGTGCCGCGACGGCGGCCAAAGTCGTACCAGGTTTCATGAGAGAACTCCGTTATTGTTGTAGTGGTAGTTTTCAGAACTAGCGTTTCTTCTTGCGCCACACGTCAATCAGCACTGCGAACACGATGATCAGGCCCTTGGCGACCTGCTGGTAATAGGAGGACACGCCGAGCAGGTTCAGGCCGTTGTTGATCACGCCGATCAGCAATGCGCCAAACAGCGTGCCGACAATCGTGCCGGTACCGCCCGACAGGCTGGTGCCGCCGATTACCACGGCGGCAATCGCATCCAGCTCATACGAGGTGCCGGCCTGGGGCAGGGCAGAGGTGGTGCGCGCCGACAGCACCACACCGGCCAGCCCGGCGAGCAGGCCCGAGACCACGTACACCGAAAACATCACCTTGCGCACGCCGATCCCGGAGGTGCGCGCGCTCTTCTCGTTGCCACCCACCGCGTACACATAGCGGCCGTAGGTGGTGTAGCGCAGTACCATCCAGAAGATCAGCGCGACCACGGCGAAGATCACGATCGGCACACCGATCGGGCCGATCTTGCCGATACCCAGCGCCAGGTAGGCGTCGGGCAGGTCAGTGATCGGGCTACCGTCGTTCAAGATGAAGGTCATGCCGCGGGCAATGCTCAACATGCCCAGGGTCGCGACAAAGGGCGGGATCGACAGGTTGGCGACCATAAAGCCGTTCACCACCCCGAGCATCGCCCCGGCGAACATCCCGGCGCTGACTGCCGCGAGCACGCCATAGCCCTGGGTCGCGACCATGGCGCTGCACAGCCCGGCAAAGGCCAGGATCGAGCCCACCGACAGGTCGATGCCCTTGGTCAGGATCACGTAGGTCATGCCCACGGCGAGGATCCCGTTGATCGAGGTCTGGCGCAGGATGTCCATCCAGTTGCGCCAGGTCATGAAGTATTCGCTGGCGAAGGCCATCACCAGGCACAGGAGGATGAACACCAGCGGCAGGCCGAAGCGGTCGAGGGACAGGCGCAGGCGGCTGCGGGGTGCGGTCGTGACGGGGGCGGCTGCAGGTGTAGAAAGTGATTTGGCATTCATGAGGCAAGACTCAACAAGGCTTCCTGGGAAAGGGCGGTATCGCTGCTGATGGTCACCAGCCTTCCGCCTTTGAACACGGCAATACGGTCACTCAGGTGCAGCAATTCCGGGGCTTCGGACGACACCACAATTGCCGCGCCGCCGGCGCGCACGAACTGGTCCAGCAAATGATAGATCTCCTGCTTGGCGCCTTCATCGATGCCCCGGGTCGGCTCATCGCACAGCAGGCAGATCGGCTGGGTCGACAGGCATTTGGCGAGCACCACTTTTTGCTGGTTACCGCCGCTCATGGATTCCACCGGCAGGTCCAGGGAAGTGGTCTTGATCTGCAGGCGCTTGACCATGTCCTGGGCCAGTTGGTTTTCCTTGCGGGCATTGATCAGCGACCAGCTCGACAGCTGCTTGTAGGCCGACAATGCAATGTTCGAGAGGATGCTGCCGCTGAGCACCAGGCCGCTGTCCTTGCGGTCTTCGGTGACCAGTGACATGCCGGCCTGGATCGTTGCCTTGGGCAGGCCGATGGGCATCGGTTTGCCTTGCAGGGTCACGCTGCCGGAGTCCGGCGTGGTGAGGCCGTAGATGCAGTTGAGGAATTCGCTGCGGCCCGAGCCCATCAGCCCGTAGATGCCGAGAATCTCGCCCTGGCGCAGTTGCAGGCTGATGTCCTGGAACTCGCCGGCGCGGCTCAGGCTGTCGACGTCCAGGCAGCATTCGGCGGCGCATTCGCGGCCGACCTTGTGGTCGATGCGGGTCAGTTCCTGGCCGACGATGCCGCGCACCAGGTGGGCGCGGTCGATATCGGCCATGCGCCCGGTCTCAACGAAGGCGCCGTCGCGAAAGATGCTGTAGTCGTCGGCAATCTGCGCCAGTTCACTGAGGCGGTGCGACACATAGATGATGCCGGCACCACGGGCGGTGAGGCGGCGGATGGCCTTGAACAGGGTTTCGGCCTCGCGCTCGCCGATGGCCGAGGTGGGCTCGTCCATGATCATCACCTGGCAGTCGTGGCTGAATGCCTTGGCGATCTCCACCAGCTGGATCTGCGCCACGCTCAGGCGATGCATGGGGCTGGTGGCGTCGACGTCGAACTCCAGGCCTTCCAGCAGTTCGCGAGTGCGCCGGTTGAGCTCCTTGCTGTCGACGATGCAGCCGGCGCGGCGCGGTTCGCGGCCCAGCCAGATGTTTTCGGCGACGGTCATGTAGGGAATGGGTTCCAGCTCCTGGGTGATCATCGCGATCCCCGCCGCGAGTGCTTCGCTGGGGCGGTTGAACTGAACGGGGGAGCCGTTGAGCAGGATGGTCCCGGCGTCACGCTGGGTGATGCCCATCAGGATACTCAGGAAAGTCGATTTGCCTGCGCCATTGCCGCCGCACAGGGCGTGGACGCTGCCGGCCCGCAGAGAGAGGCGCCCCTCACGCAGGGCAGGAATCCCGGCGTAAGCCTTGGCGACGTGTTCAGCCTGGAGCAGTAATGGCGTGGCCATCGGCGTGTCCTCGTGCTGTGAATTCTTATTAGGTCGCACAGTCATGTTTCGCTGTGAGCATATGTGTATCAAATGAAATTCTGATCAGTCAATCTCTTTCACTGAAAAGTTGTAAATGGATGGATTTGCGCAAAGTAAGCCGGTTTAGAGGGCTTTGACTGGAAGGTCAGCTAAATCCTGCTTGACAGGGCGACTGGAATATCCGAGAAATGACTGAGCTAAATTTCACTGAGTGATCATATGATCACTCTCCAGCACCCAAAACGGCAGCGGAGCCAAACGCCATGAACACACCTTTCCCGGTGGCTATCGGATGCGATGAAGCGGGTTATGAGCTCAAAGAACTGTTGAAGCGCCATATCGAGGCGCTGGGTTACCCGGTGACGGACTTCGGCACCCATTCCACGGCGCCGGTGCTGTACCCGGACATTGCCCTGGCGGTGGCCACGGCGATCAATGCCGGCGAGCAACGCTTGGGCGTGCTGGTGTGCGGCACTGGCATCGGCATGGCCATCTCGGCCAACAAAGTCCTGGGGATTCGTGCGGCCCAGGCCCATGACACTTATTCGGCGGAGCGGGCACGCAAGAGCAACGATGCGCAGATCCTGTCCATCGGTGCACGGGTGATCGGCGCGGAACTGGCCAAGAGCATCGTCAAGTCGTTCCTGGAGTCGGAGTTCGAAGCCGCGCGTTCCGGGGCCAAGGTCGACCGCATCAACGCGATCGAGCGTGACGGGCATCAGTAGTGGACGGAACGGGGCAAGAGTCGGGAGAATGCGCCTTTGACACCGAAACGGAAGCCCGTGCCCATGAGTGACAGTACCCAGCGCATCGCCAGCGACATCGACCTGATGACCGAAGTGGCAATGCTCTATTACCTTGAGAACGTCACTCAGGAAGCCATCGCCAAGCGCTTCGACCTGTCCCGGGCAAAAGTCAGCCGCCTGCTCAAACGCGCACGGGATGAAGGGATTGTCGAGGTGCGGGTGTTGCAGCACCCGGCGATGAACAACGAGCTGGAACAGGCGCTGGTGGAGCGCTTCCAGCTGGACCGCGCCTTGATTGCGGTGGACCACAGCGACCCGGACACCCAGCGCTCGGCGGTGGCGAGCCTGGTGGCCAACTACCTGAACAAAACCCTCAGCGACGGCATGATCGTCGCGGTTGGCATGGGGCGTAATGTCGGTGCGGTGGCCGATAATGTGTTTTTGCCGGTGACCCGCAACTGCACGTTTGTGTGCGCCATTGGCGGTTCGCTCAAGGCGGGTGAATACATGAACCCCGACCATATTTGCCGGCGCCTGGCCCTGCGGTTTGGTGGCGAGAGTGAAAGCCTGTACGCCCCGGCGCTGGTGGCCAACCCGGAACTGCGTGGGGTGTTGATCAGCAACGATACGGTGCGTTCCACACTTGACCGTGCCCGCCGTGCGGACATGGCGTTGATCGGCATCGGTGACATGAGTGAAAACAGCAACATGGTGCGCATGGGGTGGTTTTCGCCCCAGGAAATTGCACAGGCGCGGTTGTCCGGCACGGTGGGGGACATGATGGGTTATGACTTCATCGACATTCATGGCCAGCCGGCGGTCAACGCGATTCAGGGGCGGGTGATCGGGTTGACGGTGCAGGAGCTGTTTCGGATTCCGGATGTGGTGGCGATTGCCAGTGAAAACACCAAGGCGGCGGCAACGCTGGGGGCGTTGCGTTCGGGAGTGATCAATACCCTGGCGACCACGGTGACCAATGCTCACACCATCCTTGCGCTGGATGACGCGACGCGTAAAAGCTGACACCGCCGATAGTCCAGGCCCTGAACATCAACTGTGGGAGCTGTCGAGCCTTGGCGAGGCTGCGATGGCATCACCGCGGTATGACTGGAGTACCGAGTTGTCTGCATCGCGGACAAGCCCGGCTCCCACAATTGACTGCCTCAGGGTTTCCACACCTGCACATCCTGCGCATCCACCGCCTTGGGCAACAACCCCGCCTTGAAGAACGCGTCCGCAATCTTCTGCTGCTCCCCCAACTGATCCAGCGTCACCGGTTGCACCTCATAGCTGCGATGAGCATTGACGGCCTCGACAGTCTCCACATCCAGGTTGCCCCACAACGGCCCCAGCACTTTCGCGGCATCACGCGGGTGGCTCTTCACCCACTCGCCAGCCTGGTGCAACTGCTCGTACACCAGCTTCAGCACTTCCGGATGCGCCTGGGCATAGGGCGTACCCGTCAGGTAATAGCGCTTGTAACTGGCCAGCCCGGTACCGTCCGCAAGGGTGCGGGTGGGCAGTTGGCGCTGCACGCTGGTGAGGAACGGTTCCCACGTGACCCAGGCATCAACCTTGTTGTTTTCAAACGCAGCGCGGCCATCGGCGGGCGTCAGGTACGCCGGCTCGATATCGGAGAAGGCCAGCCCCGCCTTGTCCAAGGCAGCGATCAATAAATAGTGAGTGCCGGCGGCCTTGGTCACGGCGATTTTCTTGCCTTTCAAATCCGCCAGTTGCTGGATCGGCGAGTCCTTGCGCACCACGATCGCCTGGGCTTGGGGCGAGGGCGCTTCCTGGGCGAAGTAGGTGAGCTTGGCCTGGGCGGCCTGGGCGAAGATCGGCACGGTGTCGGCCACGTCGGCGCTGATATCCACGTTACCGACGTTGAGTGCTTCCAGCAGCGGCAGGCCACTGGGGAACTCGTGCCAGGTGACGTCGATGCCGTCGGCCTTGAGGGCTTTTTCCAGGGTGCCCTGGGTTTTCAGCAAGGTGATCAGGGTCGAGGATTTCTGGTAGCCGATGCGTACGGTTTCCTGGGCTTGTGTGCTCAGGGTGGTGCAGAGGCCCAGTGTGGCAAGGCCTGCGATGAAAAGGCGATGGAGCGAAAACTGGGGCATGGCGTGCTCGACTCTTAATGGATTAAGGTGAGCTTATTGTTCTAAAAAACATTCGATAAATAATTTTTCGATCTTAGCTTAGGCCTTTATCGGGTGCGCCGTTCGCGGCCTTTCAGCGTCAGGATGAAGGAGGGCGGTATGCAGTTGTATGTTGTTCGTCACGGCGAAACTCAAGCCAATGCCGAGGGGCGTTACCAGGGCTCGCTGGACATTGATCTCAACGAACGGGGCGTGCTGCAGGCGCGGGAGTTGCGGGAAAAATTGCCGGCGCAGATCGACGCCGTCATCGTCTCGCCGCTGCGCAGGGCTCAGCAAACGGCGGCCATTGTGTTTGCGGATGATGGGCTGCAACTGCCTACGCTGGATGCGTTTCGTGAGCGCGGCGTGGGGGTGTTTGAGGGACTGACCCAGGCGGAGGCGGCGCAGCGTTATCCCGACCTTTGGGCGCAGAATATTACCCGGCAATGGGAGCGGGCACCCACGGACGGTGAGTCAATCTCGCAGTTCGTCGAGCGCATCCGGGGCGGATTGAATCAGTTGCTGGTGAACCATGGGCAACAGGTGGTGGTGCTGGTTGCCCATGGGGTTGTCGCCAAGGCGATTCGCGCATTGGTTCGCGATGATTTCTCAGACTTCTTCGCCTGGCAGTTGCGCAATGGCGAAGTGCTGAGCCTCAACATCGACGCAGAGCCCAATGTGGCGAGGGAGCTTGCTCCCGTTGGGGTGCGAAGCGCCCCCTGGTAGGCCGCTGCGGTCTTTCAGGATGGGCCGGTCAATGCTTTTGGGGTTGCTGCGCAACCCAGCGGGAGCAAGCTCCCTCGCCACAGTGTGGGTGTGAGTCATGTCTACAGGGGAACGCTCAACGCCTGCGCAAACGCCTGGGGCGTAGGGCTTTCCGGCCAGGTCGGAACACCCTCCGCCAGCGTTACCCACGGCTGCTTGTGCCGCAGCCAGATATGCGCCACCGGCTGCACGGACGGGCTCTCATCCAGTGTCCCGACCCGCAGCACAACCAACCCCGGCGCGGCCGTCGTGGTGTTGCAGATCCGCGTATGGCACACCCCGCACAAACGATGTTCCGAGCGCTGCCCATCAACGTCATAGGCATATTCCGTCAGCGAACCTTCAACCCGCAGCGCATCCGCCGGCAACAGCGCGTGCAGGGCAAACGCGCTGCCGCTCCAGGTCTGGCAGTGGCGGCAATGGCAGGCATACACCGCCAGCGGCGCGTCGGTATCGAGGGTGTAGGTCACGCGGGCGCAGCGACATTGGCCGGTGAGTGTCATCAAAAACGATCCTGTGCAAAGTGAGGGCGAAAGCCCCATCGGTTATGCTCGCCAGCATGCCGCAGCCCCCGAAAAAAGAACATCCGCCAAAACTGCCCAGCGGCTCACAGGAAATGTATGAACGCCCCGCAACTCCAATGGGAAACCCAGCGCGCCTTCCTCGCCGTGTTGCGCACCGGCAGCCTGTCGGGCGCGGCCCGTTTGCTGGGGATCGCCCAGGCCACCGCGCGGCGACGGATCGAGGCCCTGGAGCAGAGCGTCGGGGTCAGCCTGTTTATCCGCTCACCCGCCGGGCTGTTGCCCACCGACACGGCCAAGGACCTGATCAGCCACGTTGAAGCGATGGCCGTTGCCGCCAACGCCTTCAGCCGCGCAGCCTCGGCCGACACGGCCCTCGCCGGCGGCACGGTGCGGCTCACCAGCGGCAAGCTGCTGGGCGTTGAAGTGCTGCCGCCCATGTTGCGCAGCCTGCGCCGTGATCATCCGCAATTGGCCATCGAACTGAGCGTATCCAATCGGCTGCAGGCACTTGCCCGGCAAGAGGCCGACGTCGCCGTACGCATCCGTCGCCCGGTCGAATCCACGGTGGTCGCGCGCAAGGTCGGCGACCTTCACGTAGGGTTGTACGCCGCACCCGAACTGTTGGCAGAGCAGGGCACGCCGGACACCGTTGCGCAATTGCACGGCTACCCGCTGATCGGGCCGGACCGCAACTTGCTGGAGATCGAATTCCTGGGTGAGCGCGGTTTCGACTGTTCGGCGCCCAGTACGGTGATTCGCACCGACGATCACCTCGCGCAGTTGGCCGCTCTGCGTGCGGGGCTTGGGATCGGCGTGTGTTCAGCCCAGGTGGCACAACGTCACGGGCTGGTGCGGGTGTTGCCCGCGCAGGTGGATTTCAAGGTTGACGTGTGGATCGCCATGCATCAGGACATGCGCAAGGTCCCGCGCATCGCCGTGGTGTTCGATGGCTTGGGCGCGGCCCTGACGGACTTCTTTCAGCCGCGATAACGCAACGCGTCAACCAACAATGCAAATGCGGGGGAGGCCGTGCGGGCCATTCGCCCCGGCGACACGGTATGGATTGCACCCGGTGTCAAGCATTGGCATGGCGCCACGGCGAACACCGCCATGACCCATATCGCGATCAACGAAATGCTCGACGGCAAGGTGGTGGACTGGATGGAGCAGGTCAGCGACGAACAGTACGCCGCGCAGTAATCGGTCTCACCGCCGCAACTGCGGCTCGCCTTCAATGCAGCTCACCAGAAACTCCATCACCACCTTCACCGAAGGCGAGCGGCGCATATCCGGATACACCGTCAGCCAGATATCGCGAACCGGGCCTTCGGTGTTCGTTGCCAACCGCACCAATGCCGCGTCGTGATCGCCCACCAGCGTGGGCAACACCACTGCACCCACCTGGGCCCGGGCGGCCATTTGCTGGGTGATCAGGTCGCTGGCGGCGAAGGCAATCGTGCGGTTGCCGCGCACCTGGTGCATCCACGCCTGTTGGGGCAGATGGTCGCGGGTGGCGTCATAGGCAATGAACGTCCACTGTTCAGCGGGCAGTTGTTTGAGCTCGGGCGTGGCATAGAGGCCGAAGCGTACGGCGCCGACCTTTCTGCGTACCAGCGCTTCTTCATCGGGACGCACCGTGCGCAGGGCAATGTCGGCTTCGCCTTTGTCGAGGGCGGCCAGCGTCGTCGAGGACATCAACACGATATTCAGCTTGGGATACTGCGCCCTGAAGCGTGCGACATGGGGCGCGATGCAGTGGATGGCAATCGACGGCGGGCAACTGACCCGCACGGTGCCGGCCACTTCGATCGAGGCCACGCGGGACAGGCGCATCACTTCGGTGGCCATCTCGCCCATGCCGGCCGCCAGCTTCGCCAATGCCAGGCCTTCCTCGGTGAGCGGCCGGCTGCGGGGCAGGCGATCCACCAGTTTGACGCCGAGGGCTTTTTCCAGGGCATCGACGCGCCGGCCGACGGTGGCGTGTTCCACCTGCAGTTCGCGGGCGGCAGCCGACAGTGATTGGGTGCGCGCCAGCACGGTGAAGAAATACAGATCCTGCCAGTCGAACATCGGGTTATTTCCGCACGGAGGGTGGGAGGTATTGGGGAATTCTCGTACAGAGTAGCGCCTTTTACCATGGCGCATTCCCACTGCAAACGGAGTTGTCCCGCGATGAAAGCCCTCACCCTTGAAACCTACGGCGGCCCGGAAGTTGTTCAACTGCGCCACGATGTCCCTACACCTCAGGTGACATCCGCCCATGTGCTGGTCAAGGTGGCCTGCGCCGGGATCAATTTCATGGATGTGCACACCCGCCAGGGCAAATACGCCAGCTCGGTGACCTACCCGGTTAGGCTGCCGTGCACCTTGGGCATGGAAGGGGCCGGTGTGGTGGTGGCGGTGGGCGAGGGCGTGAGCCATCTGGCGCCGGGTGATCGAGTGGCCTGGTGCATTTCATGGGGCGCGTTCGCCGAATACGCCAGCGTACCCGCCGCGCGGGTGGCGCAAATTCCCAATGCGATCAGCTTCGATCAGGCGGCTGCGGCGATGTTCCAGGGCTGCACGGCTCACTACCTGATTGAAGATGTTGCGCGGTTGCAGGCGGGCAACAGCTGCCTGATCCATGCCGCGTCCGGCAGCATCGGCCAGTTGCTGGTGCAAATGGCCCGGCGACTCGGTGCCACGGTGCTCACTACCGGTAGCAGCGCCGAAAAGTGCGCGATTGCCCTCGAGCGTGGTGCCGATCAAGCCTGGCAATACGACGGTTTTGCCGAACGAGTGTTGGAGGCAACGCAGGGGCAGGGCGTGGATGTGGTGTTCGACTCGGTGGGCAAGGCCACCTTACGCGAGAGTTTCAGGGCGTGCCGTACGCGCGGGTTGATCGTCAATTACGGCAACGTCTCCGGTTCGATCACTGACCTCGATCCGATGGAGTTGGGGGAGGCCGGTTCACTGTTCCTTACTCGCCCACGGCTCAACGACCACATGGCCGACGGGCCTACGGTGCAGAGGCGTGCCAATGCGGTGTTTGCGGCGGTGCTCGAAGGTTCGCTGACGGTGGATATCGAAGGGCATTACACGCTGGAAGAGGTGCAGCAGGTGCACGCGAGGATTGAGGCACGGCAGCAGATTGGCAAGGCGGTGGTGTGGCTGGACCGTGAACTTCACTAATGGCCAGAGAGCTTGTGTGGCGAGGGAGCTTGCTCCCGCTGGGCTGCGAAGCGGCCCCAACACCTGCCAATGGGGTCTTCCTGGAGAAACGCGGTGAGTTCATTGGGGCTGCTGCGCAGCCCAGCGGGAGCAAGCTCCCTCGCCACAGGGGTCGTGGCGCTTGTGAGGATCAGTTAACAGCAGGCGAAAAAAAGCCGGCTGATCAGGCCGGCTGGGGGTGAACCGCGAACGACAGGGGTTACGCGCGGTTTTCCATCAGGCGGTCAGCGCCACCTTCAGCTACACGGTTTTCTTGAAGACGGTCAGCACCACCTTCAGCTACACGGTTGCCTTGAAGACGCTCAGCACCACCTTCAGCTACACGGTTGCCTTGAAGACGCTCAGCGCCACCTTCAGCTACACGGTTTTCTTGAAGGCGATCAGCACCACCTTCAGCAACACGACGTTCCAGCAGGCGATCAGACCCGCCTTCAGCAACGCGGCGTTCCAGCATACGGTCAGACCCACCCTCAGCCACGCGGCTGTCCATCAGGCGATCCGCGCCGCCTTCAGCGAGGGCAGGTTGGGTAAAGGCGCTTACAGCAAGTACCGAGAAAGCGAGGCTAAGCAAGAGTTGGCGTTTCATGAGGGTGTGCTCCGGGAAAGTCGTTGGTTGGTATGGATGCGATGTTACGCGGCAGATTTTTTAAGAGAACTTCATTGGGCTGATGGTGACTATCGACGCCAGCGATGGCCCGTTTTCCCGGGCCATCGCGTCGCTCATCACGGCATTTCTGGCAGTTCCCGAGGGCGCAGGTCGAACACCAGCACCTCGGCGTCCTCCCCATGGCTCAGGTGAATCTCCCGCTCATCGCGCACTCGGGCACCGTCGCCTTCGTGCAAGCGCTGGCCATTGACTTCAACGCTGCCCCGCGCCACATGGATGTAGGCGTAGCGTTCCGGGGCCAGCGGCAGGCTGGCGGTTTCAAAGCCGTTGAACAGCCCGGCATACACCCGCGCGTCCTGGCGCACGCCGAGGGAGCCGTCGGTGCCTTCCGGCGAGATGATCAACTGCAACCGGCCGCGTTTCTGCGCCTCGGTGAAGTGCTCCTGCTGATAGCGCGGTTCGGCGCCCGCCACATCCGGCACGATCCAGATTTGCAGGAAGTGCACGCCCTGGGTGTGGCTGTGGTTGAACTCGCTGTGGGCCACGCCGCTGCCGGCGCTCATCAGTTGCACATCGCCGGGGCGGATCACCGAACCGGTGCCCAGGGTGTCCTTGTGTTCCAGGGCGCCTTCGAGCACATAGGAGAAAATCTCCATGTCGCGGTGCGGGTGTTGGCCGAAGCCCTTGCCGGCGGCAACCCGGTCATCGTTGATCACCAGCAGGTCGGAAAAACCCTGTTCCTTGGGGTTCCAGTAGTTGGCGAACGAGAAGGTGTGGAACGACTTCAACCAACCGTGATTGGCGGCGCCGCGTTCCGAGGCTTTGCGAAGGGTCAGCATGGGGTGTTCTCCTCAAGGGAAGCTTGGCTGCGAGATGCAGGGCTTCGGTGTGAGGAGAAGATTACTGGTTAACGATAGGTTGATTAAGAAGCTGAAATCGGAATGACTGTCTCTTTTAGATTGACGATCGCCAGCTGTGCCGTCCGCAGATGATGGCGGTAGCGCAGCTGAAGTTTGCGCCAGGCCATTGGGTTCACGCCTTCGCTGCGGCTGAACAGGTGACAGAAGTGCGCCTGGTCGCAGAACCCGCATTCCTGGCTGATCTGCGTCAGGCTCAGGGCGGAGCCGGTGATCAGCACCTTGGCCTGCTTGATGCGTTGCTGGCGAATCCATTCCTGGGGCGATACACCGGTGGTGCGCTTGAAGGCCCTGGAGAAATGGCTGCGGGACAGCTCACAGGCGCGAGCCAGTTCCGTCACCTCCAGGGGGCCAGCAAGATTGGCGAGGATCAATTGCTTGACCCTCTGTTCCCGCTCTGAACACAAGGTTCCGGTTGCAGCTGCTGGTTGAGCCATGATCGCTATCCGTGGTCGATGGGCGCTTGTTTTCACACACCTTACCGGTGAATGAATCCCCAGTGTAGACCGCTGCAAGCATCTGTTGAACTGAGCACATGCATGCAATTTTTCTGGATCGGGCCGTCGCACACTAGCGCGAACGTTCAAGCATCCAGGGGAAGGGCACGATGGACTCAACAGCACAAGGCGGGCCGGACGAGGTCGTGACCCTGGTGGTCAAGCACCGCATAAAACCCGGGCTTGAAGCCGACTACGAAGCCTGGCTGCGACGCATCGTGCGTATTGCCGGTGAGCGTCCCGGGCACCTCGGCGTCGATGTGGTGCGCAGTAAACAGGGCGGGTTGGCGCTATTCACCTGCGTGCTGCGTTACCGCTCCACCGAAGACCTGGAGCGCTGGCTCGATTCGCCGCAGCGCCTGGAGCTGATCAACCAAGCCGCACCGATGCTGGCCGACGGCGACCAGACCGAAGTCGGCGCGGTCAACGAGTTCTGGTTCTCGCCCCTGGCCGATACTGCCGCCAAGCCGCCGCGCTGGAAACAGGCAGTGGTCACGCTGCTGGTGATCCTGCCGCTGACGTTGCTGGTGCCGATCATCTGGGGCCCGGTACTGCGGCTGCACCCGTTCCTGTCCAACTACATCGTCGCCACCTTCCTGGTCACCCTGACCATCGTTGTACTGGTGGTTTACCTGCTGATGCCGGCGGCCACCCGCCTGTTCGCGCCCTGGCTTGAAGCCTCTGTAAAGGAAACCCTATGAACGCCGACCTGATTCTGTTCAATGGCCAGTTCCACACCGTGGACCGTGAAAATCCCCGCGCCACGGCAGTAGCGATCCACCAGGGACGCTTCGTCGCGGTGGGCACCGACGGCGAAGCCATGGCCCTGCGCGGCAGTGGTACCCAGGTCATCGACCTCAAGGGTCGCACTGTCATCCCTGGCCTCAACGACTCGCACCTGCACCTGATCCGTGGCGGCCTGAACTACAACCTCGAACTGCGCTGGGAAGGCGTGCCGTCACTGGCCGATGCCCTGCGCATGCTCAAGGATCAGGCTGACCGCACGCCCACGCCGCAGTGGGTGAGGGTGGTGGGCGGCTGGAACGAATTCCAGTTCGCTGAAAAGCGCATGCCCACCCTCGACGAACTCAACCAGGCCGCCCCCGACACGCCGGTGTTCGTGCTGCACCTGTATGACCGCGCCTTGCTCAACCGCGCGGCCCTGCGGGTGGCCGGCTACACCAAGGACACGCCGAACCCGCCCGGCGGCGAGATCGTGCGCGACCATAACGGCAACCCCACCGGCATGCTGGTGGCGCGGCCCAACGCGATGATTCTCTACGCGACCCTGGCCAAGGGCCCGAAACTGCCCCTGGAATACCAGGTGAATTCCACCCGCCAGTTCATGCGCGAACTCAACCGCCTGGGCCTGACCAGTGCCATCGACGCCGGCGGTGGTTTCCAGAACTATCCCGACGATTACGCCGTGATCGAACAGTTGGCCAAGGACCAGCAACTGACCGTGCGCATCGCCTACAACCTGTTCACCCAGAAGCCCAAAGAAGAACTCAGCGACTTCAAGAACTGGACCGGCAGCGTGACCCTGCATCAGGGCGACGACTACCTGCGCCACAACGGCGCCGGCGAAATGCTGGTGTTCTCGGCGGCCGACTTCGAAGACTTCCTCGAGCCACGCCCGGACCTGCCGCTGACCATGGAGCAGGAACTGGAACCGGTGGTGCGCCACCTGGTGGAACAGCGCTGGCCGTTCCGCCTGCACGCCACCTACAACGAGTCGATCTCGCGGATGCTCGACGTGTTCGAGAAGGTCAACCGCGACATCCCGTTCAACGGCTTGCCATGGTTCTTCGACCACGCCGAAACCATCACCCCGCAGAACATCGAGCGCGTGCGGGCGCTGGGCGGCGGCATCGCGATCCAGGACCGCATGGCGTTCCAGGGTGAGTACTTTGTGGAGCGCTACGGCGCCAAGGCCGCCGAGGCCACGCCGCCGATCAAACGCATGCTCGCCGAAGGCGTGCCGGTGGGCGCTGGCACCGACGCCACCCGGGTGTCGAGCTACAACCCCTGGACCTCGCTGTACTGGATGGTCAGCGGCCGCACCGTCGGCGGGCTGGAACTGCACGCCGAGGGGCTGCCCCGGCTGACGGCCCTGGAACTGTTCACCCACGGCAGCGCCTGGTTCTCCTCCGAGCAAGGCAAGAAGGGCCAGATCAAGGTCGGCCAACTGGCGGACGTGGCGGCACTGTCGGCGGACTTCTTCAGTGTCGAAGAGGAAGCCATCAAGTGGATCGAATCGGTACTCACCGTGGTCGGCGGCAAGGTGGTGTACGGCGCCGGCGACTTTGAAGATTTCGCACCACCCAGCGTGCCGGTGCTGCCGGACTGGTCGCCGGTGGTCAAGGTACCGGGCCACTGGCGCCCGGCGTCAGCGCTGCAAGCCCAGGTGCACCAATGCAGCGGCCCCTGTGGCGTGCATGCCCATAGCCATGAACGGGCGCGTCTCTCGAACGTGCCGGTCAGCGACTTCCAGGGTTTCTGGGGCGCGTTTGGCTGCTCGTGTTTTGCCTTCTGAATCTAACCCCAAAAGAGTATTCCCATGACTTACAAACGCCTGAACAAAGATGACGCCGTGGTCCTGCTGGTGGATCACCAGACCGGCCTGATTTCCCTGGTGCAGGACTTCTCGCCCAACGAGTTCAAGAACAACGTGCTGGCCCTGGCGGACCTGGCCAAGTTCTTCAAGCTGCCGACTATCCTCACCACCAGTTTCGAAAGCGGCCCCAACGGCCCGATGGTGCCGGAGCTGAAAGAACTGTTCCCGGACGCGCCGTACATCCCGCGCCCTGGCCAGATCAACGCGTGGGACAACGAAGACTTCGTCAAGGCAGTGAAAGCCACCGGCCGCAAGCAACTGATCATTGCCGGGGTGGTGACCGACGTGTGCGTGACCTTCCCGACGCTGTCGGCCCTGGCTGAAGGGTTTGAAGTGTTTGTGGTCACCGATGCTTCGGGCACCTTCAATGAGACCGTGCAACAGGCGGCGTGGGCACGCATGACGGCGGCCGGTGCACAGCTGGTGAACTGGTTCTCGGTGGCCTGCGAGCTGCAGGTGGACTGGCGCAACGACATGGAAGGCCTGGCGAATCTGCTGTCGCCGCGTATTCCCAACTATCGCAATTTGATGAACAGCTACTCGGCGCTGACGGCCAAATAAACCGCTCTCTGATATGCAGGTAATCCAATGTGGGAGCGGGCTTGCTCGCGAAGGCGGTGTGCCAGTCAATACATGTACCGACTGACCCACCGCCTTCGCGAGCAAGCCCGCTCCCACATTTTGATTTGTGGTGTGGCGACTGACCGGCTATAAAACAGCCCAGCGTCCACCGAGAAGCGACAATGAACCCCTTCGAAGACATGCGCCTGTTTTGCCAGGTCATGGAATCCGGCAGTTTCACCGCTGCCGCCGAGCATCTTGGCCTGTCCAAGCAATTTGTCAGCCGCCGCCTGATCCAGCTGGAAGAGCGCCTCGGCGTACGCCTGCTCAACCGCTCCACCCGCCGCCTGGACGTCACGCCGCTGGGCCAGAGTTACTACGAATCCGCCCTGCGCCTGCTCAGTGAAGTCGAGCAAGTGGAGCAGGGCATCGCCGGGCAAAACACCGAGCCCCGAGGCACCATTCGCCTGAGCGCGCCGTTGTCGTTTGCCATGGCGCACCTGGGTTGCCTGTTGCCGCTGTTCCTGCAACGCCACCCTCACGTCACCGTGGAAGTGGACCTCAGCGACCGCCCGGTAGACCTCATCAGCGAGGGCTACGACCTGGTGCTGCGCATCGGCACCCTCGAGGATTCGACCCTGATCGCCCGACGCATCGCCAGTGTGCAGCGCGTCTACTGCGCCAGTCCCGACTACCTGGCCCGCCACAGCACGCCGCAGAGTCCCGATGACCTGGCCGATCACGCATGCCTGCCTTACGGCCATGGTCGCCAGGTGCAATGGCACTTCAAGGTCGATGGCAAACCCCACACCCGCAACGTCAGCGGGCGCATGCGGGTCAACAACGGTGAGCTGCTGCGGGATGCCGCCGTGGCCGGGTTGGGCATCACCTATCTACCCCATTTTATCGTTGCCCAAGCCTTGCAGGACGGCCGCCTGGTGACGCTGCTGGATGACTGCGCGCCCGAACCCCTGACCCTTTCCGCCGTTTACCCCCAGCACCGCCAGAGCTCGCGCCCGGTGCAGGCGTTGATCGAGTTCCTGCGTGAACGCCTGGCCGGCGGTTGTTGAATCAGAACGCGTACTGCACCCGGCTGTAGTAATACCCGCCGGTAAACCCGAACGGCGAATAGCTGCCCCAGTTATCGCCGAACGACGAGTTCTTCACGCCGATGTGATCCGGGTATTTGTCGAACAGGTTCTGCGCACCTACGGCCACCGTCAGCTGTTTGGTGATCGCGTAGGCCACGTCGAGGTCAGTGATCCACTGGGCCGAATACGTGCGGTCCAGGCTCGCGTCGCTGGAGCTGTTGACCTCGGTGTAGGTGCCGTAGCGAGTCAGGCGCAGGTTGACGTCGAAGTCGTGGATCGCCCAGTCGGCGGAGAAGATCATCTTGCTGCTGGGTGAAGTCTTGGTGATCAGTGCCCGTGACTGGCGACCCATCAACTGGAAGTTGCCCAGGGCGGCGAGCTGCGCCGGGGTGTCGTTGACGCTGAGGATCTGCGTGTGGTTGTAGTTCAGCGCCGCCGTCCATTTCACCGAGCCGTAGCGGTCGAGGTTCTGCCGGTAGTTGCCCACCACGTCCACCCCGGAGGTGCGGGTGTTGGCGCCGTTGGTGAAGTACTGCGCGCCCGCCGTGGCCGGTACGCCGATGCTGTCCAGCAGGGAGGCAATGCCCGGGCCCTGGAAGCGTTCGCTGAGCACCAGGCGGTCCCGCAGGTTGATCACGTAGCCGTCCACCGTGAGGCTCAAGTCATCGCTTGGGGTCACGGCGAAACCGAGGCTGAAGTTGGTCGAGCGCTCCGGCTTCAGTGACTTGGCACCCAATGCCTGGGCGCCGGCGGAATCCACCGGCAGGATCACGTAGTTATACGACTGGTACACGCCATTGATGGTGTCGAACCCGGTGGAGCGTGCGGTGAAGATCTCGTTGGCCAGGGACGGTGCGCGAAAGCCGTTGCTCACGGTGCCGCGCAGGGCGAACACCGGGTTGAACGCATACCGCGTGCTGAGCTTGCCGCTGCGGGTACCGCCGACGCCTTCGTTGTAATGTTCGTAGCGTCCGGCCACGCCGACGTACCACTGCTCGGTGGGGTAGAACCCGAGGTCGACATAGCTGGCGACGCTGTTGCGGCTGACCTTCTGCGCGTCTTCCGGACGGATGCCGTTGGTGACCTGAGCCCCCGGATCGGGACGCTGCCCGGCACGCGGATGGCCTGCCGGGAACACGTAGTCGCCATCGATATAGGAAGCCTCGGAGCCGGCGCGGGTCTCGTAGCTTTCGCGCCGGTGCTCCAGGCCGAACGCCACGTCCAGCGGCTTGGCCAGGCCGATCTCGTAGGTGTTTTTCAGGTCGAGGTTGGTGGTGAGCTGGTCGGCGATGTAGATCCCGGAGGTGAACTTGTTCGGTGTGCTTTCGCCCAGGGACGGGTTCTGGTTGTCGTAGGTGCGCTGCTTGGCGTAGTTGCGCCCGTAGGTGCTGCTCAGGTCCCAACCCCAGCCGCCGCCGAGGTCATTGCCCTTGGCGCCGAAAGCCGATTGGAAGTCGGTCTCGTTGACCAGCCAGTACGGGCTGTAGCCATCGGGGTATCCATTGGGCCCGGTGGTGATGGTGTTGCGGCCGTTGGGCAGGCGGAAGTTCTGGCCGTCGTTGTTCTCCCGGGTGGCCAGGGTGGAAAACGAGTACAGCGTCAGGTTGTCGTTCAGCGGCAGGTCGAGGTTGTACGCCACATCGCCCAACTGGCTGCGGGGCGAGCCGTAGCCTTTGTAGGTGTGGTGGCTGGAGGTGGCTTCGCGCGGGTCGGGGGAACCGTCCGCCAGCGGGTAGTAATGGCTGCTGTAGCCGTTGCTGCCGGCCTTGTTGTCGCGCTCCTGGTAGCGGGTGTCGAGGGACACGTTGAGCACCCCGGCTTCCCCCACCTGGAAGCCATAGTTCAGCGCCTCCTGGCCGGTGCCGCGCTTGCCGTCGTAGTTCTGGCCCAGGGTGGTGTCGGAACTGCCGCCGGTGGTCTGCTTGAGGATGATATTGATCACCCCGGAAATCGCATCCGAGCCGTACTGCGCCGCCGCACCGTCGCGCAGCACCTCCACATGGTCGATGGCAGCCACCGGGATCAGATCGAGGTCGCTGGGGGCCGCGCCGCTGTTGATGCCGTTGATGTTCAGGGTGGCGCTGGTATGGCGGCGTTTGCCGTTGACCAGCACCAGTACGTGAGAGGCGGTGAGGCCGCGTAGGGTGGCCGAACGCACCACGCCGCTGGCATCCCAGCCGGCGCGGTCGGGCAGGTTGAACGAGGGGATGAGCTTGCCCAACGCTTCGAGCAAACTTGGCTTGCCCACGGCCCGCAGTTGTTCGCCGCTGATCACATCAATCGGCGTGGGGCTGGTGGTGACGGTACGTTGTTCGGCGCCACGGTTGCCGGTGACCACCACGGTGTCGAGGGTGGGGGAGCGGTCTTCGGCAGATTCGACGCCGAAGGACGCCAGGCCGCACGCCAGCGAGAGCGGCAGGAGTTTCAGATGATTGTACCGGTGTAGCCTTTTACGGTGAGCGAGCTTGCTGTGGCGAGTGGGCTTGCTGTGGCCAGGGAGCTTGCTGTGGTGAGGGAGCTTGCTGTGGCGAGGGAGCTTGCTCCCGCTGGGCTGCGTAGCAGCCCCAATACCGTCGCCACAGTCTTCCGAGGAAATTGCGGAGTCAGGCTTCAGGGCCGCTGCGCGCCCCAGCGGGAGCAAGCTCCCTCGCCACAACGGTGCCGTCAGCCAGTTGAATTTTCGCATGAGAGTGGAGCTCCTTGGTCTCGAGTGATGTCCCTGTCAGCGTTTGCGCGCGGCAACCGCTTCGATTTCTACCAGCCCGCCGGGCAATGGCAACGCGACGACTTGCACCGCGGTGCGCGCCGGTTTTTTCGGCTGCTCGGCACTGCCGAAAAACGGCGTGTAGCCTTCCTGCAACCCGGCAAAGTCGAGCTTGCCGCCCTTGGCTGGATCGCCCACCAGGAATATCCGCAGCTGCACCACATCTCCCAAATCCAGGCCCTGGCCTTGCAGCACACCCTTGAGCTTGTTGAGGATCGACGTGGTCTGGATGGCCGTGTCGCCATAGGCGGCAAACGAGTCTTTCGGCGCCTTGGGGTCATGCAGGTCGGCCAGCAACCCACTCACAAACAGCAGCTCGGTCTGCGGCGGCACCGACACCGCCAATGAGATCGGGAAATTCGAGTTCGGCAGCGGCACGCGCTTGATCTCATCGGCGTGGGCGGCAAGGGTGGTGGCGGTCATCAGCAGTCCTGCAAAAAGCGTCTTCATCGGTTCATTCCTTGAGAGAGAAAAGTCAGGCAGCGACGCCCGGTTGCTGGCGTTCGGCATGCCGGCCGATCAGCGAGACGATGCGCCGCGCCGAATCGGCGGCGCTGTTCTGCCAGATGCCGACGCCGCCGTGGGCGAGGGCGTCGCTGGCCAGGTACGTGCGGCCCTGGGGCTCGTTGAGCACGCGGTAGGCGCTTTCGCCGACCTCGTCGTTGACGATCCACGGGCCCTTGCTGTAGCTGACTTTCGACCAGTTGATCGCCACCGGTTTTTGCAGCTTGGCGCTGTGGCCGGGGTGCAACAGCTCCACCGCCTGGCGTGAGGAGGCGAACTGTTCGGCCAGGGATTTCTGGCTGAAGGCCTGGGCCGATTCACTGGTGTTGTAGGCCGCCACCAGAATCCCCTGGGCGCTGTTGAGGCGGTCGCTGGGGTACCACAGGCCTTTGACTTCATGGTCGAGGTACGACAGGCCGCCGTAGATGTTGAAGTCGGTTTCCCAGAAGCGCGGCGCCTGCCAGGCCACCTTGTTGGCCTGGTCGCTTTGCGCGGTCTGGATCGCCTGCTTGAAGCGTGCCGTGAAGTTGGTTGGCAGCTTGGCCAGCAGCGGCAAGGGCACGGTGACAATCGCGTAGTCGGCACTCAGCACCTGGGTCTTGCCGCTGATACGGTCGCGGTAGGTGATTCGGCTGCCTTGCTCCGAGGTCTGGATATCGCTGACTTCGGCGTTGAAGCGCACCGCATCTTTCAGATGCTCGTAGAAGGCATACGGAATGCGGTCCATGCCGCCCACCGGCTGGAACATGGTGGAGGAAAACTCCGGGATTTCATCGAATACCAGCGCGCCCCATAGCTTGGGATTAAGCAGGGTCTGCAGCTCCAGCGGCGCGCGGGTCACGCCGGTCTGGTCGCCGGCGCCGGGCACGCGGGTGTAGCCGGAGCGCACCGAACCCTTGTATTGCAGGTCGCCGTTGAGGTCGCCGTACACTTTGAGGAAACTCAGCAACGCCTTGCGGTCATCCACGCTCAGGTCCTGGTCCAACGCCTTGCGGCTGACTGTGCGGGCCAGCAGTTCCGAGAGCTGGCCACGGGTGTCATTGACCGCCTGGCGCAACTGGAACGCCGGTTGCTGCGTATCCGGCCGGGCCAGGGCGTTGCGGCTGCTGTTGACCAGTACTTGCAGCTCCACACCCAGCTCGCGGCAGTAGCCGAGGATCGTCTGGTGGTGGCTGGGAATACGCGCGGGGCCGGCGTTGAAAAACTGCCCGTCATCAAAGTCGACGGTCTGGCTGACGCCGTCGTCGAAATCGACCTTGGTGCCTCGGCGCAGGGTCCAGTTGCGTCCACCCACCCGGTCGCGGGCTTCCAGGATCGTCACGTTGAACCCGGCCTTGCGCAGCTCATAGGCGCTGACCAGCCCGGAGATCCCGGCGCCGACCACCACCACCTGCTTGCCTTTGCCGGTGCTGCCCAATTGCAGCGGGGTAAAGCTCGATGCCACCGCCTGAGGCGTCAGCCCCAGCGCGCCCAATGCGCTGACAGCGGCGGAATAACCGCCCACGGCGGCAATACGGGAAATCAGTTCCCTGCGGGTAAAAGCCATGATTCGCTCCTTGAGATAGCGGTTTGTCAGAGGTCGTAGCGCACGGTCAGCAACAGGGTTCGCGGGTCGTTGACCGAGTAGTAGCGGGCGCCGCTGGAGGGCACGTAGCCCACCGACTGCGGGTAGGCGCGGTCCAGCAGATTTTTCACCGCCAGGGTGGTGGTCCAGTGGCCGTCGCCACTGATGTAGCGGGTGTTGGCGTTCCAGAAGGTCTGTTGCGGGATTTCCTGGATGTCGTCGTTCAATGCGTTGGCGTAGGACTTGGTCTGGAACTGCGCATCGGTGCCTGCCAGCCAGGTGCCCGGCAGCCCGGCCGGGATGGTGTAGTTCAGGCCAACGCTCGCGTTCCAGCGTGGCGAGAACACCAATTGCTTGCCGTTGGCATCCACCCCGGCACCGCTGGCGTTCTGGAAGTCGTCGTACTTGCTTTGCAGGTAGCCGACGTTGGCGGTCAGTTGCAGGTCGCGGCTCAGGGCGGTGAGGGTTTCCAGCTCCACGCCGTAGGTGTGGGCACGGCCGACGTTGGTGCGCAGGCTCACCCCCAGCGCCGGGTCATAGGCGTTGGTTTGCAGGTCTTTGTAGTCGTTGTAGAACAGCGCGACGTTGGCCCGCAGGCGCTGGTCGAAGAAGTCGCCCTTGACCCCGGTTTCCCAGGTGGTCACGTCTTCCGGGGAGAACGCCTGTTCGGCGGCGGCCTGGGTGGGGGCGCGGTTGTCGTAGCCACCGGCCTTGAAGCCCTTGGCGACGTAGGCGTACTGGTTCAGGTGCGGGGTCCAGGCGTATTCGAAGCCGATCTTCGGGCTGGTGGACTGCCAGGATTTGCTCGACTCGGCGGTGAAGTTGGTGCCGGTGATTTGCCGGTCGGTGTTGATCGCGTAGTTGGTGAAGTCGAAATTCTTGTGCTCGCGGGTAAAGCGCAGGCCGGCGATCAGCGACAGTTGTTGCGTCAGCTTGTAGGTGCCCTGGCCATACAGCGCATAGCTTTCGGTGTTGGTGGTGCTGTATTGGCCCTGGCCGATCACCCGATTGCGGGCGATGGAATAGGTAAGGTTGTCGCGGTCGGCGTCGAACTTCTCGCGGTACAGGTACACCCCGGTGCTGAAGCTGAAATCGTCGTAGTCGCCGTTGAGCTGGAACTCCTGGGTCGCATAGTTCTGCTTGTAGAGAATCAGGTTGTTCTGGATCAGCGCGGCTTGCCCTGAGTTGTCGTAGTCCACCGGTTGGTGGAACGCCGAGTAGGCGGTCACCGATTTGAAGTTCAGGTTGTCATTGATCGCGTAAATCGCCCGCAGTACCGAGCTGCCCTGGTCCAGGCGGTTTTTCGGGTCGAGGCTGCTGTAGCTCTTGAATTTGTCGAAATGCCCGTTGGCGTCGAAAGGCGTGTAGCTGGTGGTGTCGCCCCGGTCGAAGGTACCGGCCAGGGTCAGTTGCACATCCCACGGCGAATCCACCGGATTGTAGCGCAGCTTGCCGCGGTAGGACTGGATGTCGACGTTGTTTACATCCTTGCCCCGGGTGGGGTCGGAGACGGTGCCGTCGCGGCTCAGGCGGATCGCCGAGAAACTGCCGAACAGCGCGTTGTCCACCAGCGGGCCGCTGATCAGCAGGCGTGCGTTCTGCGCGTCGTAGTTGCCGGCGCCCAGCTCTACAAAACCACGGGTTTCCTGGGTCGGATCGCGGGTGATCACGCGGATCGCACCGGCGCTGCTGTTGCGCCCGTACAGGGTGCCCTGGGGCCCGCGCAGCACTTCGACACGCTCCACATCGTTGAAGTCGAGCATCGACGAAATCGCACGCGGGATGTACAGGTCATCGGCATACACGGCGACGGCGGCTTCCTGGATCGGGTCGGTTTCACCGATACCGCGAATGCCGTAGGTCTGCGCGCTGTAGGAGATCGACTGGCGGCTGAGTGTCAGGTTCGGCACCTGGCCCGAGAGGTCGCGCACGCTGTTGATCTGCTTGTCTTCCAGGGCCTTTTCATCAAACGCGGAAATCGCCAGCGGGGTTTTTTGCAGGTCTTCGCTGCGGTGCTCGGCGGTGACATTGACCACCGGCAGGGCGGTGTCGTCGGCGTGAACGGCGAGGCCGAACAGGGCGAGGGAGATGGCCAGTGCCAGGCGATTGGGTACGGCGGTAGGACTCATGATGGACCCCTGAGGTGGTTGACGGTTTAGGCAAAATTGGGCCTCCACCTGGTCAGGGGTCGGTACTGGATGTAACAGTATTTGTATAAATGCCGGGCGTAAAAGTCCGATTAGCTATAAGTTAATTATAAAAAACAGGTATGTATTGGTTTGAATGTGATGCGTAAGGCTGATGATATTTTTCAGCCTACAAAAAACAAATGTGGGAGCGGGCTTGCTCGCGAATGCGGTCGCTCAGTCAACATTGATAGTGACTGAAACACCGCATTCGCGAGCAAGCCCGCTCCCACATTTTGATCTCTGTTGGGTTTAGTAACCGCGTTGGGTATCAGCGAGGTTTTCCAGCGGCCGATCGCTCAGATACCTTTCCAGATTGCCCAGGAAACTGTCCGCAATGTCATGCCGGCTATTGGTCGAAATCGCCGACGTATGCGGCGACACCCTGACCCTCGGATGCCCATACAACGCATGCCCGTCCGGCAATGGCTCGGGCTCGGTCACATCCAGCGAAGCCAGCCCGATATGGCCGCTGTCCAGCGCCTCCAGCAGCGCCTCATGATCCACCAATCCTCCCCGGGCAATATTGATCAGGTGCAACCCTGGCTTGGCATTCGCCAGCGCCTCCCGATCGACGATATGCCGTGTGGCCTCCGTCAGTGGCGCTGCCAGCACCAGGTGATCGGAACGCGCAAACAGGTCATGGATATCCCGCGCCGCGTCCACACCCTCCACGTCAAACGGCGTGTCACTTTGGCGTAATGCCACCACCTTGATCCCCAACCCATGAGCCTTCTGCGCCAGGCTGCGGCCAATCGCGCCAAACCCGAGAATCCCCAGGGTGGTGCCCTTGAGCGGGCGCAGCGGGGTGAACTGCCACTGGGCATCCTTTACCCAGATATCCGGCAAATGCTTGGCCGCCGCGAAGATTGCCGCGAGGGCGAACTCGGCGAGGTTTTCGGCGGCGCTGCCCCGTGAGGTGCTCACCGGCGGCCCGTTGAACAGCCACCTGGGATAGAAGTCGATGCCCGACGACACCACCTGGATCCACTGCACGCCGTACGGCCAACCCGGTGGCGGTGTGTCCGGCGCGGTGTAGCCGCGCACATTGATCGGCCGGGCCAGCAGGATATTGGCCTGGGCCGGCAAGTCGCTGGGCACACCGGCCGGCACGCTGATCACCTCGGCACCGGGGTGCGTGAGGGCCAGGCGCTGGCGGATGACTTGATTGAAATCTTCGTCCAGCTGGCTGGCGATAATCACCTGGCTCATGGGCGTTCCTTATGTCGTTGAGCGAAGACGGCCTTGCCGACGCCTTGCAGCACCGCGTCGTTCTGCGGGGTATGCACGCGGCTGCACAGCACGTCGCGGTAATGCCGCTGCAGTGGGCTGTGTCGGGACAGGCCGGGATTGCCGGACGCCTCGATGGCCAACTCGACGGCACGGATCGCGTTGCCGGTCACCAGGTATTTGATCTGTGCGGCGTGGGCTGCCGGGGTGTGCCCGTCGGCGGCGGCGTCCAGCAGGCTGCGGTTGGCAAACAGCAGAGTGTCGATATGCCCGACGGTCTCCTGAAAGCGCGGCAAGGTCGACAGCGCGGCGCCGAGGTTGGACGGCTTGCGTTGTTCCAGCCAGTCCACCAGCCAGTCGCGCGCGGCCTGGGCCACGGCGTCGTACACCGATGAGAGCAGTACCGACATCCACAGGAACCCGTCACCGTCCAGTTCCGCCTGCGGTGCACTCCAGGGGCTGACGCTGACCGCGTGGTCCAGCGGCACCAGCACGTTGTCGAACACCACTTCATGGCTGCAGGTGGCGCGCATGCCGAGGTGGTCCCAGGTGTCGATGATGCTGATGCCGGGGCTGTCCCTGGGCACCAGCCAGGCGCCTACCAACGGGTCTTCATCGCTGCTGCGGGCCCACACGCTGAACCAGCTCAGGCCATGGCTGCCGGTGGAGTAGATCTTGCGCCCGCTGATGCGCCAGCCGGCGGCGGTACGCCGGGCGATGGTCGCGGGCAGGCCGCCACGGGCCGGGGTGCCGAGATCGGGTTCGACGCGCAGGGCATTGATCAGCGCCCCATTGCGCACAGCGTCTTCGGCGACCTGGATGCGCAGGGCGGGCGGCCAGGTTTTGCTGTCTTGCAGGCGCGTGTGTTGCAGGTACTGCATCACCAGGATCAACGCGGTGGACGGCTCGCCCTTGGCAATCGCGCTGATGGCCTTGCGCGCCTGGCTCAGGTTGGCACCGCCACCGCCGAGGGCCTTGGGCACGGTCAGGGCGACGAGGCCGTGTTCGTGCAGCAGCTTGAAGTTGTCGTGGGGGAAGGTGCCGCTTTCATCAACGCTGTGTGCAGTGGCGGCGAGCTGGGCGCTGAGGCGTTCCAGCAAGGCTTCGAAATTGGCCACTTCCACGGAGCGCAGTGACGGTTGAGAAGAAAGGCTCATGATGGGTGTACTCGTTCAAAATGTGGGAGCGGGCTTGCTCGCGAAAGCGGTGTGTCAGGTTGCACATCCGTTGGCTGATCCACCGCTTTCGCGAGCAAGCCCGCTCCCACATGGGTTATTCGGCGTTTTCGAAGGCGGGTTATATCGGCAGCAACTTGAACTGCCGGTCCCACAACGGGCTGACATCCAGCCGCTCGTTCAATACCCCGGCATTGAAGAACAGGTCCGCCACTTCCTGTTGCGAAGCGATGGCCTGGTCGTTCACCTCGATCACGCTGTAGGGCTGGCTGCGGTTGTTGTACACGTCGAGGAACACTGCCTTGTCTACACCGAGCAACTTCGCCGATTTTTCAGCCCACGGCTCAGGGTTGTTGTTCATCCATTCCAGCGTGCGCGCCTGGCGCTGCAAGTAATCCTGGATCGCCTGTTTGCGCAGTGGGTCTTCCAGGGCGGCGGGGCGGGCGCCGATCAGGTAGTTGCCGGAGAGGTAGCCGAGGGCGGTTTTCAATACCCGGGCGCCGCTGCGGAATTTCGCCAGCTGGATAAACACCCCGTAGATCACCCAGGCGTCCAGCTGGCCACTCTGGAACGCGCTGAAACCGTCCTGTGGCGTGAGTGCCACGGGGGTGATGTCGTTGAAGGTCAGCCCTTGCTCCTTCAAGGCCTTGATCAAGAAGTAGTGCGAGGTGGTGGAGCGCACATAGCCCACACGCTTGCCTTTCAACTGGGCGATGGATTCAATTTTCGACTCCTTGGGAATCAGGATCACCTGGTTATTCACGTCACCTTGCAGCACCGCAATCAGCTTAGGCTCGCGGTGGCTCTGGATCGAGAAGATCGGCGGGATCTCGCTCATGCCGCCAATGTCCAGGCTGCCGGAGGCCAGCGCTTCGACGATCAGGTTGCCGCCGGCGAACTCGGCGTAGTCGACTTTATAGGGCGTGTTGGAAGTGCCGGCGTCGTCGGTGAAGTACGAGTCCTGGCCACGGTAGGTGGCGACGGCCAGGGTCAGGTCCGAGAGCTTCGCAGGTGCAGCGAAAGCCCGGGGCACCAGCGAGGCGAGGCCCAGCGCGCCAAGGGCAATCGAACTGGCACCCAGGAAGCCGCGACGATTGAACTGTCCGTGTTTGATCGTGTTCGTCATGGTCGTGCCCTGGTCAGATGGCGATCTGCGTTGGTTGAGTTTCGAACGGGGTGCTGTAGCGGTTCGCCGGCACGTCCAGGCCAAGGTTTTCCCGCAGGGTGGCGCCGCTGTATTCGCTGCGCAACAGCCCGCGTTGTTGCAGCACCGGCACTACCAGCTCGGTGAAGTACTGCAAGCCGTCCGGCAGCAGTGAATTGATGATGAAGCCGTCGGCCGCGCCGGCTTCGAACCAGGTCTGGATCGCGTCGGCGACCTGCTCCGGGGTACCGACAAAATCGCGCTTGGGCCGGGAGAACCGCAGGGCCACTTCCCGCAGGGTCAGGCGTTCATCGCGGGCCAGTTGCTTGATGCGGTCGGAGCCGCCTTTCTGGCTGTTGGAGCCCAGGTCGCCGAGTTCCGGGAAGGGTTCGTCCAGCGGGTACTTGCTGAAATCGTGGTCGTTGAACGGGCGGCCCAGGGCGACGATTGCGTCCTCGACGGTCACCAGCTCCACAGCTTGCTGATAGCGGCTTTCCACCTCGGCTTCGTCGCGGCCAACAATCGGCCGGATGCCCGGCAGGATCGACAACTGATCAGCATCACGGCCAAAACTGCGGGCGCGTTTCTTCAAGTCCTGGGCGTAGGCTTTGGCTTCGTCGAAGGTCTCGGCATGGACAAAAATCGCGTCGCTGTTTTCGGCGGCAAAATTGCGCCCGTCCTCGGAAGTGCCCGCCTGGAAAATCACCGGCTGGCCCTGGCGCGAGCGGGCGATATTCAGCGGGCCCTTGACCGAGAAAAACTCGCCTTTGTGTTCCAGTGCATGCAGCTTGCCAGGGGTGAAAAATTCGCCGCTTTGCTTGTTGTACGCAAAGGCATCGTCTTCCCAGGAATCCCACAGGCCCTTGACCACATTCACGTGCTCCCTGGCGATGCGGTAGCGCACGGCGTGGGGCGGGTGCTCGGCCTTGCCGAAGTTGTCGGCGGTGCCGCTGAGCCACGAAGTGACCACGTTCCAGCCGGCGCGGCCGCCGCTGATGTGGTCCAGGGAGGCGAACTGGCGCGCCACCTGGAACGGTTCGGTGTAGCTCACGGTGACGGTCGCCACCAGGCCGATGTTCGAGGTCAGGGCCGCCAGGGCCGAAAGAATGGTCAGCGGTTCAAAACGGTTGAGGTAGTGCGGGCTGGATTTTTCATGGATATGCAGGCTGTCGGCGATGAACACGAAGTCGAACTTCGCGCCTTCGGCCAGTTGCGTCTGATGCTTGTAGAACCCGAAGTTGACGCTGGCATTGGGTTGCGCCTGCGGGTGGCGCCATTCGCCCCAGCCGTGACCGACGCCGTGCACCATGGCACCGAGTTTCAGTTGGCGTTTGCTCATGTTCTCTCTCCTTTTAGCGGGAAGCCTGGGTAAGCGGGGCACGTTTGGCGTTGAAGCTTTTGTCGAAGCCTTGGGAGACGTCGATGTGTTTGGTCAGCAGGCCTTCGTCCTGATAGATGTCGGCGGTGGTTTGCAGGCCGCTGATCACCGAGTCGTCAATCGCCACCGGTTGCATATGGGTGGCGTTGGCCACGGCTACGTGCACCTCCAGCGGCAAGCCGGTGATTTTGGCCATGGCGGCGGCGAACGCCTGCGGGTGATCGTTGCTCCAGCGGTAGGCGCGGTCGACCCGGGCCACGAAGTCGTCCAGCTGCACGCGCTTGTCGGCAATCGCCTTGCTGGTGGCGGCGAGGTACAGGTGATTGCTCAGCAGGTTGTTGCCGCTGGCAAGGACCCTTGCCTGGCTCTGGCTGGTGACCACGGTGGTGTAGGGGTCCCAGGTCGACCAGGCATCGGCGGTGCCGTTATCCAGCACCAGCCGTGACTCGCTGGGCAGCAGGAAGATGAACTGCACGTCGTGGGTGGAAAGGCCGGCGCTGCGCAGCGCCTTGATCGCCAGGAAGTGCCCGATGGAGCCGCGGGTGGTGACGATGCGCTTGCCCTTGAGGTCGGCAAGATCGTGGATCGGGGAATCTTTCGGAACAATCAGCGCGGTGGTGTTGCGGCCTTCGGCGTGGATGATGCTCACCACCTTCAGCGGTGCTCCGGCACCGAGGGCGAACACGTAGGGCGCATCCCCCAGCGCGCCGATGTCCACGGCCCCGGCGTTGAGGGCTTCGCCCAGCGGTGCGGCGGCGGGGAACTCGGACCACTGGATTTCGTAGGGCACATCCCGGGTTTCGCCGGCGACTTCCAGCAGCGCCTTGATGGTGGATTTCTGGTTGGCCACTCGCAGGGGCTGCAGGTCGGCGGCCTGGCAAGTCGCACCCAGGGTGAGGGCGGCCAGTAAAAGGGCAAGGGTAAAGCGCATCAGGCGGGCTCCAGGCTAGGTCTTGCGTTCAGTCGCCTCCGCCTGGAGAAGGGGTCGGCTGGCAGTGGGAAGAGGAGCGAGCGGGCTCGCTCCTGGGGGTGTTCAGATCACATAAAACCCGTGGGTGCCGTCGCGGGCCAGCTGGTCCACCAGGCCGAACTCCCAGTCGAGGTAGGCCTGCATGGCTTCCTTCGGATTGTCGGTGCCTTCGTACGGGCGGCGGTAGCGGTCGATGCGCGGTGAAGCGAGGCGGGTCTCGCCTTCCTCCAGCGGCAGTTGCGCGGCGATCCAGCTGGCAGTGCCGTCCTGCAGCAGGAACACGGGCTTGCCGGTCAGCGCTTCGACTTGCGCCACCGCGAGGCGCGCCAGCTGGCTGCTGCCACAGGTCAACACGTAGCGTTCGGCAGCAGGCACCTTGCGCAAGGCTTCGGGCAACTGCCCGCGCAACGCCCACCAGGCACCGGGAATGTGGCGCTTGACGTAGTTGGCGCTGGCGGTGAAATCCAGTACTGCGGTGTCGCCATGAACCTGCCATTCGGCGAGGGTGTGCGGGCTGATGAGTTCGGCCTGTTGCGGCGCCGGGACGGGGGCAACCCAGGCCCCCGGTTCGCTGAAGTGCGCAGGTTGCAGGTCATCCAGCACATGCACTTCCCAACCCAGTTGTGCGAGCCAGGACGCAGACATATTGGCCCGCACGCCGTCGTCATCCACCAGTACCAGCCGGGCGCCGCGTACGCTGGCGACGTGATCGGTTTCCTGCACCAGTTGGCCGCCCGGTGTGGAGCGCGAGCCGGGCAGGTGGCCGGCTTCGAATTCTTCCGGGGTGCGTACGTCGAACAGGTAAGTGGTGCGCGTCGCTTCCTGCTGCCAGCGTTGCAGGTCGGCGAGGGTGGCGCGGCCTACGCGGGCCTTGTCGGCGACTTGGCGGGCGTCCCTGGCGGCGATCTGGCGGTGTTCTTCCGAGGTCGGCGCGAAGCGTCGAGCCTGGCCGTGTTGCAGCTTCTGCCCGGCCAGGGTCCAGCCGATGGTGCCGTTGCGCAGGGCAGACACCGGGTTGGCGATGCCGGCATTGATCAGCGACTGGGTGCCGATGATGCTGCGGGTACGCCCGGCGCAGTTGACGATAATGCGCGTGGCCGGGTCCGGTGCCAGCTCACGGGCGCGCAGCACCAGTTCGGCGCCGGGCACGCTGATGCCGGTGGGAATGCTCATGGTCTGGTATTCATCGAAGCGGCGGGCGTCGAGCACCACCACGTCGGCGTTGCTGTCGAGCAACGCCTGCACTTCTTCAGCCGCCAGCGACGGTGTGTGGCGCTGGCTTTCCACCAGCTCGCCAAAGGATTTGCTTGGCACGTTGACGTCGATAAACAGCTCGCCACCGGCGCTGCGCCAACCGTCCAGGCCGCCTTCCAGCAGGCTGACCTCGGTATAGCCGAGCGCCTGCAAGCGCTGGGCGGCGATCTGTGCCAGGCCTTCACCGTTGTCGTACACCGTCACCTGTGTATCCCGGCGTGGGATGCGTGAATACACTTCCAGTTCCAGTTTTGACAGCGGGATATTCGCGGCGAACAGCGGGTGGGATTCGGCGAAAGGCGCTTCCTCGCGCACATCCACAAGGGCGACTTCTTCACGGTCCAGGAGGGCCTGGCGAATCTGGGCGAAGCTGCGGTTCGATAGAGTCATGGGGCAGGGCTCTCTTTGGACAGGGCGTCTTTGGACAAATCCCAGATGTTCGGGAGAAAAGCGTTGGAATAACCGGAGATAAACAGTTTCTCGCTGCCGTCCGGCTGGTACACGGCGCGGCGCACCGCACCGATGTTGGCGCCATACACATGAATGCTGATGGACACCTGGTCACTGAAGGCATTGCTGACTTGATGGATGTCACCGATCTTCGGCGACACGGCTTCCACCTGGCCGGGTTCCAGCTGGATGCGCTTGCCGTCGGCGACCAGTGCGCCCTCGGCGTTACGCTCAAAGCCCTGGGAATACTCGGAACCGCGCAGCATGCCGATCAGCCCCCACACGCGATGGTCATGGATCGGCGTGGTCTGCCCCGGCCCCCACACAAAGCTGACGATGCTGAAGCGCTGGCGCGAATCGGCGTGCAGCAGGAATTGCTGATAACGCTCGGGGTCGGGTTGGGCAAACTCGTCCGGCAGCCAGTCATCGTGGCTGACCAGTTGCGCCAGTAGCTTGCCGCCGCGGTGCAGCAGGTCGCCTTCGCGAGGGTTGCCGTCGATCAATTCCGCCAGGGCGCCAATGAATGCTCTGAGTCTCTCCGGGTGTCGGGCCTGGGTCATGACAATTCCATCGTGGGTGGTTCGTGGTGATGGGTTTATCTAAGCATAATGTTTATAGTTAATATGCTATTTTTTAATGATTAGGTTATAGCGGAAAGTAATTTAGAACCGGTTTGAATAGCGTTAGACGTTATCGATCCGGGGGTTGGGCTATCCAGCCACCGTTTATGGAACTATGCTTTTCACACATCTTAATGACTGTTCTCTATGTGCGGCCCAAATGAAAATTGACGATATCGATGCCTTTGTCGAAGTGATTCGTTGCCAGTCCATCAGCCATGCCGCCGAGTCGCTGCAACTGACCCAGCCGGCCATTACCCGTCGCGTGCAGAACTTCGAGCAGGCGCTGGGGGTGGAGTTGTTCGACCGCAACACCAAGCCGCTCAAGCCTACTTTGATCGGAACGCGGGTGTATGAACAGTGCCGTTCGATCCTTCGGGAAATGGACGCCCTGCGTGAACTGGTGGCCACCGACGCGCCGCCCACCGGCCTGCTGCGCCTGGGGGTGCCGCAGACCATTGGCGACGTGGTGTTGCTGGACGCCCTCAAGCACCTGCGCAGTGAATTCCCCGAGCTGCGGGCCCAGGTGGCTACCGGCTGGGGCAGCCAACTGGTGGGCAAGATCGAGCGCGGCGAACTGGACGCGGCGGCGGCGCTGTTTCCGGCGGGCAAGATCTTCCCGGACAACATCGTCGGCGAGTCCATCGGCAAGATGGAACTGGTGGTGGTGTGTGCCAAGGCCCAACTGCCGAAGAAGCCCTGCAAGCTGGCGGACGTGTACCAGAATGGCTGGATCCTGAACCCGGATGGCTGCGGTTTCCGTGCCGGGTTGCAACGCACCCTGTCGGACCAGGGCCTGGCGTTGCGGGTCAACCTGGAGACCTTCGGCACCGAGCTGCAACTGGGCCTGGTGGCTGACGGCCTGGGCCTCGGCCTGGTGCCACGCCCGCTGCTGGAGCGCAGTGCCCATCGCGATCAACTGGCGGCCATGCCACTGAAGGATTTCAAGCCGGTGATGGACCTGTGGCTGATCTACCCGCATTTCCTGGGCAACCTGCAAGGGCCGGTGGACGCGTTTGGCAAGCTGGTGGCGGCGTCGTTGCACAAGGTGCGCAATGCGACGTGATATGAAAAAAAATAATAATTAGCTTAGATTAAAATGTACTTTTTATTATTTTTGGTCATCCCCTAGGCTTGCCTGGAAGTCCTTAAGGCCATCCAGGAAGTTTTGCCATGAGCAGCGTCACCTCGATCTCCAGTGTCTCGAACAACGTCCGCCAGCGGGTTACCCCGGAAGAGTGGGAGGTGCGCGTTAAACTTGCGGCGGCCTATCGGCTGGCGGCCTTGTACAAGTGGACCGACCACATCTACACGCACTTCTCCGCCCGGGTTCCGGGGCCTGAGGAGCATTTCCTGATCAATGCCTACGGGCTGTTGTTCGATGAGATCAGCGCTTCGAATCTGGTCAAGGTGGATATCGACGGCACGATTGTCGATGACCCTACGGGCCTGGGGATCAACTATGCGGGCTATGTGATCCACAGCGCTATCCATGGGGCTCGCCACGATTTGCAGGCCGTGCTGCATACGCATACGCGCGACGGTATTGCGGTGTCGGCGCAGAAGGGCGGGTTGTTGCCGATCTCCCAGCATTCCATCGGGTTTTCCGGGCGCGTTGCGTACCACGGGTATGAAGGTGTGGCCCTTGACCTGGATGAGCGTGAGCGGTTGGTGGCGGACCTGGGGGACAAGAGTGTGATGATCTTGCGCAACCATGGATTGCTGACGGCGGGGGTGAGTGTGGAGCATGCGTTCCAGCAGCTGCAGGGGCTGGAGCGGGCGTGCAATATCCAGATTGCGGCGCAGGCGGGGGGGAATGCCGAGTTGATCTTTCCGCCGGCGGAGGTGGTGGCCAAGGTGGAGAAGCAGGCAGAAGTGTTCAAGAGCGGGGATGGGCCGGGGGTGGCGCGGCACTGGAATGCGTTGATTCGGCAATTGGAGCGTACGGATACTGATTACAAACTTTGACGTTGTGGGGTTGGTATTTACGCTTGGTTGTGGGTGTATATCCGTTATTTGGGTGATGGCCGCCATTGGTTCCGCTCTTACAGCGGCTCACTTTTGAACAGCGCAAAAGTAAGCAAAACGCTCTTTCCCCACCACTCGGCACCTCGCCTAGGCTCGGTGTGCCCTCACGCAGGCTTTGGACCGTGGGCCGCCGTCATGGGCCATCCCTGGCCCAGGACGGCTAACCCGGCGTCCTGCCGGGTTACCCACGCTCCAAAGCCTGCGTT
>NZ_JBIUVK010000011.1:117492-153851 GCF_044742865.1 Pseudomonas sp. NPDC087814 | reverse complement strand
GATCACGCCGAATTGATGGCGAAGATCAACGTGAAGGGTGACTTCAATGACGACATCGACGCTGGCATCAAAGCCGGTATCGAGAAGTTCAAGGCCACCCAAACCTGGTAAGCCGCAGCGGGGGCCGCGAGGCTCCCGCTTGCTAACCTGATAGGTGTTACATGGCAGGCGCAAAAGAGATTCGCAGTAAGATTGCGAGCATCAAAAGCACGCAAAAGATCACCAGCGCCATGGAAAAAGTGGCGGTCAGCAAAATGCGCAAGGCACAAATGCGCATGGCTGCTAGCCGTCCCTACGCGGAGCGTATCCGCCAGGTTATTGGTCATCTGGCCAACGCCAACCCGGAATATCGCCACCCGTTCATGATCGATCGCGAAGTAAAGCGCGTCGGTTATGTCGTGGTGAGCAGTGACCGTGGTTTGTGCGGTGGTTTGAATACCAACCTGTTCAAGGCCCTGGTCAAGGACATGGCGGTAAACCGCGAAAAAGGCGTCGAGATCGATCTGTGTGTGGTCGGTAGCAAGGGTGCGGCCTTTTTCCGCAACTTCGGCGGTAACGTCGTTGCAGCTATCAGCCACCTGGGTGAAGAACCGTCGATCAATGATTTGATCGGCAGCGTCAAGGTGATGCTGGATGCATACCTGGAAGGCCGGATTGACCGCCTCTCCGTGGTATCCAACAAGTTCATCAACACCATGACGCAACAGCCTACCGTGGAGCAGTTGATTCCATTGGTGGCCGCCCCGGAACAAGAACTCAAGCACCACTGGGACTACCTCTACGAACCAGACGCCAAAGAGATGCTTGACGGCTTGATGGTGCGCTACGTGGAGTCGCAGGTGTACCAGGCGGTGGTCGAGAACAACGCGGCTGAACAAGCTGCGCGGATGATCGCGATGAAGAACGCTACCGACAACGCCGGTGATTTGATCAGCGATTTGCAGCTGATCTACAACAAGGCGCGTCAGGCTGCGATCACCCAAGAGATCTCGGAAATCGTCGGCGGCGCTGCCGCGGTTTAACGGTTCAAATATTCAGAGGATCCAGCTATGAGTAGCGGACGTATCGTTCAAATCATCGGCGCCGTTATCGACGTGGAATTCCCACGCGACAGCGTACCGAGCATCTACAACGCTTTGAAAGTCAAAAGCGATGCAGGCACCACCCTGGAAGTTCAGCAGCAGCTGGGCGACGGCGTGGTTCGTACCATTGCAATGGGTTCCACCGAAGGCTTGAAGCGCGGTCTGGAAGTCACTGACTCTGGCGCAGCCATCTCCGTACCGGTCGGTAAAGCGACCCTGGGCCGGATCATGGACGTCCTCGGTAACCCGATCGACGAAGCCGGTCCAATCGACACCGAAGAGCGCTGGGGCATTCACCGTCCTGCGCCTTCCTTCGCGGAACAAGCGGGCGGCAACGACCTGCTGGAAACCGGCATCAAGGTTATCGACCTGGTTTGCCCGTTCGCTAAGGGCGGTAAAGTCGGTCTGTTCGGTGGTGCCGGTGTAGGCAAAACCGTAAACATGATGGAACTGATCCGTAACATCGCCATCGAGCACAGCGGTTATTCCGTGTTCGCCGGTGTGGGTGAGCGTACTCGTGAGGGTAACGACTTCTACCACGAGATGAAGGATTCCAACGTTCTGGACAAAGTGGCACTGGTTTACGGTCAGATGAACGAGCCGCCGGGTAACCGTCTGCGCGTAGCACTGACCGGCCTGACCATGGCCGAGAAGTTCCGTGACGAAGGTAACGACGTTCTGCTGTTCGTCGACAACATCTATCGTTACACCCTGGCCGGTACTGAAGTATCCGCACTGCTGGGCCGTATGCCTTCTGCAGTAGGTTACCAGCCGACCCTGGCCGAAGAGATGGGTACTCTGCAAGAGCGTATCACTTCGACCAAAAACGGTTCGATCACCTCGATCCAAGCGGTATACGTACCTGCGGATGACTTGACTGACCCGTCGCCAGCGACCACGTTCGCCCACTTGGACGCCACCGTCGTACTGTCCCGTGACATCGCCTCCCTGGGTATCTACCCAGCGGTCGATCCACTGGACTCGACTTCGCGCCAGCTGGACCCGAACGTCATCGGCCAGGAACACTACGACACCGCTCGCGGCGTCCAGTACGTTCTGCAGCGTTACAAAGAACTGAAGGACATCATTGCGATCCTGGGTATGGACGAGCTGTCGGAAACCGACAAGCAGTTGGTATCCCGCGCTCGTAAGATCCAGCGCTTCTTGTCGCAGCCGTTCTTCGTGGCTGAAGTCTTCACCGGTGCCTCGGGTAAATACGTTTCCCTGAAAGACACCATTGCTGGCTTCAAAGGCATCCTCAACGGTGACTACGACCACCTGCCAGAACAAGCGTTCTACATGGTTGGCGGCATCGAAGAAGCGATCGAGAAAGCCAAGAAACTGTAATTCCGGCGCCCGGTAACGGGCGCTAATCAGGTTGAGGCAAGCAGATGGCTATGACATTCCATTGCGATATCGTCAGCGCGGAAGGGGAAATCTTCTCCGGTCAGATCGAGAGTGTGATTGCACACGGCGAACTGGGCGACCTGGGTATTAACTTTGGCCACGCGCCATTGATTACATCCTTGAAGCCTGGTCCGATCACTCTGACCAAGCTGGGCGGGGAACGGGAGGTGTTTTACATCTCCGGTGGTTTCCTCGAGGTTCAGCCGAACATGGTCAAGGTACTTGCCGACACCGTGCAACGTGCTGCCGACCTGGATGAAGCCTCCGCTCAGGAAGCCGTCAAGGCTGCCGAGAAGGCCCTGAACGAAAAAGGCGCAGATTTCGACTACGGTTCTGCTGCTGCACGTCTGGCCGAGGCCGCAGCTCAGCTGCGCACCGTCCAGCAGATCCGCAAGAAGTTTGGCGGCTAAGCCGTCAAGCCTCATGCGTGATTGATTAAAAAGGGTAGCCTCGGCTACCCTTTTTCTTTTTTTGCAAAACACTTCTTTGGTCTGAAGTCTGACCGCCCAGGATTGGTAGCCATTCATGTCTCTCGAAATCGTAATTCTTGCCGCAGGCCAGGGCACCCGCATGCGTTCGGCCCTGCCCAAGGTGCTGCACCCGGTTGCCGGCAACTCCATGCTTGGCCATGTTATCCACAGCGCCCGGCAGCTGGATCCACAGCGCATTCATGTGGTGATCGGCCACGGTGCCGATGTGGTGCGTGAGCGGCTGGCGGCGGATGACCTGAATTTCGTATTGCAGGACAAGCAATTGGGTACCGGCCATGCCACCGCGCAGGCCGTGCCGTTCATCAAGGCCGACACCGTGCTGATCCTCTACGGAGACGTGCCGCTGATCGAAGTGGAAACCTTGCAGCGCCTGCTCAAGCACGTGGTGCCAGGCCAGATGGGCTTGCTCACTGTCGAGCTGGATGACCCGACCGGCTACGGTCGCATCGTGCGCAACGCTGACGGCAAGGTCGCGGCCATCGTCGAGCATAAAGACGCCAGCGAAGCCCAGCGCGCCATCACTGAAGGCAACACCGGCATCCTCGCGGTGCCGGCTGACCGCCTGGCTGACTGGATGAGCCGCTTGTCCAACAACAACGCCCAGGGCGAGTACTACCTGACCGACGTCATCGAGATGGCCGTCAGCGATGGCCTGGTGGTCGCCACCGAACAGCCCCACGACCCGATGGAAGTGCAGGGCGCCAACGACCGCAAGCAACTGGCGGAGCTGGAGCGTCACTACCAACTGCGTGAAGGCCGCCGCCTGATGGCGCTGGGCGTGACGCTGCGTGATCCGGCACGTTTCGATGTGCGGGGGGACGTCACCGTTGGCCGCGACGTGCTGATCGATATCAACGTGATCCTCGAAGGCCGCGTGGTCATTGAAGACGACGTGGTGATCGGGCCGAACTGCGTGATCAAGGACAGCACCCTGCGCAAGGGTGTGGTGATCAAGGCCAACAGCCATATCGACGGTGCGGTGATGGGCGAGGGCAGTGATGCCGGTCCGTTCGCGCGTTTGCGTCCGGGCAGCGTGCTGGGCGCTCGCGCCCATGTGGGTAACTTTGTAGAACTGAAAAACGCCCGGATGGGCGACGACGCCAAGGCCGGCCATCTGGCCTACCTCGGTGATGCAGTGATCGGTGCCCGCAGCAATATCGGCGCAGGCGCCATCACCTGCAATTACGACGGCGCCAACAAGTACCAGACGACCATTGGCGAAGACGTGTTTATCGGCTCCAACAACTCGCTGATCGCCCCCGTCACTATCGGTGATGGTTCAAACACCGCCGCAGGTTCCACCATCAACCAGGATGTGGATAAGTCCCAGTTGGCCGTCGCCCGCGCCCGCCAGCGCAACATCGACGGCTGGAAACGCCCGGTCAAAATCAAGAAGACCTGAGTTATCCACAACCCTGAAACACTGCGGTACTTATGTGGGAGCGGGCTTGCTCGCGAAGGCGGTCTTTCGGTTGATACATGCGCCGACTGACACACCGCCTTCGCGAGCAAGCCCGCTCCCACATTTTTATCTGTGTTGATTCAAAAAACTCAGTCGCATGCTTGACCATTTTGAATGAATAGGTTTTGATTGCCTTCGTTATCTTTCGAAACGAAACTTATCATCATCATGTCGAAACGAAATACACCCCAACGTCGCCACAACATCCTTGCCATGCTCACCGAGCAAGGTGAAGTCAGCGTGGACGAATTGGCCAAGCGTTTCGAAACCTCGGAAGTCACCATCCGCAAGGACCTGGCGGCCCTCGAAAGTAACGGTCTGTTGCTGCGTCGCTACGGTGGCGCCATCACCATGCCTCAGGAACTGGTCGGTGATCCGGCACAGCCCATTTCGGCCTACAAGCGCGCCATCGCCCGTGCGGCCGTCCGGCGTTTGCGGGAACACGCGCGCATCATCATCGACAGCGGCAGCACCACCGCCGCCATGATCCCCGAACTGGGGCACCAGCCCGGCCTGGTGGTGATGACCAACTCCCTGCACGTGGCCAGCGCCTTGAGCGACCTGGAACACGAGCCGGTATTGTTGATGACCGGCGGCACCTGGGACCCGCATTCGGACTCGTTCCAGGGCCAGGTCGCCGAACAGGTACTGCGTTCCTACGATTTCGACCAGCTCTTTATTGGTGCCGATGGCATCGACCTGGAGCGCGGCACCACCACCTTCAACGAATTACTGGGGCTGAGCCGCGTCATGGCCGAAGTCGCCCGCGAAGTGGTGGTGATGGTCGAGTCCGACAAGATTGGCCGCAAGATCCCCAACCTGGAACTGCCCTGGAGCAGCGTCCATACCCTTATTACCGATGATCGCCTGCCACTTGAGGCCCGCGACCAGATTCAAGCCCGCGGCATCACGCTGATTTGCGCGGCAGTCATCTAGGAGAGAAACCATGTGTGGAATTGTTGGCGCAGTCGCTGAACGAAACGTCACTGCCATTTTGCTCGAAGGCCTCAAACGCCTGGAATACCGTGGCTACGACAGCGCCGGTGTGGCGCTCTTCACCAACGCCGGCAAGCTTGAGCGCATGCGTCGCCCGGGCAAGGTCAGCGAACTCGAACAAGCACTGGCCGGTGAGCCGCTGGTAGGCCGCCTGGGTATCGCCCACACCCGTTGGGCCACCCACGGCGCGCCGTGCGAACGCAACGCCCACCCGCACTTCTCCGGTGACCTGGCGGTTGTGCACAACGGCATCATCGAAAACCACGAAGTGCTGCGTGAACAACTCAAGGGCCAGGGTTATGTCTTCACCTCGGACACCGACACCGAAGTCATCGCCCACCTGCTGAACCACAAGCTCAAGGACATCGGCGACCTGACCAATGCCCTCAAGGCCACCGTCAAGGAACTGCATGGCGCCTATGGCCTGGCCGTGATCAGCGCCAGCCAGCCTGACCGCCTGGTCGCCGCCCGCAGTGGCAGCCCATTGGTGATCGGCCTGGGCCTGGGCGAGAACTTCCTCGCCTCCGACCAACTGGCCCTGCGCCAGGTGACTGACCGCTTCATGTACCTGGAAGAAGGCGACATCGCCGAAATCCGCCGTGAAAGCGTGCAGATCTGGGACGTTGACGGCCAGTCCGTGGAACGTGAGGCCGTGCAGTATCGTGACGGCGCCGAAGCCGCCGACAAGGGCGAGTTCCGCCACTTCATGCTCAAGGAAATCCACGAGCAACCGGCCGTGGTGCAACGCACCCTGGAAGGTCGCCTGAGCCAGAACCAGGTATTGGTGCAAGCCTTCGGCCCGCAAGCTGCCGAGCTGTTCGCCAAAGTGCGCAACGTGCAAATCGTCGCCTGCGGCACCAGCTACCACGCCGGTATGGTCGCCCGTTACTGGCTGGAAGAACTGGCCGGCATCCCGTGCCAGGTCGAAGTCGCCAGCGAATTCCGCTACCGCAAGGTGGTGGTGCAGCCCGACACTCTGTTCGTGACCATCTCCCAGTCCGGCGAAACCGCCGACACCCTGGCCGCCCTGCGCAACGCCAAGGAACTGGGCTTCCTCGGCAGCCTGGCGATCTGCAACGTCGGCATCAGCTCCCTGGTGCGCGAGTCCGACCTGACCCTGCTGACCCAGGCCGGTCGTGAAATCGGCGTGGCATCCACCAAGGCCTTCACCACCCAGTTGGTCGGCCTGTTGTTGCTGACCCTGTCCCTGGGCCAGGTTCGCGGCACGCTGGGCGAAGGCGTCGAGGCACACCTGGTCGAAGAACTGCGCCGCCTGCCGGCCCGCCTGGGTGAAGCCCTGGCCATGGACAGCACTGTGGAGAAAGTCGCTGAGCTGTTCGCCGACAAACACCACACCCTGTTCCTCGGCCGTGGTGCGCAATACCCGGTGGCAATGGAAGGTTCGCTCAAACTCAAGGAAATCTCCTATATCCACGCCGAAGCCTACCCGGCCGGTGAGCTCAAGCACGGTCCGCTGGCCCTGGTGGATGACGACATGCCAGTCGTTACCGTCGCGCCGAACAACGAACTGCTGGAGAAGCTCAAGTCCAACCTGCAGGAAGTGCGCGCCCGTGGCGGCCAACTGATCGTGTTCGCCGACGAGAAGGCCGGCATGACCAATGGCGAAGGCACCCACGTCATCAACATGCCGCACATCCACGACACCCTGTCGCCGATCCTCTACACCATCCCGCTGCAGCTGCTGTCGTATTACGTGGCTGTGCTGAAGGGCACCGACGTTGACCAGCCGCGTAACCTGGCGAAGTCGGTGACGGTGGAATAAGCTGCACCCGAACCACCAAAACCCCCGTTCTTCGGGGGTTTTGCTTTTTCAGGCTACCGGATATCGGGTCTTGGCGTTTCTGTGGACTAATTCCGGGAGTATTCCCCTGCTTTACCCCTAGAATGCGCCCTGTGGATAACTAGCCAGGGAATGCCGCCGCCATGAACATCGAACTGCTGATCGCCGGTATCGTCGTGCTGATTATTGTCGTCGGCCTGGTCGGCTGGCTGGTGGGGGTCTACAACGGCCTGGTGATGCGCCGCAACGATGTGGATAAAGCCTTCGCCAACATCGACGTGCTGCTCAAGCAGCGGGCAGACCAGATTCCCGACCTGATGCGCGTGGTGCAAACCGCCATGAACCATGAGAACGCGCTGTTCACCCGCCTCAGCGACGCCCGCACCGCGTACCTCAACGCCAGCAGCCTCACCGATAAAGTCGATGCCTCCAACCAGCTCAATACGGCGCTCAAGTCGGTGATTGCAGTTGCCGAGAATTATCCGACGCTGATCTCCGGCCCCAACATGGTCGAGTTGCAGCAGGCGATCTCGGCGGTGGAGGAACGCATCGCCGACCGTCGCGAGTTCTTCAATGAGTCGGTCAACCTCTACAACATCGCCATCGCGATTTTTCCTGATCTGTTCTTCGCCAAGATGCTCGGCTATCAGCGCATTCCGCTGCTGGCCATCAGCGCCGAAGAAACCCGCTACGACGGCGTGAAGCTTGAGGTGCCGGGGGCATGAAAACCACCCAGGCAGGGGTTGTCACAAAAAAACCAGCGTGGAAAACCCTGGTGGCACTGGTCTTTCTCGCCGGCTTTATTGGCCTGATGGTCTACGCCCCGACGATCCTCGTGGCGCTGTTTTTTCCTGTGTGCATCCTGATCGGGCTGCTGGCCAGCTTCGGCCCCAATTTCTATCGCACCGAACAGCGCCTGGCCACCAGCCAGATACGCTCATTGGCCATGGGGCTGGTGGAGGTGAACGGCAAGGTGATCGTCGACTCGCCCCTGATCTCCCCGGTCCACGGCAAGCCTTGCGCCGGTTACGTGTGGGTCATCGAAGAAGGCACCAAAGACAAGGATGGCGATTGGAGCTGGAGCCAGGTCTCGGCCGAGGCTCGCTGCAATGACTTCCGCCTGCAGGACGCCACCGGTGAAGTGACAGTGATTGCCGAGGGTATCGACCTGTTCGGCAAGAAGCGCCCTGACGACCATGAATGGATCAGCAGCTCCCGCCGCCAGGGCGAACTGCTCCTCACCCAGGATATGCAGGTGATGCTGATTGGCGACGCCTGCGAGCGTGCGGGCAAGACGGTGATTGCCCAGGGCCGGCAACCTGACGCGATGTTCGGCCTGGCCGAGACCAAGGAGGTGGAAAACCGCCGTGTGCTGGCGCCGCTGTGGCGCGCCGGTGGTTTCTACGCGGTGGTGGTGGGTTTGATCGGCGTCGGCATCATGGCCATGACGCCGGAACATTTTGCCCAACTGCATTTGCCGGGCCCTGCCACCTACCAGCAAATGGCAGAGCTGAATCCCGCCTATCGGTTTCTGGCCTGGTTGTACCGTGACAATGGCTTCGTGATTCCTTTCATGGCCGCGTTTGGCTTCTTGTTGACGATGTTTGTGGTGTTGCTCGCGCTGCGGCTCTTGCTGCCCACGGGCATGCGCCTGGCGGTAGGCCGCGTGCTGGGCGCCTGGATGGGCCTGGGCATGGTGATTGGCGGCGTAGTGACCTTGCTGCTGGTGGTGGCCCAGGTGGACACCATGAAGGTGTTCCTGGTGTGGATGATGATTCTGCTGGGCACCCTGGTGTTTTCGATCTTTGAGCAACGCAAGCTGGGGGTGGCGTACAAGCATTTCGCAAAAGATGCCGGCACTGCCGGTTTAGGCGACGAAGACGCCTGATCAGGGTACAAACTCAACCTTCAAGCCTCGGCTGGCGCTGCGGCCCTGATCGTCAGTCACCCGCAACCGGTACTCCCCCGACTTACCCGGCCGCCAGTTCAGCGTGGTTTGCGGCGGGCCCTGGCCGATCAGGGTCTGGTCGGCGAACCAATACAGCGTCAGTGCATCACTGGCCGCGTTGGCGTTCAGCGGGATGCTTTCCTGGGGCTGGGACAGGCGCAGGTGGTAGCTGACCTGGGTCAGCGGCGAGCGAATCTGTGGCGCTTCGCTTTGATCGCCGACACGGTTGGGTTGGCAGCTTTTCTGCACATTGGGCGGCGTACGCCGGGGCAGCCCTGCGGCGCGGAACAGCCGCTGCACATCGCTGGGCCAGAACTCGAAGACTTCTTCACGGGTGTACTGCGGGTCGAACGGCGGGCACGCGGCCTTGCCGGTGCGGGTGTCGATCAGCACCGGGCGGTGCAGGTTGGACACCCGAATCGGTGACACGCCGGGGATGTACCAGGTCTTGCGGGTACGTGGGCACCAACGGTTGGGCAAGTCACCAGAGGCCGCGCAGACGTCAATGCGGATCAGCCCGGCGGGCGGCTTGTCGGGTTTGATCACCACATTGGGCAAGGCCAGCGGCAGGGCGTCGGCGATACGGAAGAACAACGGTGCCGCAGTTTTCGCACCGATAAACTCAGGATTCGGACGGCCATCGAAGTTGCCCACCCACACCACCAGCACGTACGGGCCTACGAGGCCGGCGCTCCATGCATCATGAAAACCCCAGGACGTGCCGGTCTTCCAGGCCGTACGCCAGTGGCGCCCCGGCAGCCCGTCCGGGCGCGGGTTGCGCCGCAGCATGTCGCGCACCATAAACGCGGCCTGCGGCGTGAGTAGCTGGGCGCCAGTGGTTTGCGGCTGTTCCTGCAAATAGCGCAGCGGCCGCAAATGCCCGTCACCAGCCAGCATCACATACAGCCGCGCCAGCTCCTCGGGCGTCATCTCGCCGCCGCCCAAGGCCAGCGCCAAGCCGTAATGGCTTTCGCCGCGCAGGCCCTTGATCCCGGCCCGTTGCAGCAATCCGTAGAGTGACGGTGAGCGGGTTTGGCTGGCCAGCCACACCGCCGGAATATTGCGGCTGCGAATCAGCGCGTCACGGGCTGTCACCGGCCCGACAAAACTGCCGTCGAAATTTTCCGGCTGGAAGTAGCCGAAGTTACTCGGCATGTCCTTGAGGATGCTCATGGGGTGGATCACCCCTTGATCCAGCGCCAGCCCATACAGGAATGGCTTGAGGGTGGAGCCCGGCGAGCGCCGCGACAACACGCCGTTGACCTGGCCGTGGATGCTTGTGGATAAGTAGTCTGCCGAGCCCACCAGGGCTTTTACGCTCTGGTCGCGGCTGTCGATCAGGATCGCCGTGGCGTTTTCCACACCGCTGCTGCGGCGCTCGGCGATGAAGCCGGTGATCAGCCGTTCCAGCAATTGTTGCAGCGCCAGGTTGAGGGTGCTGTTCAACTCATTGCCGGTTTGCGAGGCCAGCAACTGTTCGCTCAGGTGCGGCGCGAGAAACGGGATCTGCTGGCGGTTGCGGGCTTCCAGCGGCAGGTCCAGCAAACTGTCGTTACGCGGGTCCTGTGGATAAGTTTCCCGCCAGTCGGCCATCAGCCGTTGCCGGGCGGTTTGCAGGGAAGGCCCAAAGCGCGCCCGACGACCCGGTTGCTGGGGAATCACGGCCAGCGCGAGGGCTTCAGACAAGGACAACTGCGCCGCTGACTTGCCAAAATAGATCCGGCTGGCCGCTTCGGCACCTTCGATATTGCCGCCCATGGGCGCCAGGTTGAGGTAGGCCTCAAGGATGTCGTGCTTGCTGTAACGCGCCTCCAGCCACAGTGCCAGGGCCATCTGCTGCAGCTTGCCGGGTACCTGGCGGGTATTGAGATCCCACAGGCGCCTGGCCAACTGCATGCTCAAGGTCGAGCCGCCTTGGCGCTGGCCGCCGCTATAGGTGGCCATGGCCGCCCGCAGCAACGCCGGGGGATTGATCCCCGGGTGCCAGTAGAAATTGCGGTCTTCCTTGAGCAGCAACGCCTCCACCAGTGACGGAGAAATCCGTTCCAGGGGTAGCCACAGGCGATATTGCCCGTCAGCCGCCAGGGTCATGCGCAGCAGCGAACCGTCATCGGCCAGCACCACCCGTGAGGAGGTGGCTGCCTGTTCCAGCGGCGCGTGGGGCCACAACCGTAGCCCCGCCAGAATCAACGCCGCTGCCAGCAGCGGCGTCAGGCTTTTAAGGCTTGGTAATTTCAAGCTGGCCTACTTTGCCGCGTCCTTGCAGGGTGGTTTCGTACATGCCCTCGGCGTAGGCCGGTGGCGTATTGAAGGTACCGGCGTTGGTGGCGCGCACGCGGTACACGAAGGTGCCTACATCCCGCAGCGCGGTGCCGTACAACACCACTCGGTCATCACGCACGTCGACGTAGTCCGGTTGCCAGTTGCTCAAATCGGTCTCGCCAATCGGCGCCTGCCAGGCGTCGGCTTCTTCGGTGTCTTCGCCGGTTTCAACGTACTCCGAATCGTCGCCTTCGCTTTCCTCGGTGCTGGCCGCTTCCGGCTCCGGCGGCAAGTTATACACAGGCTCGACGCCGCCCGGCAGCAGGTCGACCACGGCCACTTGTTGCACCTGATCACGGTCGGTGGCGCGCAAGCGCAGGCGCACCAGGAACTCATCGCCTACCGCGACCTTGCTGACTGGATTGCCCTTGAGGTCGAGGTATTCGTGGATGATTTCCAGGCCGCTGTTGATCGGCTTGAGGTTGGCGCCCTTGTCATAGCCCGCTTCGCTCAGCATGTAGAACGCCGCCGGGCCGTCGGATTTTTCCATCTGCAGTTTTTGCGTACCGGCAGGCACCGCCGCACGTGGCGGTTGGCCGGCCATCTGCAACAACTGTTGCTGCTTGTCGCTGAGCCATGCGGTGGCCTTGAGGGTCATGTCGCTTTGGGCGCGCTGGCCGTAATTGTCCAGGGCCCGCAGCAACAGTGCCGCCGACAGCGAGTTGTAGCGTTGCTCGTTGAGACGCTTGCCGAGTTTATCCAGCAGGCTTGTCGGCACATCGTCGAGCATTTCCGGGAAGTGCCGCGCGAGCAAATGCAGGTGCTCGGCGTCGTGCACCAGCGGGTCGTAATACAGGCCGTCGCTGTTCCATTTATCCGACAGGGAAAGCCACGGCACCTTGCGGAACAAGGTATCGGCCTGGCGATCCTGCTTGAGCAGCTTGTAGCTGGCGGCCAGGTACGCCGCGCCAATGTCGTTCTGCCAGGTGTCCTTGAAGTAGCTTTCATAGCGCTCGCGGATATCGCTCAAGGCGCCGCTCACCAGAATCCCCTGACGGCTCAGGAGGTAACTGGCATAGGCGCGGTTGCGCAGTTCCGACAGACCTTCGCTCGGGCCGTTGGCCAGGTCGGTGAGGTACGCGTTGGAACGTTGCAACAGGTCTTCCGGTACCGGCAGCCCGCGCTCCCTGGCTTCGATCAGGAAGTCGGTGGCGTACAGGCTGGCGTACGGCGCTACGTCCGGGTTGGCCGCCCACAGGCCGAAACCACCGGCCTGGTTCTGCCGCTGACGCAGCATGCGCACCGCGCCGTTGAAGGCCTGCTCGGCCTCCGGCGCGTTACCACCCCAGATCAACGCCGGCATGGCCTTGGACACCAATTGCTCGGTGCAGGCGTAGCCGTAGTCGTCCAGGTAATGCTTGAGGCCGTTGGCCCAGACCAGCGGCGAAGCGGCGACGCCCAACTGCACATCGCGCAACTGGCTGAACAGCTCGCGGGTCGGTTTCAGCTCTTTGCTGGCGCTGTCGAAACGGCCCAGGCTCAGGGCCACCCGATGCTCGCTCAAGGGTCGGATCGAAGTGGTTTCCGCCACCTGGATACGCTTGCCATCCGGCAGCACCGCGACGAAGCGCAAGTCGGCCGAGCCTAGGGTTTCCCCAACCTTGATCTTGAACTCGGCAACACCTTCCTTGCGCGGTTGCAGGGCCAGGGTGCTGGCCTTGTCGCCTTGCACCTGCAGGCCATCGCTGGTCTGCACTTCAAACTTCACGTCCGCCGCCGCGTCCAGGTTGCTGAACACCCCGGCGCTGACGCTGAACACATCCCCCGGTGCGACAAAGGCCGGCACGTTCGGCGTGATCACCAGCGGCCCGCGCACTTCGGTGTTGGCCTCGCTGACGCCCACGCTGTCGCTGTCCACGGCCACCGCAAACAGATGCAGCTTGCCATTGAAGCTGTCCGGAACCTGGTAGTGCAGCACGGTTTCACCGGCCGGCAAGTCCACCAGGCCAGACCACCAGGCCACAGGCGGCTGATGTTTACGCTTGAACGGGTTGAGGTGGTTGGCCAGGGCGCCTTCCGTATCGCCACCCGGCGCTGCCCCACTGAGCAGGCGGCTGAATTCCGGCAGGATCAGGTCAAGGATCTGACTGGTGCCGACCTCCAGTGCACGCTTCTGGAAGAAGAAGCCCAACGGGTCCGGCGTCTGGTAGCGCGCCACTTGCAGGATGCCTTCGTCCACCGCGTAGACCACTGCGCGGCCAGGGCGGTCGGCGTTGACCTTGATGTCCAGGGTCTGCCCCGGCTCGATCTTCGCCGGGCCTTCGACTTTCAGCGCCATGCGCCGCGCGTCGAGATTGATGCTGAACGGCACTACGCCGTAGGACAGCGGGCTCATGTAGACCTCGGACGAACCAATGTCCCGTACGAACTGCACGTTGACGTAGGCATTGCCCTCAAGCCCCGCAGGAACGCGGATGTGTTGCACGCTGTTGGTGCTGTCGGCCTTGAACCACTGCTGGGTGTAGACCTTGTCCCGCTCGATGGTGATCAACCCGGCGCCGGTGTACGGCGCGCGAATGCTGATGGCGATCTCATCACCGGTGGCGTAGCTGCGTTTATCCAGGCGCAGTTGCAGTTCGGCGTTGCGCTCCAGGGAGCGCGAGGTGTTGCCCCGGCCGGCGACGCTGTAGTCGATCTGGTTCAGCAGGTTGCCGTTGGCGTCCTTGAGTTGCAGGGTGAAATCGCCCGGGGTGCCGGTGTTCAGGGTTTGCTTGGCGCCGTCCTTGGTCATCACCAGCGGCGAGGCCGGCTGGCTGATGTTCTTGATGCGCGACTCGTATTTGTAGGTGCCGTTGGATTGCTTCACCAGCACCGAGACGTAGCGGTGCTCGACCACTTCACTGGTCAGGCCGTCGACTGCGACTGGCGTGAGGTCTGGCGCCACGGCCAGCCATTGCACTTCACGCGGAGCGTCCTTGGCGACGAAAGACAGCGAATCCTTGCTCTTCACACCCACCAGGTACGGCGCCGCCGACACCAGCAATGCGCTTTGTGCGGCGACGTTGCGACCGCCTTCGGCTTCGTACACCTGGGTCATCACTTGCAGGCGGTAGGTGCTGTTGGCGAAGCGTTGCAGGTTCAGGTCCAGCACCGCCTGGCCATTGTCGTCGACGGTGGTTTCGGCCAGGTCTTCGGAGCTGGCTTCTTCCAGCGAGTCATTCAGGCGGAAGCGGTAATCCGGGTAGCGATCAAAGGCCGCGAGCGTGGGGCTCAGGGACATTTTCGCCGTGACGCGACGACCCGCCGCCGGAGCGCCGAACAAGTGCATCGCGGTGACCTTGGCCACCACCTGGTCCGGCGGGATCCAGCCCAGCACCGGTGTATCGTGCAGGCTCAGGCTGACTTTCATCCGGTCCGGTTCAAAGTCGCGGACCTTGAAGCTGACGCTGCCCAGGTCGGTACGACGCTGCTTCTCACCGATCAGTTGCAGGGTCGCGGTGTAATCGCCGGATGGGGCTACTTCGCTGCTTGGGAAATCGAAGGTTTCAAAACCGCTGGCCGACAGTTTCAACGGCTGGCGAATCACCTCAAGGCCACGGGGGTCGGTGATCTGCAACTCAACCGGCAGGCCTTGCAGGGCGCCTTTCCAGTCGCCGCTGCGCACGATCATGCCCAGGTGCGCGGTCTCGCCGGGCCGGTACAGGCCGCGATCGGTAAACAGGTAGGCGCTGAGGCGATTGATCGCACCGTCCTCTTCCAGGCCGCCTACATCAAAGCGTGACAAATCCAGCTGTTGCGACTGACGGGCAATCGGCAGGAAGGATTGGTCATTGCCGCGACTGACCACATACATCAACGGCGTTTTCTCACGGCGCAATTCATCCAGCTTGGCGAAGTGCGCGTGACCTTCGGCGTCGGTATGGCCGCTGGCGACCGGCAAACCGTTGCGGCCGATGATATCGACCTGGGCGTCGGACACCGGCGAGCCGTTGCCGATGGACTGCACGTACACATCGTGGCTGCCATCACTGGAGCGCTTGGCGATGATGCCCAAGTCGGTGACCACGATGAAACGCAGGTCGCTGGTGGTGTTGCGCGAGTAGTCGAAGGTGCGATCAGCCGGGTCGTCCTGCGGGCTCAGCTTGAGCACAAAAATCCCCCGGCGGCCGCCGTTGGCCGTCAGGTAGCTGCTCAGGTCGACATTGTCGTAGACGGTTTTCGACGGGTCGCCAGCCGACAGCGGAATGTCCAGGCTCTGACGCTCCACCATCCGGTCGAAGTAGTCATTGGCAAAATTCGGTCGGGCAAAGCTGCCGCTGCTCTGGTCCACCAGGTGTTGCAACTGGTTGGGCAGCAGGCGCGCGATTTCCACATGGGCGCCGGGTACGCCACGGGCCATGAAGCCCAGGCGTTTTTCGCCGGTGAGGCTGAGCAGGGCGCCGTCGGACAGGAACTGCAGCGTGCGTGGATAAGCCGGCATGCTCACGAGAGAGGCTGTCGGATTTTTCGCCAGGTAGCCGCCGATGGCTTCCAGGTTGGCCGGCACCCGCACATACAGGGCGCGGCCCGGCGGGGCCTTGAACTTGAAGGCGTGCAGGGTATTCAGCGGTTCGACGCTCGGCACGTGGGTCAGCTTGACCTTGGTGCTGCTGGCCAGCAGTTTGTCGTCGATGTCTTGCAGGTTCCAGGGGCGGGTATCGTCCTCGGCTTTTTCCGGCAGCATCCAGGCCTGCACCTTGTTGGCGATGGTCTCGTCGGCCACGGCGCTGGAACTGCTGAACATCAACACCGGCTCGGGTTCGCCGCGCTCGTTGTCGACAAAGCTGACTTCGGCGCCGGTAAAGGTCAGGCGATAGCGGCCGGGCACGGTGACTTCGGCCACCAGCGGCGCCGAGCTGGGATTGCCGCCATCACGGGCCTTGAGGCCTTCATCGAGCTTGGCGCTGACCGGGGTGCTTTCCAGTGGGGTGGCCAGGGCGGCAGAGCGCACAAAGGCGTTGAGCTTGTGTTCGTCGAAGGTGATTTCCGGGCGATTGGGCAGTTGCGCATCGCGGTAGGCCAATCCTTTGCCGAGGGTGACCGAGGCACGTTTGCGTACGCTGTCTTCGTCTACCGGGTGGGAAAAGTGGAAGGTCGCTACCAGCTGTTTCTGCGTCGGGTTGCTCGGGTCCTGGTACAGCTCGTTTTGCGTCAAGGTGGCGCGGAACGGCTGGGTGGAGAATTGGCTGGTGTATTGGCTGAGCAGTACGCCGTCGGCCAACAGGGTTTTCTTGGCCAGGTCGATGGTGTAGTGGGCGTCGACGGGCCAGTCTTTTTCCGGGGTGAACACCAGGCTGCGGTCATCCGCCCAGCGCCAGGCGCCGGCGATGGCAGGCTTGAGGGTGATGCCTTCGGTGACCGGCTTGCCGATGGCCGCCAGCGGGGCCACGGATTCGGCGAAGCGTACCTGCAAGTTATCCACAACCGGTTGCGGCTGGGTGTAATCCGTCAGGTTGGGCTTGTGCAGCGAATAACCCACGGTGTGGGGCTGTGGCAGGTGGGAATACCAGTGCCAGCCGTAAAAGCCCGCGGCCAGCACGAGTACCAGGGCCAGCGCGCCGCCCGCAGCCTGGCGCGGATAAGCCCGGGCCTTGTGGCCGACGTTGACCAGACCGTTGCCTGTGGCTTGCAGCCAGCGCGGCGGCTGCCACTGGCCGAACAGGCTGCGCGCCAGCCATCGAACGGCGCTGAACAGAACACTCACCACTGAGATCAAGGCCCCGAAAAAACGGCGGCTGGTCGCTTTTAACGAATCAAACATGGTGAGCATCCCTGGCAATGTGTCGCGTATCTTACACGTCTCTTTGATACAAAAGATGACGGCAAATGCGCCGCAAAGCTCAGGCTTGCTGTACGAAGGTGAGGCGTATCGCAAAACCGATCAAAAGACTGCCAAACAGCCATTGCTGAAGGCGCTGGGCGGACGGGCTGCGTTCCAGCCAGCGGCCGATTCTTGCGCCGGCCAATCCATAGCAACTGTCGAATCCCAGGCCGACCGCCACCAGAATCGCTCCCAACAGCGCAAACTGCGCAGTCACCGATGCGCCATGTGGATCAATGAATTGCGGCAGCAGCACGGAGCAGAACAGCAGCGCCTTGGGGTTGAGCAGGTTGGTCAGCAAACCCCGCTGGAAGGCTTCGCGCCAGGCATGCGCCGGCGCCGTGCTGTGCTCGGCGTTCAGGTTGGGCAGCAGGTTTGAGCGCAAGCACTGCACGCCGATCCACAGCAGATACGCCGCACCGCCCAGGCGCACCACATCGAAGGTCCAGGGTGCGACCTTGAACAGGGTCGCCAGGCCCATCCCCGCCAGCGCCACGTGGCAGGCTCGCGCCAGGCCCAAGCCGCCTGCGGTTGCCAGTGCCATCGCCTTGCCCTGGCGGGCGCCGGTTTGCAGCAGCAGGATCATGTCCGGGCCGGGCAGCAGGTACACCACTGCCAACGCGACTAAAAACAACCAGAGTTCTGCCATGTGCCTGCCCCTTGCGGTAGGTGATTCGTAGGGCAATTTTAGGGGCGAAGGCCGGGGCAGGTGCTTGCGTAGTCAGATGGAAAAGCGTCTAGTCTTGGCACAATCTGCCACTTTTTTCGGGCGAAACATTTCACTTATGCCAAATCTGAAGCTGGACGCATTTGACCGCAAGATTCTTGAAGCCCTGCAACGGGATGGCCGGCTGAGCAACGTGCAACTGGCGGACGAGATTGGCCTGTCGGCCTCGCCCTGCTTGCGGCGTGTGCGGCTGCTGGAAGAGGCCGGGGTGATTCGTGGTTATCAGGCAAGCCTGGACCGGGATGAAGTCGGGTTGGGGCTGACGGTGTTTGTCGGGGTGAAAGTGGAGCGGCATAACGACGAACAGGCGGAGGCGTTTCGGTTGGCGGTGACGGCGCTGCCCCAGGTGATTTCGGCGTTTCTGGTGTCGGGGGAGTCGGATTTTCTGCTGCAAGTGGTGGTGCCGGACTTGCGCGGGTATGAACGGTTCCTGACCGGGAGCTTGTTGAAGTTGCCGGGGGTGAGTGATATCCGCAGCAACTTCGCGATTCAGACGGTGAAGACGCCCGGGGCATTGCCGCTGAGTCACCTTCCCGGCTAGATCGTTCCTACGCTCCGCGTGGGAATGCCGCCCTGGACGCTCCGCGTCCGCTTTAAAAGTCGTGACGCGGAGCGTCACCGGATGCATTCCCACGCAGAGCGTGGGAACGATCAGATAAGGACGCCGGGGGCATCTTCCCGGCTGGTGATTTCTTATTGTGGTAAGGACGCTTGTTGTGGCGAGGGAGCTTGCTCCCGCTGGGCTGCGTAGCGGCCCCAAAATCTTGGGAGCGCTGCGCACTCCAGCGGGAGCAAGCTCCCTCGGGGCGCGCCCCCCCCCCCCCCGCCCCCCCCCCCCCCCCCCGCCACTGGGGTTGTGTGGATTTGGGGAGGGAGGTGGTCGTCAGGTCCACCAGTAGCGCACGAGATGAAAGAAGATCGGCGCGGCAAAACACACTGAATCCAGCCGATCCAGCATCCCGCCGTGCCCTTCGATCATGTGCCCCCAATCCTTCACGCCGCGGTCGCGCTTGATTGCCGACATCACGATCCCGCCGGCAAACCCCAGCAGGTTGATCAACAGTGCAATCAGGAACGACTGCCAGGGATTGAACGGCGTGGTCCACCACAGCGCCGCGCCGATCAGGGATGACAGCAGAATCCCGCCGACAAACCCTTCCACGGTTTTAGACGGCGACAAGTTGGGTGCGATCTTGTGTTTGCCGAACAGCTTCCCGCACACGTACTGCAACACGTCCGACAGTTGCACCACGATCACCAGGTAGGCAATCAGCAGCAGGTTGCGGCCTTCGTAGCCGACGATATCCAGGGTCAGCAGCGCCGGCACGAAGGACACACAGAACACCGCGATCATCAGCCCCCATTGCACTTTCGACGCCCGTTCCAGGAAGTGCGTGCTGTCGCCGCCCAGTGACGCGAGGATCGGCAGCAGCAGGAACACGTACACCGGGATGAAGATCGAGAACAGCCCGTACCAGTCGAAGTAGATCAGCAGGTATTGCAGCGGCAGCGCCAGGTAGAAGGCCGCCACCAGCGCCGGGTAATCGCTTCGCCGGGTCGGCGTGAGTGTGAGGAATTCCCGCAGGGCATAGAACGACACGGCGTAAAACAGCAGGATCACCGCGCCGGTGCCGAGCCAGAACGCCACGCCGATCACCACCACCATCACCCACCACGCATTGATGCGGGCGTTGAGGTTGTCGATCACCGCGTTGGGTGTGCCACGGGTGCGCAGTTTGAGGATCAGGCCGATCAGCGAGGCGAGCACGAGGATCGCGCCGATCCCGCCGAACAACATCAGGGTTTGGCTATCCATCTCAGGAATGCTCCGGGGCAAGGGCGAGCAAGGCGTCGCGGGTGCGGGCGAGGAACAGCGCCTTGTCTTCGCCGTCCTCCAGTTGCAGCGGTGCGCCGAAGCTGGTGGTGCACAGCAAGGGCAGCGGCAGCACACGGCCCTTGGGCATGACCCGGTTGAGGTTGGCGATCCACACCGGGATCAATTCGGCTTGTGGATAACTCTTGGCCAGGTGATACAGCCCGCTTTTGAACGGCAACAGGCCGTCTTCCAGGTTGCGCGTGCCCTCGGGAAAGATGATCAGCGAGTCGCCGTTTTCCAGGGCCTGAAGCATCGGCGCCAGAGGGTTATCCACAGGGTCCTTGCGCTCGCGGTCGATCAGCACGCCGTTGAACACCCGGTTGATGATGTAGCGGCGCAGGGCGCTGGTGTTCCAGTAGTCGCTGCCGGCCACCGGGCGGGTGAATTTACGCAGGTTCTGCGGCAACGAGGCCCACAGCAGCACGAAATCGCCGTGGCTGCTGTGGTTGGCGTAGTAGATGCGTTGCACCGGCACCGGCGCGCAGCCAAGCCACAGGCTGCGGGCGCCGGTGACGGTGCGGGCCATGGAGGTAATCAGGGTGGCGACCACAGGTTCGAACATGAGGATTCCTTATCCGGCGAAGGGCAGCCAGGGGCTGGCCAGGATGACGGCCACGGTCAGCAGCACTTGCGCCGCCAGCAGGTAGGCTTGCTTGCGCAACAGTTTCAGGGCGCCGCGACGGCGCTCGGTCCAGGGGCGGCCTGCGCGTTTGGCGGATTGCAGGCCAAGGGTTTGCATGGCCTGGTCGAAGTCGGGCGTGCGGTCGGTGTCGCGGGCGAGCAGGGCGAACAGGTCGGCGTCGAAGGCCACCCGCAGCGCCCAATATTTTTCCAGCAGCCCGAGCACAATCATCCACAGGCTGAGGATCAGGCAGACCGGCGTGATGCTGGCCATCAGCAGTTGAGCGAGGCCGAACAGTACGCCGAGCAAGGTCAGGCCTGTGGATAACTGATCCAGGGAACGGCCCCGCCGCAGCAGGCTGGCGACGACCTGTAATTCCATATCAGCGGGCATGGGCTAAACCCTCCAGGGCTTCACGGTGCGCGGAATGCAGGACCACACGTGGGCGTGCTGTACGAATAATAGCCACCGCCTCGTCGACATTGCCTGCGCGCCCGGTATGTAGCAGCCATGCAGCCACGGCGGTGGCGCTGCGTGAGTAACCGAGGGCGCAGCACACCAGCAAGGGTCCGGCTGAGCGTAGCCGCTCTATCGCTTGGGCGGCTTCCACGCATTGCGCTGCAGTGGGCGCCGTCAGGTCGAGCACTGGCAGACTGTAGTAGGCGCGACCCTGTGGATTAATCGGCAATTCGGCGCACAGATCGACCACCGCCTTGAATGATCCCAGCTCACCGCTGGTGGGAATTCGCCCCAGCCAAACGTTATCCACAACCTGATCGGGCTGTGGATGTCTACGTGTCCACAGGCGGGAATTGATCCAGGCGGCCACCAGATAAGGCGCCAACAACCAGCGCGCCGCCGGAGTGAGTCGTCCGTCGGCGCGTTTCTGAAATCCCGAAACGCCCAGTACCAGGTAATTCGCCTTCATCAAGCCAAGGGATACCGCCGGCCAAAGCAGCCACAACCAGCCGCCGCCGAGGGAAAACGCCAGGATCAAACACACCAGCGACCCGAAGCCATAGCGCAGCCCCAGCCGCCAACGCTGGCGGTCCCTGGTCAGCTGGGCATTCAGCAGCGGGCTCGGATGTTCCAGCGGCCACAGCCACACGCACAGCCAGCCGGCGAGGGCGCCTGTGGGTAAGTCAATAAAGTGATGTTGATAAGTGGTCAGCACCGAAAGGCCGATCAACGCGAACCAGCCATGCACCAGCCAGCGCCACAGGCCCTGGCTATGCCGCTGATACATTATCCACAGCACCACCAGCAGCGCGATGTGCAATGACGGCGCCTGGTTGAACGGCTTGTCGAACCCGGCGAGTACCGCAAACAGCCAGCCAAACACGCCGTCCAGCTCCGGTCTTTCGAAGGTGAAACGCAAGGGCCAGATCAGGAAGCAGGTGACGGCAATCACTTGGGCCGTCAGCAGGCGCAAGGCATGTTGTTTCAGTTCATGGCGGGTGCTTGGGAGTAGCAGGGAGAAACCGTAGAGCAGGTCGATCGACCAGTAGGGCACGATGGTCCAGGCCCAGAACGGGATATGGGTTTCCCAGCCGAACACCATCGTGCCCACGTCGCTGCGCTGGCTGGTGACCCACGTGGCAAAGCCGTAGGTGCTGAAAAACAGCGGCGCCAACAGCAGCAGCCACAGCACCGCCGGTTTCAACAGGCCCGGTTCACGCATGGGTCAGACTCGCTGTGCCAGGGACACGCTGAAAATCCCCCACTCATCCACGCGTTGGGTGATCTTGCGGAAACCGGCGGCTGCCACCAGTTGATCCATTTCCGCCTGGCTGCGCCGGCGCATTACCCAGGCCTGGCCCTGGCGGTGGCTGGTGAGGGCGCGGGCGATCAGTTCCAGTTGCGGGTGCCACGGTTGGCCGGTGTACACCAGATAACCACCGGGCTCCACGGCTTCGGCCAAGCCGGCGAGCGAGCCACCGACCATCGCGTTATCCGCGAACAGTTCATATAGCCCGGACACCACCGCCAGCGTCGGCTTGGGTTCCAGCGCCGCAAGGTCCGCCCGGTCAAACGCATCGCCTTTGACGAACTGGGCGATATCCCCCAGCCCTTTTTCACGAATCAGCGCGCCACCGTCGCGCACGTTGATATCGCTGTAGTCCCGCAGCAGGATCGATTCCGGCAACGGCGAAACGCCCTGCAAGGCTTCCAGAATGTACCGACCATGCCCGGCGGCGATGTCGACGATGCGCACTTCCCGCTGCTCGTCCCGCAGCTTGGCCATCGCCAGGCGCAGCAGCTCTTCCACGTTCAACTTGCGCTGACGAATACCGCGCCAGCCGATGGAGTTCAGGTAGTTGGTGTCGATCATCCGCCCCAGCCCGCCTTTGCCGGTGGGTTTGTTGCGGTATACGTAGTCCAGGGTGCTGCCGGAGTCGAAGCCGGTGTCGAAACCGAGCTTCACGCCATCCGACAGTTTGCTGCCCAGGCCCATGCTGGCGCGGGTCATGCGCCAGTACAGGTCGCGCAGGGAGTTGCGTGGCAACGGCGCGGCGAGGGACTCGGATTCGGCGCAGGTCAGGCCAATCCTGTCGGCATCCAGCAAGGAGGCGCGGTCCAGCGGGTGTTCGAAGTTCTGCAGGATAAAGCGCCGGGCGCTGCTCAAGGCCACGGCACGATCACGTTCACCGAGGGTGTCGTGGAAGAAGCCGGGGAGGATGTGCAGCTCTTTCTTCAAGCTGCCGAGGCGGTCGAAAAACTGCTGCTGGGGTTTGCGGTGCACCACAAAGTCCGAGCCGGAGATCAGCAGTTGGGTCGGTACCTGAATTGCCTGGGCATCGGCTACAACCCTGTCGGCCGCTTCGTACAGGCCCAACAGTACATTCACCGAGATGGCTTTGGTGATCAGCGGATCACTGTCGTAGGACGCCACGCGCTCCGGGTCATGGCTCAGGAACTTGGCCTTGACGTAGCTGTTGACGAAAAAGTTGCCGCGAAACTTGCGCATCAACGCCAGGCCCGGCCGGGCGAAGGGCACGTAGAGTTTGACCTTGAATGCGGGGGAGGCGAGTACCAGCGAGCGAATCTTCGGCGCGTAGTCGTGCACCCAGGTGGCCGCGATCACCGCGCCGACGCTTTGGGCGATCACTGCGAGGTGTTCTTCCTCGATGTTGTAGGCGCTGCGGATATGGTCAACGAAAGTCTGCACGTCCCGCGCACTGGTGGCGAAGCTCGGGCTGTCGCCGCGCGCGCCGGGGGATTGGCCGTGGCCACGGGCGTCCCAGGCGAAGAAGTCGAACTCCGGCAGGTTCAGCTCTTCCACCAGGTGGGCGATACGACCGGAATGCTCGTGGCCGCGATGGAACAGCAAGATCGCCTTGCGCGGCGCAAAGCCCGCGGGTGCGGTGGCGGGCCAATGACGGTAGAAAAGCTCCACCCCGTCATGGGTGCTGAAGGTGTGCTCTTGCTGTTCACGCATCGCAAAATCCTTATGCAGAAGGGGAGGTGTTCGTTTCTTCTTTCAAGCCTTGGCGCACACGGTTGACCAGGGTGTAGGCCAGCAACGCCGCGACCAGCCACATCACCGCTTCGACCCAACCGGCACCCAGCCAACCCAGCGCCACGCCGGTGGCCAGCACCCCGAGCACAAACGCCCGATCGCTCTTGCCCATCGGGCCGTCGTAGCGCCGGGAAGCCCCGACCATCGGCCCGAGCACGCCGGCGTATTCGCTGAACACCGCCAGCAGCGTCACCAGCAACACCGGCGCCAGACTGACCTCGGGGATCAGCGCAAACGGCAGGATCAGTGCGCTGTCGGCGATCACGTCGCACAGTTCATTGAGGTAGGCGCCGAGTCGCGATTGCTGGCCGAACTCCCGGGCGAGCATGCCGTCGATGGCATTGAGGGCCATGCGCAGGATCATCCACAGCGGGATCAGCGCAAACAGCCACACATGTTGTGCGAAGCCGGCAATCAGCAATCCCACCAGCAGGGAAACCACCCCGGCCAGCACGGTGATCTGGTTGGCGGTGGTGCCGTTGTCGTAGAGGCGCTGCACCAGCGGGCGCAGCAGGTTCTGAAAACGCGGTTTAAGCTGATAGATCGAAATCATGGGGAGTGACGCTTCCTTGTCCGTAAGCCCGCGAAAAACTCTGGGGAGTGTGCCGATTTATCACCGCTGAAACCAGTGATGGCTCGTGTTTCTGGGGCTTTCGTCACTATCTGTGTGAAACCAAACAAAAATTTCACGCTTCGGGTTATAGAGTAACTAATTGTTTCTGGGTGGGCGTTTGGGGATGCGAGTGGATCTAGACGCTGATGACGTGGCCATCGAAGGGCTGCCGCGTTTTCAGCAGGGGTTGTTTCATGCCCGCCGGTTAAGGCAGGCCGGCATTGGCCTGACGGTGCTGGCGGTTGGCGGCTGGATGCTGGCGCTGTTTGTGGCGCTGTTCGCCCCGCTGTCGATCTGGCCGGTGGTGCTGATCAACTGCGCCTCGGCGTTGCTGGTGCTGGTGGCTGGCTTGCAATCGGCGTGGTGGGTCGCGGATTGGCGGGCCATGGCGCTGGAGGAGCCGGCTGCACGGCTGATCGAACCGCCGCTGCCACAAGAAGAACCTGGCTGGCTAAACCGGCAGTTCGGTCGCGTCGGTAACGGCTTGCTGGTGCAGATTGGCGCACCGGTGTTCTGGCTGTGCGGCTGGTCGTTGCTGGCATTCTTCAGCGTTCTGGAATTCTGGAGCCTGACCTTGCCCGCCGCGGCGCTGGGCCAGGCTGCCAGTGTGGGCGCCGCCATTGCCTTGGCACTGGCGTTCGGCTTGCTGGTGTTTGAACGGCGCATGGCCCAGGAAAGCACCGCCCAATGGCCGGAAGCGGTGCAACTGGCGCAACTGAGCCGGGTGGCGATTATCTGCCTGGTGATCAGTGCGATTTGTCTGCTGTTTGCCGGTGAAGAGTCCGTGTGGCCCTTGCGCCTGGCCGTGTTGGTCGGCCTGTTGCCGGCCCTGGTGGCGCTGGAGTTTCTGCTAAGAGGCCTGCTGTCGCTGTTCAGCCCGCGACAGGAGCGGCTTGAACCGCGCCTGATGGCGCAAAGTTTTATCGCCGGGATGCTGCGCTGGCCGCCGCAACCGTTGCTCGCCTTGCAGCACGAACTGCACAACCGTTTCGGCATCGACCTGCGGCAGATCTGGGCCTTCACCTACATGCGCCGGGCATTCCTGCCAGTGCTGGTAGTGGTGCTGGCCGTAGGCTGGTTGCTGACCGGCGTGCATGAAGTCGCCCTGCAAAGCCGTGGGATCAATGAACGCTTTGGCAAGCCGGTGGAGGTCTTCGGGCCTGGCCTGCATGCCGGTTTGCCGTGGCCGCTGGGTCGCGTACTGAACGTGGAAAACGGCGTGGTCCATGAGCTGGCCACCAGCGTTGGCGAAGCGGCAAACACCGACGTCGCTCCGGCCGAGGGCCCGGCGCCGCTGATCGCCAACCGCCTGTGGGACGCCAGCCATGTGAATGACAAATCCCAGGTGATCGCCAGCAGCAGCGGCGACAAGCAGAGCTTCCAGATCGTCAATATGGACGTGCGCTTCGTGTACCGCATCGGCTTGACCGACCAGGCCGCACTCGCCGCCACCTATAACAGCGCCGATGTGCCCACGCTGATCCGCAGCACCGCCAGCCGCATCCTCGTCCACGAGTTTGCCTCGCGAACCCTTGATGAATTGCTGGGTGAGGAACGCAACAGCCTCGCCGATGAAATTGGCCAGGCGGTGCAAGCGGACCTGAAGAAACTCGACAGTGGCGTGGAAATTCTCGCCACCGTGGTGGAAGCCATTCACCCGCCCTCCGGTGCGGCGAATGCCTACCACGCGGTGCAAGCTGCGCAGATCGGCGCCCAGGCGCTGATTTCCCGAGAGCGCGGCGCTGCCAGTGAGCAGACCAACCAGGCGTTGCTGCAAGCCAGTACCGCCCGTGACCAGGCCCAGGCCACGGCCCATGAAGTCAGCGCCGGCGCCCAAGCGGCGGACCTGCGCTTCAGCGCCGAACAAAAGGCCTATCAACAAGCCGGCCAGGCGTTCGTGCTGGAGCAGTACCTGAGCCAACTGAGCCAGGGCCTGGCTCACGCCAAGTTACTCATTCTTGATCATCGCCTGGGCGCCAGTGGCGCACCGACCATCGATCTGCGTTCCTTTACCTTACCGGCCGACCCTGCGGTGCCGCGTAAAGCCGTTCAATAAGGAGTTCATCTGTTGAGCGCTCATTCTCACGATCACGCAGGCCATGGTCACCACCACGGCCACCATCATCACCATCATGGCGATGAACACGAAGCCGGCCCGTTCCCCTGGCGGCGTATGGGCTGGGCGGTATTGCTCGTGCTGTTCGCGGTCGCCGCGGCGAGCCTGGTGCAGGTGCGTTCCGGTGAAGCCACGGTGATTACCCGCTTCGGCAACCCGTCGCGGGTATTGCTGGAGCCGGGCCTGGGATGGCGCTGGCCGGCGCCGTTCGAGGCGGCGATTCCGGTGGACCTGCGCCTGCGCACCACCTCCAGCGGTTTGCAGGATGTGGGCACCCGCGATGGCCTGCGGATCATCGTGCAGGCCTACGTGGCCTGGCAGGTACAGGGCGACCCCGACAACGTGCAGCGCTTTATGCGTGCGGTGCAGAACCAGCCGGATGAAGCGGCGCGGCAGATTCGCACCTTTGTCGGCTCGGCGCTGGAAACCACCGCCGCCAGTTTCGACCTGGCCAACCTGGTGAACACCGATGCCAGCCAGGTGCGCATTGCCGATTTTGAAGCGCAGTTGCGCCAGCAGATTGATCAACAATTGCTCACCACCTATGGCGTGCGTGTGGTGCAGGTGGGTGTCGAACGGCTGACCTTGCCGTCGGTGACCCTCGCCGCCACCGTCGACCGCATGCGCGCCGAGCGCGAGACCATCGCCACGGAACGCACCGCCGTGGGCAAGCGTGAAGCGGCGCAGATTCGTTCGGCCGCCGAGCGTGATGCGCGGATCGTCCAGGCCGACGCCACGGTGAAAGCCGCCGACATCGAAGCGCAATCCCGGGTCGAAGCCGCGCAGATTTATGGCCGTGCCTACGCCGGCAATCCGCAGCTGTATAACCTGCTGCGTTCCCTCGACACCCTTGGCACAGTGGTCACGCCGGGCACCAAGATCATCCTGCGCACCGACGCAGCGCCTTTCCGCGCGCTGGTGGATGGACCGAAGGATGTTCAGCCATGAGTGAGCGGGAAAGCCTCGACAGCCCGTGGATCCAGGCTGGACGGCTGACGTTCCTGGCGCTGTATGCGGTGACGGTATTGGCCGCGCTGGCGTGGGCGTTTTCCAACGTGCGCCAGATCGACCCGCAGAACCGTGCCGTGGTGTTGCACTTCGGCGCGCTGGACCGGATCCAGAATGCCGGGCTGCTGCTGGCCTGGCCGCGTCCGTTTGAACAAGTGGTGCTGTTGCCCGCCGCGGACCGGGTGATTGAGCGCCGGGTGGAAAACCTGCTGCGTTCCGATGCGGCCACCCAAGCCGATCGCGTGGCCAGTTTTGCCACGCCGCTGAGCGATGCCCTGGCCGGCTCCGGTTACCTGCTGACCGGCGATGCCGGCGTGGTGCAGCTGGATGTGCGGGTCTTCTACAAGGTCACCGAGCCCTACGCGTTTGTGTTGCAGGGCGATCACGTGCTGCCGGCGCTGGATCGACTGGTCACCCGCAGCGCTGTGGTGCTGACTGCGGCGCGGGATCTGGACACGATTCTGGTGGCGCGCCCCGAGTTGATCGGCGCCGACAACCAGGCCGCCGAACGCCGCGAACGGCTGCGTGGCGACCTGGTGCGCGGCATCAATCAACGCCTGGCTGACCTGGCGTCCACCGGCCTTGGCCTGGGCATCGAAGTCACCCGGGTCGACGTGCAATCGAGCTTGCCGGGCCCGGCGGTCAATGCCTTCAACGCAGTGCTGACCGCCAGCCAGCAAGCCGACAAGGCGGTGGCCAATGCGCGCACCGACGCCGAAAAACTTACCCAGACCGCCAACCAGGACGCCGACCGCGCCGTGCAAGTGGCTCACGCCCAGGCCAGCGAACGGCTGTCCAACGCCCAGGCGCAAACCGCTACCGTCGCCAGCCTGGCCCAGGTCCAAGACCCAGGCCTGTTGCTGCGCCTGTACCGCGAACGCCTGCCGAAAATTCTCGGGCAGGCCGGCTCCGTGACCACGGTTGACCCTAAAGACGATTCCCGCCTGATCATTCAGGGAGCCGAACAATGACCGCCCACGCAGCCCCGATGCTCTCATCGGCCGAACAACGCAGCGCCGCCCGGCAACTGACCCTGGCGATGCTCGCCCTGGGCCTGCTCAGCCTGGGCCTGGTATGGCGCTGGCTGGCGCCGGACCAGACCGGCGTGAGCCAACTGCTGTTGGGCGTCGCCTCATTGCTGGTGGCCGTGCCCGTGATGCGCTCGGCCTGGTACAGCCTGCGGTATCCAAGTTTGCATGGCATCACCGACCAACTCATTGCGCTGGCGATGCTCGGCGCCTGGGCTACCGGTGACCTGCTGACCGCCGCGCTGCTGCCGATCATCATGATCTTCGGCCATGTGCTGGAAGAGCGCAGCGTCATCGGCTCCCAGGAAGCGATTCATGCCCTGGGCAAGCTGACCCGTAGCCACGCACGGTTGGTGCAGGCGGACGGGACGATCCTGGAAGTGGACAACGGCATCCTGAAGACCGGCGATATCGTCGAAGTGCGTGCCGGTGACCGCGTGCCCGCCGACGGCGTGGTGCTGTCGGGCCAGGCCAGCCTCGACACCGCGCCGATTACCGGTGAATCGGTGCCGCTGGAAGCGAGTGTCGGCGTGCAGGTGTTTGGTGGCGCGATCAACCTCGACGGTTTGCTGCGCCTGGAAGTGACCCGCACCGGCAATGAGTCGACGCTGGGCAAAGTCATCGCCCTGATGCAGAGCGCCGAACGTTCGAAGCCGCCGATCACCCGATTGCTGGAGCGCTACGCCGGCAGCTACATGGTACTGGTGTTGTTGCTGGCGGCGGTCACCTGGTTTGTCACCAACGACGCCCAGGCGATGCTCGCGGTGCTGGTGGCGGCGTGCCCGTGTGCTTTGGTGTTGTCGGCTCCGGCCACGGCGATTGCGGGCATTGCGGTGGCGGCGCGTCACGGCATTCTGATTCGCAGCTCTGCGTTTCTCGAAGAGCTGGCGGACCTGACGTCGCTGGTGGTCGACAAGACCGGCACCCTGACGTTTGGCACCCTGCGTTTGCAGTCCATCGACACCCGCGAGCCGGATCGGCAAGTGCTGCTCAACCTGGCGGCCAGCCTCGGTTCGGCCAGCAGCCACCCGGTCAGCCGGGCATTGGCGGGGCTGGCGACTCAAGAGCAGATGCTGGTGTTGTCGGATATTCGCGAGCGCCAGGGCCTCGGTGTGGTCGCGCAGACCGGGCAGGGCGAAGCCGCCCTCGGCCGGCCGGAATTGTTTGAGCAACTGGGCATCACGGCCACGGCGGTCCCCAATCACGATGGCCCGATTGCCGGGCTCGCGTTGAACGGGCAGTTCCTCGCTTGGTTGCTGCTGGCGGACAGCGTGAAACCTGAAGCGCGCCAGGCGATGAAAGAGCTGCGTGAATTGGGCCTGGGGCGCCAACTGCTGCTGACCGGCGACCGCCAGAGCGTGGCCGACAGCTTGGCGTTGGAAGTGGGCATCAGCGACGTCGAAGCCCAGGCTTTGCCGGAGGACAAACTCAATCGCGTGCTGGGGGAAATCGGCAGCGGTTTCCGGCCGATGGTGGTGGGCGACGGGATCAACGATTCCCTGGCGCTCAAGGCCGGCGTGGTCGGTGTGGCGATGGGCGCGGGCGGGGCGGATATCGCGCTGGCATCGGCGGACGTGGTGCTGATCGGCAGCGACCTGCGGCGCCTGGGCACCTGTGTGCGCTTGAGTCGCCAGTGCCGGCACACGTTGCAGGTTAACGTGATCATCGGTCTGGGCTGGACGCTGGCAATCGTGGTGTTCGCCGCATTTGGCTGGCTGGGCGCGGCGGGCGCGATGATTGCGGCGGTGCTGCACAACCTCAGTACGCTGCTGGTGCTGGGCAATGCGGGGCGCTTGCTGCGGTTCCAGGAGCCGTTATTGAAACTCGAGGAATAAATTTTTCAGTCGTGCTGTAACGCCATGGGGGGACCTCACTCTAGTGCTATGTCGAGACTGAACAATCCGTTCAGACCGGCTCCACTACCGATCATGAGGAATACAAAATGAACTTCAAAAACGCCGTTTCCGGTGCCGCCCTTGCTATCGCCGCTGCTGGCATGTTCGCCGGTGTTGCCACCCAGGTACAAGCCGCTGACGCGCCGGTTCATTGCTATGGCGTCAACGCCTGCAAAGGCCAGAACGACTGCAAGACCGCAGAGAACGCCTGCAAAGGCCAGGGTGTTTGCAAAGGTCACGGCTTCCTGTCGATGAGCAAGGCGATGTGCGACCAGAAAGGCGGCAAAGTCGGCGAGTAACCGACAACCGAGTGCAACCGCAGCGGGCACCCCCTCCGCTGCGGACACTTTCCCCAGGAGTGTTTTTATGTCCGCTTCCCTTCCGAGTCTGGGTTACGGCCTGGGTCTACGCAGCGAGTACTACCAGCAGATCCTTGAACAATCGCCGGCCGTGGATTGGTTCGAAGTGATCTCCGAGAATTATCTGGTACAGGGCGGCAAGGCCTTGTACTACCTGGATGCGATAGCCGAGCGTTATCCCCTGGTGATGCACGGTGTGTCCCTTTCAATCGGCGGGCCCCATGCCCTCGATACCGATTACCTGAAACAACTCAAGCAGCTCTCCGAGCGCATCCGGCCGGCGTGGATTTCCGATCACCTGTGCTGGAGCCGTGGCAACGCGCACCAGTTGCATGACTTGCTGCCGCTGCCCTACACCGAAGAAAGCCTGTACCACGTCGCCGCTCGCGTACGGCAGGTGCAGGATGTGTTGCAGCGCCCGTTCGTGCTGGAAAACGTCTCCAGCTACGTGCGCTCCAAGGCGGATGAGTTTACCGAATGGGAATTTCTCAACGCCCTGAGCCACCTCACCGGCTGCCAGTTGCTGCTGGACGTGAATAACGTCTACGTCAGCTCGCGCAATCACGGGTTCGACGCCTGGGAATTTATCCGCAACCTGCCGCCCGAAAGCATCCGCCAACTGCACCTGGCCGGGCATATGGATTACGGCGACTACGTGATCGACACCCATGACCATCCGGTATGCGATCCGGTGTGGGCGCTGTATCAGCGGACCCTGGAGCACCTCGGGCCAGTCTCGACCTTGCTCGAACGCGATGACCATTTCCCGCCTTTCCAGGAACTGCTCGACGAGTTGAACAAGGCCCGCGAACTGGGCGCGAGCGCGCTGGACAGGAGAGCGTTATGCGCCTGATCGATTGGCAATTGGCCTTTGAGCGGCATTTGCTGGCCGAATCTTCCACTGCCAGCAACAGCTTCAGCGCCACCTTGATCGGCGGCCCGACCCTGGATGTCGAGACGGGCCTGGCGATTTACCACAACGCCTATCACGCCCGATTGCAGGAAGTGCTGCGCGATGACTTCAGCGCCGTCTGGTATTGGCTGGGGGACGAGGAGTTTGCAGCGCTGGGTTCGGCCTATATCTGCCGTTATCCCTCGGCCCATTACAGCCTGCGCTGGTTTGGCGAGCGGTTCCCCGGGTTTATCGTTGAGCATTATGGCGAGCAAGGTTTCGCGCCTGCCGAGCTGGCGCGGCTCGAATGGGCATTCACCCTGGCCTTTGATGCACCGCAGGGCGAGCCGTTGACCCTGCAAGACATGGCAACGCTGCCGCCCGAAGACTGGCCTGGGCTGCAGGTGCAGTTGGTGCCCTCGGTGCAGCAGGTGCTGTGTGATTTCAACAGCCTGGGCATCTGGCGTGCGAGCAAGGGCGAGTGGGACTTTCCCGGCAGCGAAGCCCTGCCATTGGCGCAGGTGTGCCTGGTCTGGCGCCATCAGAATGTCTGCCAATACCGCAGCCTGGAACCGGCGCAAGCCTGCGCGCTGACAGGCATGGTCGCCAACGGTTGGAGTTTTTCCGAACTGTGTGCCGAGTTGGCAGTCACTTACCAGGAGGGCGCGCCATTGCAAGCGGTTACCTGGCTGAAACAGTGGGTCCAGGAGGGTTTGCTCCAGCGGCGGGCACCATAGAAAGGCGCTATTGTTTCGATAGCCTGCTAATTTTTCCGTGGATGGTCTACCCTCATTTCAGACGTCTGAAACAAGGGGGGACTACTCATGCTCGCGCAACTTCCACCGGCCTTACAGAATCTCAAGCTACCGCTGCGTCTTCGACTCTGGGACGGCCATGAATTCAACCTGGGCCCGGATCCCAGCGTCACCATTGTGGTCAAGGACCCCATGATGGTTTCCAAGCTCAGCCATCCGACGCTCGACTCACTGGGCGAAGCTTTCGTCGAGGGCAAACTGGAGCTGGAAGGCTCCATTTCCGAAGTGATCAGGGTCGTTGACGAGTTGAGTCATGCCCTGGTTGATGACGACGAGGGGAGTCGTCCGGTGCGCTCGATCCACGACAAGGCCACCGACGCAGCTGCTATTTCCTACCATTACGACCTGTCCAACGAGTTCTACCAGCTGTGGCTGGACCGCGACATGGCCTATTCCTGCGGGTATTTCGAAACCGGCAGCGAATCCCTTGATCAAGCCCAACAAGACAAATTCCGCCACCTGTGCCGCAAATTGCGGCTGCAGCCGGGGGAGTATTTGCTCGACGTGGGCTGCGGTTGGGGTGGGCTGGCGCGGTATGCCGCGCGGGAATTCGGGGTCAAGGTGTTTGGTATCACCCTGAGCAAGGAACAGCTGGCGCTGGCCCGGGAGCGGGTGAAGGCCGAAGGCCTGGAAGACCAGGTAGAGCTGACGCTGCTCGACTACCGCGACTTGCCCCAGGATGGCCGGTTCGACAAGGTGGTGAGCGTGGGGATGTTTGAACACGTTGGCCACGCCAACCTGGCGGAGTACTGCAAGATTCTCTACGGCGCGGTGCGTGAGGGCGGCCTGGTGATGAACCACGGGATTACCGCCAAGCACATTGATGGCCGGCCCGTAGGCCGTGGCGCCGGGGATTTTATCGAGCGTTATGTGTTCCCCAACGGCGAGTTGCCGCATCTGTCGATGATGACCGCCGAGATCAGCGACGTGGGCCTGGAAGTCGTCGACGTCGAAAGCCTGCGCCTGCATTACGCGCGCACGCTGGATCACTGGAGCGAGCGCCTCGAAGACAACCTGGAAGCGGCAGGCAAGATGGTGCCGGAACAAGCCTTGCGCATTTGGCGCCTGTACCTGGCCGGCTGTGCGTATGCGTTTGCCCGGGGCTGGATCAACCTGCATCAGATTCTGGCGGTGAAACCCCATGCCGATGGTAGCCATGAGCTGCCGTGGACGCGGGATGACCTGTACCAGTAAGCAATGGTACCGGTGATCTGAATGTGGGAGCGGGCTTGTGTGGGAGCGGGGGGGGGGGGGGGGGGGGGGGGGGGGGGGGGGGGGGGGGGTTTTTTTTTTTTTTTTTTTTTTGTTCCCCCCCCCCCCCCCCCCCCCCCCCCCCCCCCCGCTCCCACATTGGGTTCGGTGCAAGCCTTACAAGATTGGAGAAATCAGCCGCGCGATCCGCATGCCCAATTGTTGCAGGCGGTGGGTCTGGCGGTTTTCTTCCTGGCTGATTTCATGGGCCAGGGCGAAGTCTTCCAGCAGCATGTGCTCCACCTGGCTGGCGAAAGTGTCATCTACCGTCAGCAACATCACTTCGAAATTCAGCCGGAACGAGCGGTTATCCAGGTTCGCACTGCCGATGGCGCTGATTTCACGGTCGACCAACACCACTTTCTGATGCAGGAATCCTGGCGTATAGCGGAATACCCGCACCCCGGCGCGCACGGCTTCGATCGCATACAGGCTGGAAGCGGCGTAGACGATGCGGTGATCCGGCCGTGACGGCAGCAGCAGGCGCACGTCGACACCGCGCAATACCGCCAACCTCAAAGCCGCAAACACCGCCTCATCGGGAATGAAATACGGGCTGGTGATCCACACCCGCTCGGTCGCCGCATGAATGGCCTCGACGAAAAACAGCGAGCAGGTTTCATAAGGGTCCGCCGGGCCGCTGGCCAGCAACTGGCAGAGCACGCCGTCGTCCGGGTAGGTATCCGGCAGCAGCAGCGGCGGCAACTCCCGCGCGGCCCAGAACCAGTCTTCGGCAAACGACTCCTGCAAGCACGCCACCACCGGGCCGCTGACTTGCACATGGGTGTCACGCCATGGCGCCAGCGGCGGTTTCTTGCCCAGGTACTCATCGCCGACGTTATGCCCACCGACGAACCCGGTAATGCCATCCACCACCACGATCTTGCGGTGGTTGCGGAAGTTGACCTGGAAGCGGTTGAGCCAGCCGCTGCGCGTGGCGAAGGCCTTGACCTGCACCCCGGCGTCTCGTAGCGACTGCACATAACGATGGGGCAGGGCATGGCTGCCGATACGGTCGTACAGCACGAAAATGGCTACGCCTTCGGCGGCTTTTTCCTTGAGCAAGGTGTGCAGTTGGCGGCCAAGTTCGTCGTCATGAATGATGAAGAACTGGAACAGCACGGCGGTCTTTGCCGAGCGAATCGCCTCGAAAATCGCGCTGAACGTAGCCTCGCCATTGATCAGCAAACGCACCTGATTATTCGCCAGGCACGGCATGCGCCCCAGCTTGGGCATGGCCCGTAGCGAAGCGTAGGCCTGGGAGTTGCGCGCGGCCAATGCCTCTTCAACCCATGGGCGCCAGTTCAGCTCGGTGATCGCCTTGTGCATTTCCTGGTTGGCCTGGCGCCGCGCCTGAATGTAGGCGTCGAAAGTGCTCCGGCCAAAGATCAGGTAGGGAATCAGCGTCAGGTAGGGGATGAACATCAGCGACAATGCCCAGGCAATCGAGCCTTGGGCGGTCCTGACGGTCAGCACCGCATGGATGGCGGCGAGGGTGCCCAGAAAATGCAGGGTGGCAATGAAATAGGCGAGCAGGTGCGGGCCAAAGAAATCCATGGACAACGGTACTCCTGACGAACAAGTGCCTAACAGACCATGTTCGGCCACGAATGTCGCTATTTTATTTGCTGTGCAACACTGGCGCTTTTGCGGCGTCTAACGCCGACAATTGCCCAGGAGTTACCCGATGAATGCTCGTCTGCTTGGTTTGGCCATGGTTGTTGGTTTGACGCTGCCTGTGGCGGCGCAAGCGCAGATGTTGGCGCCGGGCTTGTGGGAGTTGACCACCAGCAACATGAAGGTCGATAACCAGGACCTGCCGGACTTGTCGCTGATCCTCGGTCAGCTCAAGCAACAGATGACCCCGGAACAACGCGCGATGCTTGAGAAGCAAGGCATCACCATGGCCGGCAAAGGCGTGCAGGTGTGCCTGACTCCGGCCCAGGTGGCGTCCGATTCCATCCCGCTGACCGATCCGCAATCGGGCTGCAAGCAGGAAGTGACGGACAAGACCGGCAACCAATGGAAATTCCGTTTCAGCTGCCCGAAAGCCCAGGGCACTGGCGTGGCGACGTTCCAGAGCCAGCAGGAATTCACCACTACGGTTAACGGTACCTTCAACGCCACCGGCGTACAGCAGAAGGGCAGCCTGGACACCCACGCGCAGTGGTTGGGCAGCAACTGCGGCACGGTCAAACCCCGCGCTTAACCTAAGACATACCCCGATCAAAATGTGGGAGCGGGGGGGGGGGGGGGGGGGGGGGGGGGGTGGGGTGGGGGGGGGGGGGGGGGGGGGGGGGGGGGGGGGGCACGCGGGCCGCGACGGGG
>NZ_JBIUVK010000011.1:0-117482 GCF_044742865.1 Pseudomonas sp. NPDC087814 | reverse complement strand
CCACTCTCTTTGGGCCCGGCCGCGGTCGACCGCCACCTATTAAAACAAGCCCCGCCCCCCCCCCCCCCCCCCCCCCCCCCCCCCCCCCCCCCCGCTCCCACATTTGATTGGATTGCCAGGTACAGAGTCTCTTCAACGCTGGAAATGCAGCGGCAGCCCCTGGCAACTGTCGTGCACGCGCCCGTCGTGCCAGGCCAGGTGGCCGGACACAAGCGTGGTGCTGACGCTGTGCCGGAAGCTGCGCCCGGCAAACGGCGTCCAGCCGCAGCGAGCCAGGATCGGCTGGCTGCTGACGGGCTTGCCGTGAGGCTCGGGTTGGATCAGCACCAGGTCGGCCCAATAGCCTTCGCGCAGGTAGCCACGGTCGGGGATCGCAAACAGGTCCGCGACCCGATGGCTGGTTTTCGCCACCAGCGTGGTCAGCGGCAGCAGGCCGTCGGCGACCAATTCCAGCAGCGCCGGCAGGGCGTGTTGCACCAGCGGCAAGCCTGACGGCGCTTCGCGATAGGGCAGCTGTTTTTGCGCCCAGGTGTGCGGCGCATGGTCACTGCCAATTACATCCAGACGATCACTCAACAATGCCAGGCGCAGGGCGTTGCGGTCGGCGCGTGTCTTGATCGCCGGGTTGCATTTGATCTGGTGGCCGAGGCGGGCGTAGTCGCGGTCATCGAACAAGAGGTGATGCAGGCAGACTTCCGCCGTGATGCGTTTTTGCGCCAGGGGTTTGTCTTCGAACAGCACCAACTCCCGTGCGCTGGTGATGTGCAGCACATGCAGGCGCGTGCCGTGCCGCTTGGCCAGTTCCACCGCCAGGGACGAGGAGCGATAGCAGGCCTCGGCATCGCGGATCAGCGGGTGCGCCACGGCAGGAATGTGCTCACCGAAACGCTCGCGCATCCTTTGCTCGCGGGCCAGGATGCTGGGGGTGTGCTCGCAGTGGGCCAGGAGAATGGTCGGCACCTCGGCGAACAGACGCTCGAGGATCTTCGGATCATCCACCAGCATATTGCCGGTAGACGCACCCATGAACACTTTGACCCCGGCGACTTCCCGCGGGTCCAGCGCGGCGACGGTGTCGAGGTTGTCGTTGCTCACTCCGAAGTGAAAGCCATAGTTGGCCACCGAATGCAGCGCTGCGCGGCGCTTCTTGTCGGCCAGGGCTTCCAGGTTCAGGGTCGCCGGGTTGGTGTTGGGCATGTCCATGAAACTGGTGATGCCACCGGCCACCGCCGCGCGGGACTCGCTGTAGAAGCTGCCTTTGTCCGGCGCGCCGGGCTCTCGGAAATGCACCTGGTCGTCGATCATTCCCGGCAGCAGCCACTGGCCTTGGGCGTCGATTTCCACGGTGGCGTTGGCGTTGTCGATGCTGCCGGCGATCTTCTCGATACGGCCATTGGCGACCAGCAGGTCAGCCTCGAATTCCTCGCCTTCGTTCACCAGGCGGGCGTTGCGGATCAGCAGGCGGCTCATGGTCAGAACTCGTTTTGCAGGGCTTTGTAACCCAGTACCAGGTCGACGTTGGTGCGTGCCACGTCTTCGGAAAACTCCGAAGCGCTGACACTCACCGGCGGGAACTGGGACAGGTCGGTGTTGGGGCCGATGCGGGTGGTGGAGGGCACGTAGAACGCGTCGGGCAAATCGCGGCCGTCGACTACAGAGTTGTGCCGCACCACGCAGCCATCGCCGACGACGCAATTGAACAGCACGCTGTTGAAGCCGATGAACACACGGTCACCAACGGTGCAGGGCCCGTGGACGATGGAGCGGTGGGCGATGGAGGTGAACTCGCCGATGGTTACGGCGGCGCCGGATTTGGAGTGGATCACCACGCCGTCCTGGATATTCGAATTGGCACCGATGGTGATCGGGTCCATGTCACCGTTGGCGTCGACTTCGTCGGCGCGGATCACCGCGTAAGGGCCGACAAATACGTTTTCGCCGATGACCACCTTGCCGCAGATGATTGCGGTTTTGTCGACGTAGGCCGATTCGGCAATCACGGGCAGATCGCCGGAAGGGTTCTTGCGGATCATGGGTCAGGTTCCTTGAGAGGCGCGGTGATGATGTTTACGTGGCGGCCGTCGATGGCGTTGTAGAAACAGGTGGGCCGGCCGGTGTGGCAGGCCGGGCCTTGCTGGTCGACGATCAGCAATACCGCGTCGCCGTCGCAATCCAGGCGGGCCTCCACCAGCAGTTGCCGGTGGCCGGAGGTTTCGCCCTTGCGCCACAGTTGCTGGCGCGAACGGGACCAGTAGCAGACGTGCCTGGTGGCCAGGGTTTCGTCGAGGGCCTGGCGGTTCATCCAGGCCAGCATCAACACTTCGCCGCTGCCGTGTTGCTGGGCGATGGCGGCGATCAGTCCATCGCTGTTCCACGGCAGGGCGTCGAGCACGCTATCGAGTGGAAAGCGGCTGCCGATGGCAGCCTCCTCCAGGTCAAGCATGCTCAGGCTCATGGCTTGCTCAGGGCCGCGCACAGGGTGTTGAGGTTGTATTCGAACAGGCCGGTAAAGGTGCTGGCCGGACCCTCTGCAGCCAGGGCGTCCGAATACAGCGTGCCGCCGATCTGCGCGCCGCTCTCGTCAGCGATCTGCTGGAGCAGACGCGAGTCCTTGATGTTTTCCATGAACACGGCCTTGACCTTGTCCTTGCGGATCTGGGTGATCAGCGTGGCGACTTCGGCGGCCGACGGTTCACGTTCGGTGGACAGGCCTTGAGGCGACAGGAACTCGATACCGTAGGCCTGGCCCAGGTAGCCGAAGGCGTCATGAGAGGTGACGATGCGACGGTTACCCGGTGGCAGCGCGCCGAACTTGGCCTTGGCTTCAGCCAGCAGGCGGTAGATTTCTTTCAGGTATACCTGGCTGTTGTGCTCATAGTCGGCCTTGTTGGCCGGGTCGGCAGCGATCAGCGCCTTGGTGATGTTGTTCACGTAGATAACGGTGTTGGCCAGGTTGTGCCAGGCGTGCGGGTCGGGGATGGTTTCGCCGTCCTCTTCCATGGTGTGGGAGAGCACGCCTTTGCTCGCAGTGACCACAGTGGCCTTGGTCTCGGTGCTGGTGACCAGGCGATCCAGCCACGGCTCGAAGCCCAAGCCGTTCTTGATGATCACCTTGGCCTTGAGCAGGGCCTTGGCATCGTCCGGTGTTGGTTCGTAGGTGTGGGCGTCGGCGTCGGGGCCGACCATGTTGCTGATCTGGATATGATCGCCACCGACCTGGTGGGTCATGTCGTCAAGAATACTGAAGCTGGTAACCACCTGAAGCTTGTCGGCAGCCTGGGCCGTCGCGAACGACAGCGGCAGCAACACACTGAACAGCACGAGTAGAGCGCGCATCGGGAAACACCTCATTGGGATGTAAGCAAAGGCGGGCGGCGCAGCAAGCCGTGCACCGGACCGAAGACCACGGACAGCAGGTACCAGCCGCCAGCCACCAGCACAATTGCCGGGCCGCTGGGCAGCGAGTAGTAGAACGACAGCAACAAGCCAAGCCAGACCGACAGGCATCCCAGCACCGCTGATATGGCGATCAACACCGGCAGGCGCCGGCTCCAGAAACGTGAAGCAATCGCCGGCAACATCATCAGGCCGACCACCATCAACGCGCCGATGGCCTGGAAACCGATCACCAGGTTCAGCACCACCAGCGTCAGGAACAGGCCGTGGGCCAGCGGGCCGAGGCGGCTGACGGTTTGCAGGAACAGCGGGTCGAGGGTGTCCAGCAGCAGCGGTTTGTAGATCACCACCATGGCGATCAGGCTGAAGCCCGAGACCCACAGCATGCCGGTGAGGGTCGGGCCGTCTACCGCCAGGGCCGAGCCGAACAGCAGGTGCAGCAGGTCCAGGCGTTTGCCGGCGAGGCCGAGGATCAGCACGCCGCTGGCCAGGGAGATCGGGTAGATGGCGGCGAGGCTGGCGTCTTCCTTCAGCCCGGTGCGACGGGTAATCCAGGCGGCGAGACCGGCCATGCTCAGGCCGGCGCCCAGGCCGCCGATGGTCAGCGCGGGCAAACTCAGGCCGGCAAACCAGAAGCCCAGGGCGGCGCCGGGCAGGATGCCGTGGGACACCGCGTCACCGATCAGGCTCATGCGGCGCAGGATCAGGAACACCCCGAGCGGCGCGGTGCTGCATGCCAATACCAGACCGCCGACGAGCGCGCGGCGCATGAAAACGAAATCGAGAAACGGCATCCACAGGTGGGCGGCGAAGTGCATCAGGCCACCTGCATTTGCGGCTGCGGGCGGATCAGTTCTTTGCTGGAGCCGAACACGCAGCCACTGCTTTTGATCTGCACCACTTGCTGGGTGTGTTGGCGTACGGAGCCGAGGTCATGGCACACCACGACCACCGTGCGGCCTGCGTCGTGCCAGGCGTGGATGTGTTTCCAGCACAGCGCCTGGCCGTCTTCGTCGAGGGCGGCGTGGGGTTCGTCCAGCAGCAATATCGGCGACTCGGCCAGGCTCATGCGGGCGAGCAGGGCGCGTTGCAGTTCGCCGCCCGACAAGGCCATCAACGGCCGATGCTCCAGGCCGCTGAGGCACCAGTCTTCGAGCACGGCGCTCAGGCGTTCGGTACGTTGTTGCGGGGTTTGCCTGCTGCCCCAAAAACCGGCGGCCACCAATTCTTCAAGGCTGATAGGAAACTGGCGGTCGAGGTTCTGTTGCTGGGGCAAAAACGACAGGCCACCTCGGCGTGGAACATCGATCGTCACTTTCCCCGCCAGTGGCTTCTGCAATCCGGCGATAACTTTCAGCAGGCTGCTTTTGCCGGTGCCGTTGGCGCCGATGATGCCGGTAAGGCTGCCTTTTTCCAGGGTGAAATCCACGGCGGGGGTCAGTGGTTGGCCGGGGGCGCCCCAGCGCAAAGCGGTGCAGGTGATCATTCGGAAGGTCTCGTCCAGCGGCTTTCGGCCACGGCATCGTGCGCGTGAAGGCTTTCGGCGTGGATCACTCTCAAGTGGAAGGCATTGACCGCATCCGAGCGTTTCAAGGCGAGGTTCAGGCGGCGGGCGGCGTCTTCGCAGAACATCAGGTTCTGACCGTTGGCCAGGGCGAAGGCTTGTTCGTCTGCACGCTTTACGGCGGTTTGCACGGCAGTGCCGAGGGCGGCTTCGGTTTCGTCGATCAACTGGGTCAGCGGCAGTGTTGGCTGATCGCCTTGAAGCCGGACCTGCAACAGCGCGCTGCTGCGCTGGCTGTGGGGCGTGGCGACGATGCCGTTTGCGCTGCCGAGCCAGGTCAGTACGTCTTCGTGCTGCAGCGGTGTGCCGGCAAAGTCCTCGATAAATTGCTGCTGAATCAATTGCCTGGCGAGGGCAGCGGAGCAAGGGCAGGTTGAAGAGTAAGTAACGTCAATTTTTAGTTCCACGTGGAACATCTGGTTTTCCAGGCGCGCCTCGATGCTCACCGGGTAGCTTTTCCAGCCGGCCAACGGGCTGACCAGCGCCGGACGTTTCAGCAGCAGACCTGCATGAATTCGCAGGTAGGCATTTGTGGATAAACCTTCATGACTGTCGAGAAAACGTTGCAATACACTGCGCAGCAGTGCTGGCGAAAGCGGTTGCTGTTCAAGCATTTCCAGCGCCAGGTAAAGCCGTGACATATGAATGCCACGGGCCTCGCCGTCGTCCAGGCTGACGCCGGCATCAGCCGTGGCGCTAAGGCTTTGGCCGTCGATCAGAATGGGCAGGGCAATGCCGCACATGCCCACCCAATCGAGCGGCAAGGCTTGGCGTGAAGCCTGCGCGGCGATATCGGGCAGAGTCAGCGCGTTCATGAGCAGGTCCATCGTTGGAAATAAAAAGACATGTTATATTATTACAATTGAAACGACGAAAGTTTTTCTGTTCTGTCTTTTATTCAGTCATGTCGAGTACGGAAGCTCCTTTATTTGCGGTGTAAGTCATGCACAGACGTCAACTTCTCAACCTGCTGCTGGCCAGTGCGGTGTTCACCTTGCCCTTGGGCGTGTCTGCCGCGCAGATCCGCAATGCACGGCTGTGGCGGTCGGATAACAAGCTGCGGCTGGTGCTGGACCTCAGCGGCCCGGTGCAATACAAGACCTTCACCCTGACCGCGCCGGAGCGGTTGATCATCGATTTGAGCGGCGCGAAGCTGACCGGTGATTTCAGCCAACTGGCCCTGACCAACAGCGGCATTACCTCGATTCGCTCGGGGCATTTCGGGCAGGGCGATACGCGGATCGTGCTGGATTTGAAGGCGCCGATGCAGCTCAACAGCTTTCTCCTGCCGCCACAGGATGGCCAGGGCCACCGCCTCGTGCTGGACCTGACAAGCGCCACTCATGCACCTATGCAAATCGCTGCGGCACCGGCCGCGTTGGCTGCACCCGTGCCGGCGCCGGTGGACAGGGCTCATCCGAAACGCGACATCATCGTGGTGGTCGACCCTGGGCACGGCGGCAAGGATCCCGGCGCGATTGGCTCAAAGGGCCAGCGCGAAAAAGACGTGGTGCTGTCCATCGCCCAGTTGCTGGCCAAGCGTCTGAAGCGCGAGAAGGGCTTCGATGTGAAGCTGGTGCGCAACGACGACTTCTTCGTGCCGCTGCGTAAACGTGTGGACATCGCCCGTCAGCACAAAGCCGACATGTTTATCTCGGTACACGCCGATGCCGCGCCACGGCTTACGGCGTCCGGCGCCTCTGTCTATGCGCTGTCTGAAGGCGGCGCCACCTCCGCCACCGCACGGTTCATGGCGCAGCGGGAAAACGGCGCCGACCTGTTGGGCGCCACCACCTTGCTCAATCTCAAGGACAAGGACCCGATGCTGGCCGGGGTGATTCTCGACATGTCGATGAACGCCACCATCGCCTCCAGCCTGCAACTGGGCAGCTCGGTACTGGGCAGCCTGCAAAGCATCACCACGCTGCATCAAAAACGCGTGGAACAGGCCGGCTTTGCGGTGCTCAAGTCGCCGGACGTGCCGTCGATCCTGGTGGAAACCGGGTTTATCTCCAACACCCAGGACGCCCAGCGACTGGTCACCGCACGCCATCAACAGGCGGTGGCAGACGGTTTATTTGAAGGGTTGAAGAACTACTTCCAGAAGAACCCGCCGATGAACAGCTACATGGCCTGGGTTCAGGAACAGAAAACCGGCCAGGTCTAACAGCCGGTGATTCGACTACAGGTGAACTTGGCGCTGGCACCACCGGAACTGGAAAACCGGTTGAGGGTGGTCCAGCCCACTCGCCGCGTGTAGCCCACCCACGCCTCACCATCGGATGCCAACCCGGTAAAGAACGTCAGTTGCCCGTAGCGGCTGCTGGTTTGTGCCCAATAGCGTTTTCCGATCACTTCAAAGCCCCGCAAATACGTAGTGCTGCCTGCCGTCGCGACGCTGTAGGCATTGCCCTGGGCGTCGACGCACGCCAGCAGGTTGGCGCTGCGGGTGCAGTTGGCCAGCAGGCTGGGCACCTGGGCGTTGGCCAGGCTCGCCAGCATCAGCAACACAGCACACAGCAGGTATTTCATAGAGGCTCTCGGGGCGTTATTCGGCTGCCAGCATTGCGCCCTTCGTCGTCACGAGCAAGGGGGATTGGCTTATTTGCATTGTTATACTATAACATTAAAAGACAGCCTGACCCGTGAACCACCTCCGATGACCGAACAAGACCTTCTCGACCAACCCTGCGCCGACTACATGAATGAAGCCCAGCAAGGTTTCTTCCGCGAGCTGCTGCTGGCCCAGCGCAACGAGCTGCAAGCGCGTATCGACGCTGAATTCATGGTGCTGCGCGAACAGGAGCCCAACAGCGATCCCGCCGATGTCGGCAGCGCCGAAGAACAGCGCCAATGGCAACTGCGCCTGCTGGAGCGCGAAAAAAAGCTGTTGGACAAGATCGACGAAGCCCTGGAACGCCTGGCCCGCGGTGAATACGGCTGGTGCCGTGAAACCTGCGAACCCATCGGCCTCAAGCGCCTGCTGCTGCGCCCCACGGCCACCCTGTGTATCGAAGCCAAAGAACGTGAAGAGCTGCGCGAACGCCATCAACGGGCGATTTGACCGGCCAACCCTGATGAGGAATACCTGATGCCCAATCGTCTCCCCGTTACTGTGCTGTCCGGATTCCTCGGCGCCGGCAAAAGCACGCTGCTCAACTACGTCCTGCGCAACCGCGAAAACCTGCGGGTGGCGGTGATCGTCAACGACATGAGCGAAATCAACATCGATGGCAGTGAGGTCCAGCGCGACGTCACCCTCAATCGCGCCGAAGAAAAACTGGTGGAGATGAGCAACGGCTGCATCTGCTGCACTTTGCGCGAAGACTTGCTGGAAGAAGTCGGAAAGCTCGCCAAGGAAGGTCGGTTCGATTACCTGTTGATCGAGTCCACTGGCATCTCCGAGCCGCTGCCGGTGGCCGAAACCTTCACCTTTCGCGACGAAGACGGCCAGAGCCTGGCGGACATTGCCCGGCTCGACACCATGGTCACCGTGGTCGACGGCATGAACTTCCTGCTCGACTACCAGGCTGCCGAAAGCCTGGCGTCCCGGGGCGAAACCCTCGGTGAAGAGGACGAGCGCTCGATCACCGACCTGCTGATCGAGCAGATCGAATTTGCGGATGTGATCCTCATCAGCAAGATCGACCTGATCAGCAGCAGTGAGCGCGAGGAGTTGATGGCGATCCTGGAGCGCTTGAACTCCCAGGCTGAAATCATCCCGATGGTCATGGGCGAAGTGCCGTTGGCGAAGATCCTCAACACCGGCCGTTTCGACTTCGAGCGTGCTTCCCAGGCGCCGGGCTGGTTGCAGGAACTGCGTGGCGAACACCTGCCGGAAACCGAAGAGTACGGCATCGCCTCCACCGCCTATCGCGCCCGCCGCCCGTTCCACCCGCAGCGGTTTTTCGACTTTATCGACCGGCCTTGGGTGAATGGAAAACTGCTGCGTTCCAAGGGCTTTTTCTGGCTGGCCAGCAAACACCAGGACGCCGGTAGCTGGTCCCAGGCTGGCGGCCTGATGCGCCATGGGTTTGCCGGGCGCTGGTGGCGTTTCGTGCCGAAAACCCAGTGGCCCCAGGACGAGGAAGGCATCGCCGCAATCATGAAAAACTGGCAACTGAGCACCGGCGATTGCCGGCAGGAGCTGGTGTTTATCGGCCAGAACATCGACTTCGCCCAGATGACCGCCGAGCTGGACGCTTGTTTGCTGACCGACGATGAAATGGCCACGGGTGTCGAAGGCTGGCGCTTGTTGGCCGATCCCTTTGGCCCTTGGTTCGAAGAGGCTGCCTGATGCTGGCACCGACCCTGAAACTGCGCCCGGTGGTTCGCCAGACCCACGGCGAAACCCCGGCCGTGCTCACCGATATCCTTGAGGACGGCGTGAACCTAGCGGTGTGGCAGCGTCAGTTGCCTCTGCACATCGCCGAGTTCGGCGCGTTACTGGTGGCACTCAATGAGCCATTGGCCGAGTCGCTGGTGGTTGAACTGAACAGCGAAGACGCCGAGCCAAACCTGCAGGACTTTGCATCGGGTTGCCGTGACCTTGAAGGCTACGAAGGCTTTATCGCCGATGTGTCGTGGCTGGTCAGCGCCTTTGCCTGTTTGCTGGGAGCCAAGCGTATCGGCGTGCGTTTGCGGCTATTGGACAAGGCCATGTGCCCGCGTTTTCATGTGGATCATGTGCCGGTGCGGCTGATCACTACCTACGCCGGCATTGGCAGCCAATGGCTACGCGAAGGTGTGATGGAGCGGCGGCACCTGAGCCAGGCGAGTGCTGAGCCGGAAGAATGCATTGAGCAAATCCACTGCGGTGAAGTGGCGTTGCTCAAGGGCGAAAAATGGCACGGCAACGAAGGCTTTGGCCTGATCCACCGCTCGCCGCCGCTGCAAGCGGATCAACGACGGTTGATTCTGACGCTGGATTGGTTGGCGTAACCGGGTAGGATCGAACCTCTCTACACGGTCTGAATGATGTCCACCATGCTGCAGAACATTCCCACCCACGTGATTGCCGGGCCCCTGGGCGCCGGCAAGACCAGCCTGATCAAGCACCTGCTGGCCCAGCGCCCGGCCAACGAGCGTTGGGCGGTGTTGATCAATGAGTTCGGGCAGATTGGCCTGGATGCCGCGTTGCTCACCCGTGATGACGACGGGATTGCCCTCGGTGAAGTGGCGGGTGGCTGCCTGTGTTGCGTCAACGGGGCGCCGTTTCAGGTAGGACTGGGGCGTTTGTTGCGTAAGGCCAGGCCCGACCGGCTGTTTATCGAGCCGTCCGGGCTTGGGCACCCGGCTCAATTGCTCAAGCAACTGCGGGAAGCACCCTGGCAGCAGGTACTGGCGGTGCAGCCGTGCGTACTTGTACTGGACGCCCAGGCGTTGGCGGCGTGTAAACCTTTACCCAATGCCCAACGGGAGGCATTAGCCAGCGCCGGGCTGTTGGTATTGAACAAGAATGAAGCCTTAAGTGATGCGCAGCGCCTGTTGATTCAAGGACAACTGCCCGACCGGCCGATCTATTGGACGCAGCAGGCGCAACTGCCCTTGGCCCGGTTACCGGGTGTGAATGCTCAAGCGGCAGCGGCTGTGGATAATTTCGAGTTGCCCAAAGGCCTGGGGCAAATGCCGGCCATCTGGACGGATCCGGCATCGCCGATCTGCCTCAGCCAGGGCCAGGAGGATGGCTGGAGCATTGGCTGGCGCTGGCATCCGAGCCAGCGATTCGACGCGCGGCGCATTCAGCAATGGCTGCAATCGTTGGACTGGCGACGGGCAAAACTGGTTATCCACAGCCTGGATGGTTGGGCATCGGCCAACGCTGTGGATAACGCCGCATTGGCCTGGCAGCCCAGCGAATGGCGGCGGGATTCGCGTATCGAATTGATCTTCAGCGAAGTGCAGGACGTTGCGCAGTTACAGGGTGGGTTAACCGCTTGCCGTCAGTGACGGGTCTTGCTGTTGCCATGCTCCTGGCGCCACTGGCTTAGCTCAATGATCTCGGCGCTGGGCAATGGCGTCTTGATCTCGAACGGGTAGGGCGCCAGCTCGATTTGCGCGCTGTGGGCGCCGAATTGGGTGATGGTCCCCGGGTGCCGCGTTTCGCCGGTGACGGTGAATTCGAAGTTGTAGATCCGTGCCAGGCGCCGCCGCCCGCTGGCATCTTTCACAAAACCGATGCGCTTCAACGCCACGGCGCCATCGAGCAGCTCGATGTCGAGCTTGGCGCAGTGCTGCTTGACCCGTTCCAGCGCCCGCTCGCGCAGGCCGTGGTTGTGCCACAGCCAGGCGGCACCGGTCGCCAGCAGCATCAGCACGAAGATATTTCCGAGGGTCAGCATTCGATGAACTCCAACAAAGTAGGGCCAGCTTAACTGCGTCTCCGGTCTGTCGTACAGGCCGCGTTTAGTCGCATACTGCGCAGCCAGAATATCAACGGCTTTACGGAAATCCCCTGCATGAAACGTACGCCCCATCTGCTTGCGATCCAGTCTCATGTGGTCTTCGGCCACGCCGGAAACAGCGCCGCCGTGTTCCCCATGCAACGGGTCGGGGTGAACGTGTGGCCGCTCAATACGGTGCAGTTCTCCAACCACACTCAGTATGGTCAGTGGGCGGGAGAAGTGTTGGCGCCGCAGCAAATTCCTGCGCTGGTGGAAGGCATCGCGGCGATTGGCGAGCTGGGCAACTGTGATGCAGTGCTGTCGGGCTACCTGGGCAGTGCGGCCCAGGGCCGGGCGATCCTCACCGGCGTGGCGCGGATCAAGGCGATCAACCCCAAGGCTCTTTACCTGTGTGACCCGGTGATGGGGCATCCGGAAAAAGGCTGCATCGTGCCCCAGGAGGTCAGCGACTTCCTGCTGGAGGAAGCGGCGGCGATGGCCGACTTCCTGTGCCCCAACCAGCTGGAGCTGGACAGCTTTGCCGGGCGCAAGCCGCAGTCGCTGTTCGATTGCCTGGGGATGGCCCGTGCGTTACTGGCCCGCGGGCCGAAAGCGGTGTTGGTCAAGCACCTGGATTATCCCGGCAAGCTGCCGGACGGCTTCGAAATGCTGTTGGTGACGGCTGAAGGCAGCTGGCACCTGCGTCGGCCACTGCTGGCATTCCCGCGTCAGCCGGTGGGCGTGGGCGACCTGACGTCGGGCCTGTTCCTGGCGCGGGTGTTGTTGGGCGATAGCCTGGTGGCGGCCTTTGAGTTCACTGCTGCAGCGGTGCATGAAGTACTGCTGGAAACCCAGGCGTGCGCCAGCTATGAGCTGGAACTGGTGCGCGCCCAGGACCGGATTGCCCATCCGCGAGTTCGCTTCGAGGCAACCCCAATCGGGCTGTAGGACTATTCCTGATTGAGCGACGCAAAGGGCGTCCGTTACTACCGGCCGTCTTTTTGCCCTCTGCGTTCATCAAGGAAGATCATGTCGTTATCCCTGCTCCATTCGCCACGGGCATTTATCGCATTGGCCCTGGTTACGCTGCTCAGTGGTTGCAGCGTCCACGGTACCTATCCTGACGCAGCCGAGCCCGATGCGGCGAAGCTGCGGTTCATCTCCAACACCACCAACAGCACCCTTTTTGTCTATGACGCACAGCACTGCATGGGTGAGACCACAGGCATTCTCAACAACATGTTCCTGGTGGACACCAAGCGGCGGGTAGACATGCTTGTGCCGCCACCGCCCACGGCTCGTGGGCTGCTGGAGATCAAGCTGGCGCCCGGAAAGGACACTATGTTGATGATCAACACCAACGGCAGCTCCTATGTCTGTGGCAAAGCGTTCAATCTAACGCCCAAGGCGGGTGAAGAGTACGAAGTGACCTTCGAATTGCAGGGCCGCCAATGCAGCACGCTGCTCCAGCGTCTTACGCGATTGGACGGCAAGGACGTGCGGATCCCGCAGCCGCTGTTCGAGACCGGCATGCCGTCTTGCGAGGGCAAAGGTCCGATATTCGGCAAGTTGTTACCGGATACTCCGCAGCGAATGGTGTTGATTGATCGCATTCTTGACGAGCGTGCGCAGTCGATCACGGCCATCGTGTCAGAGAATAAAGTCGACCGAATGCAAACCTCGCCTCAAGAGCTTGATGAGTTGATCAGCAAGCGCAAGGCGTTGATGGGCTCGTATACCTTGCCGCCGGATTATTGGAACCAGTTTCGGCAGAACTACGAACTGTCGAATCAAGAGTCTGCCGGTCGTCTGGCCCGGGCTCTGGGGTTTTACACTGAGGTGTACCGCCAGCGCCTGCGGGGAACTGAGGATGCCGTCCTGGAGCAATGGATGCAGCCTACGGACAGTGCGATCAAATCGCGCGTAGCGGAGAACGACAAGCTTATGGTGCAGTACTACGTGAATACCCGAAAGAGCGTGACGATGGAGGTGGTCAATCACCATATGGAGCGCATGGCCCAGTTGGACCAGCGCTTTGATGTGTGTGCGCACTTTGACAAGTGCTCGCGTTACTAAGCGGTCATCCAGAAACCTGGCGGGCTCTTACGGGCCGTCTGCCTTGATTTCCTGATAGCGCTTTTCCAGCTCCTGGCGAATCTGCCGGCGCTGTTGAGCCTGCACAAACCGGCGCTTGTCTTCGCTGTTCTGCGGTTGCAGCGGCGGCACGGCGGCCGGTTTGCGCTGGTCATCCACCGCGACCATCGTGAAGAAGCAGCTATTGGTGTGGCGTACCGAACGCTCACGGATGTTCTCGGTGACCACCTTGATCCCCACTTCCATCGACGTGTTGCCGGTGTAGTTGACCGAGGCCAGGAAGGTCACCAGCTCGCCGACATGGATCGGCTCGCGAAAAATCACCTGGTCTACCGACAACGTCACCACATAGCGCCCGGCATAACGGCTGGCGCAGGCGTAGGCCACTTCGTCGAGGTACTTGAGCAGCGTGCCGCCGTGCACATTGCCAGAGAAGTTGGCCATGTCAGGGGTCATCAATACTGTCATCGACAGCTGGGCGTTTCCGGGTTCCATAGCACACTCACGGGTTGTAGGCATTGGGTGGGGAGGCACCTCTGCGGGTGCTGGAATCTTTGCAGAGCCATTCATAACGGGACGCTGGGCCCCGGCTTGCCGTCACGCCTGGGGCGATCTGTTTCCATATATTGCACCGGCTTTCTGCCGCAAGTCGCGGTGTTACCCTTCAAAAGCCCGTCTCAAAGGCAATTCTTACGATCAAGGCAGACTTTTCTTTCCGTTCATTGCGACCTTTCGGGGTGCATGCGTGGAAATGGGAAAAGCGCCAGTACCCCTCAAGGAGCCCCTCGCCATGCACGCCATCAGCTTTATCCAGGACCTGGCCGTGATCATGCTGGTGGCCGGGGTGGTGACGATCCTGTTCCATCGGCTCAAGCAGCCGGTGGTGTTGGGGTATATCGTCGCCGGCTTCATCATCGGCCCGCACACCCCACCGTTTGGCCTGATCCACGACGAAGACACGATCAAGACCCTGGCCGAGCTTGGGGTGATCTTCCTGATGTTCTGCCTGGGCCTTGAGTTCAGCCTGCGCAAGCTGTTCAAGGTTGGCGCCACCGCATTTATCGCGGCGTTCCTCGAAATCATCCTGATGATCTGGATCGGCTACGAAATCGGCCGCTGGTTCGACTGGAACACCATGGACTCGCTGTTCCTGGGCGCGATCCTGGCGATTTCCTCGACCACCATCATCGTCAAGGCGCTCAATGACCTGAAGATGAAAAACCAGCGCTTTGCCCAGCTGATTTTCGGGGTGCTGATCGTCGAAGACATCCTCGGCATCGGCATCATCGCCTTGCTGTCGAGCATTGCCGTCAGCGGCACGGTCAGCTCCGGCGAGGTGTTCTCCACCGTCGGCAAGCTCTCGCTGTTCATGATTGTCGCGCTGGTGATCGGGATTTTGCTGGTGCCACGCCTGCTGGAATACGTGGCCAAATTCGAAAGCAACGAGATGCTGCTGATCACCGTGCTGGGCCTGTGCTTCGGTTTCTGCCTGTTGGTGGTCAAGCTGGAATACAGCATGGTGCTGGGGGCATTCCTGATCGGCGCGATCATGGCTGAATCCCGGCAATTGCTGAAGATTGAGCGCCTGATCGAACCGGTTCGCGACATGTTCAGCGCGATCTTCTTTGTCGCCATTGGCTTGATGATCGACCCGCAGATCCTCCTGCAATACGCCTGGCCGATTGCGGTGATTACCGTAGCCGTGGTGCTGGGCAAGATGTTGTCCTGTGGGTTGGGGGCGTTTATTGCGGGTAACGATGGCCGCACTTCATTGCGAGTGGGGATGGGGCTGTCACAGATTGGCGAATTTTCATTCATCATCGCCGCGCTGGGGATGACGTTGCAGGTCACCAGCGACTTCCTGTATCCGGTGGCGGTGGCTGTTTCTGCGATTACCACACTGCTCACACCCTATCTGATCCGTGGCGCAGACCCGCTGTCGCTGAAGATTGCCGCAGTGATGCCCAAGCGCATGAGCCGGGTGTTCGGGATGTATGGCGAGTGGCTGCGCAGCATTCAGCCCCAGGGCGAGGGTGCGATGCTGGCGTCGATGATCCGCAAGATCATTCTGCAGGTGGGGGTGAACCTGGCGCTGGTGGTGGCGATCTTCTTTGCCGGCAGCTTTTTCGCGGCGCGTATTGGCAGCTACCTGGAAGGCTGGGTCAGCGATCCGAGCTGGCAGAAGGCATTGATCTGGGGTGGGGCGTTGCTGCTGTCGCTGCCGTTTTTGATTGCGGCGTACCGCAAGCTCAAGGCGCTGTCGATGCTGCTGGCGGAGATGAGCGTGAAGCCGGAAATGGCCGGGCGCCACACTCAGCGCGTGCGCCGGGTGATCGCCGAAGTGATCCCGATTCTTTCGCTGCTGGTGATTTTCCTGCTATTGGCAGCCTTGTCGGCCAGTATCCTGCCGACCAACAAGTTGCTGGTGCTGATCGCCGTGGTGACGGCCGCGGTGGCCGCCGTGCTCTGGCGCTGGTTCATCCGCGTGCATACGCGGATGCAGGTCGCCTTGCTGGAGACCCTGGATAACCATAAGGATACGCCGGAGCACTGAGTGGGTCGCAGAGGGCTGCTTCGCAGCCCAGCGCGAGCTAGCTCGCTCGCCACAACAAGCGCCCTCGGCACACAGGGGTCTCAGCTTTCCAGCCAGACGTCTCGTGCCCAGTGCCACACCGATTCCCAGGTTTCTTCGGTGACGAGCTCTTCTTCGCCGGACCACAGCACCACGGTGCCGTCTTCCTCGACGCAGTAGTAGTCGTCGCCGTCCTGGCAGATCGGGATCATGCTGCGGTCAACACCGGCATCCCAGGCGTTGGCGGCAACGTCCGGCAGGTAGGTGTGGGACTGTGGGTCGGTGACGGTCACCGGCTCCAGGCTGCCGTAGACCACATCGCTGACGGTCAGCAGAAATTCACGGAAGACGAACGGAATATCGATGAACAGTTGTTCCTCGATTTCCACCAGTTGATCTTCGTCAGGCAGCTCCAGAGGAACCGGTACCGGTTCGTTGGCTTCACGCAATTGTTCGATAACTTCTTCCACGGCCGGGATCCTCTTGCTAGATGGCGCGGTTTATAGGGGCGTTTTATACAGTAGCTCGCTATAAGTGCAACCGTGAAATAGAAAACCCCGGACAAGTCCGGGGTTTTTGTTACTGCGTACTCAAAGCGGGCAGGGATCAGCCGTTCTGGCGGATACCGGCCACCAGCCAAGGCTGGTTTTCGCCTTGTGGGCGCTCCATGTTCCAGCTTTCGCTGAACACTTCGCCCTGGTCGAAACGCGAGGTCTTCGACACACCGCTGAAGGTCAGGGTGGCGATGGTCTTGTCGGCGCGGTCATCCACACCTTCAAGCTGCACTTTCAGGTCGTCGATGTAGGTCGACTGGAAGCCGTCGCCCAGGTCGGCACGTTCGCGCTTGAGGAACTCCAGCAGTTGCGGGGTCACGAACTCGGCGATCTTGTCCATTTCGTTGGCGTCCCAGTGTTGCTGCAGGGACTGGAAGTGGCTGCGGGCCGCTTCGACGAAGCGCTCCTCGTTGAACCAGGCGGGTGCGTTGATCACCGGACGAGCGGCAGTAGGAGCAGCCGAACCGCCGAAGATCGAACCCATGGCAGCAGGCTTTTGCTCGAACACTTCACGCTGCATCGGCGCGCCGGCTGGAGCCATGTGCTCCTGTTGCTTGCGGCGACGGGCGGCGATAAAGCGGAAGATCAGGAAGGCGATGACCGCCATGATCAGGATGTCGAAGATCTGCATGCCCTGGAAGCCGCCGCCCATGAACATAGAGGCGAGCAGGCCGCCGGCCGCGATACCGGCCAGAGGGCCCAGCCAGCGCGAAGCACCGCCAGCCTTGGCAGCAGCGCCTGCGGCACCGGCAGCGCCAGCGGTCGCAGCTGCGCCGCCCATGCCGCCGCCGGATGGGGCCATTTGGCTGGTCTGGTGGCTCGGCGCCGAGCCCATGGATTTGCCGCCACCGAAGCGCTTGGCGTTGGCGTCGAGGCTCATCGTCAGGCCGATGCACAACGCCATGGCGATGCTAAGAAAACGTTTCATAAAGGGAATTCCCATTTGTGGATTGCACGCGCGCCATGTTGCACAGGTGTGATGTCAGTGGCTAGCGGCATAGTGTTTCGGGCTTTTGCGTAGGGCCAATACCGAATCGTCTGTAGGACTTATTACAGATATTGGCCCCACCGCTGCCAAATACAAGGGTGGGGCAACATCCTTCATGTTCTACAGTTGTTTCAGATTGCTTCGAGCTTGGCGTAGCCCATCATCAGCCACTTGCTGCCTTCGGCGAAGTTCACCTGCACCCTGGCCTGGGCACCGGCGCCTTCGAAGTTGAGGATCACGCCTTCGCCGAAGATCGCGTGCTTGACCTGTTGGCCAAGGCTGAACGGCGTCTCGGGGATTTCCGAACCAGCGAACATGCTGCTGGAGTTCTGCTGCTGGCCGCCGCCGAACGGTCGGCTGACGCTGTTGGACAGGCGCACTTCCTGAATCAGCCCTTTCGGCACTTCACGTACGAAGCGCGACACCTTGTTGTAGGTCTCACTGCCGTACAGGCGCCGGGTTTCGGCGTAGGTCATCACCAGGTTCTGCATCGCCCGGGTGATGCCCACGTAGGCCAGGCGGCGTTCCTCCTCAAGGCGGCCGGGTTCTTCCAGGCTCATCTTGTGGGGGAACAGGCCTTCTTCCATGCCCACCAGGAACACGTAGGGGAATTCCAGGCCCTTGGCACTGTGCAAGGTCATCAGCTGAATGCTGTCTTCATGCTCATCAGCCTGGGTGTCGCCGGCTTCCAGGGAAGCGTGGCCGAGGAATGCCGCCAGTGGCGTCAGGTCTTCGTCTTCTTCGGTGTTTTCGAACGCGCGGGCGGCGCTGACCAGTTCCTCAAGGTTTTCTACCCGGGCCTGGCCTTTCTCGCCTTTTTCCGCTTCGTGGTAGGCGATCAGGCCGGACTGCTCGATCACGGTCTGGGTCATCAGGTGCAGGGGCATTTCCATGCACTTGGCGGCCAGGTTCTCGATCAGCTCGACAAACACGCTCAAGGCACCGGCCGCACGGCCGGTCAGGCCCTTGTTGGCGATCAGCAGGCGCATCGCTTCCCACATCGACACATCGCTGTGGCGTGCGTGGTCGCGAATCGCCTCGACGGTCTTCTCGCCGATGCCGCGGGCCGGAATGTTGATCACCCGTTCCAGCGCCGCATCGTTGCCGCGACCTTCCAGCAAGCGCAGGTAGGCCATGGCGTTCTTGATTTCGGCACGTTCGAAGAAGCGCTGGCCACCATAGATGCGATACGGAATGCGCTCGCGCAGCAGGGCCTCTTCCAATACCCGTGATTGGGCGTTGGAGCGGTAGAGAATCGCGATATCGCTGCGGGCCAGGCCGGTTTTCAGGGCGCTTTCGATGGTTTCCACCACGTAGCGCGCTTCATCGTGTTCGTTGAAGGCGGCGTACAGGTTGATCGCTTCGCCTTCGCCGCCGTCGGTCCACAGCTCTTTGCCCAGGCGCCCGGTGTTGTTGGCGATCAAGGCGTTGGCGGCCTTGAGGATCCCGGCGGTGGAGCGGTAGTTCTGTTCCAGGCGGATGGTTTCGGCGTCCGGGAAGTCGTCGCTGTACTGGTAGATGTTCTCGATTTTCGCGCCACGCCAGCCGTAGATCGACTGGTCGTCGTCGCCCACCACCATCAGGCTGTCGCCGCCCTTGGCCAGCAGGCGCAACCAGGCGTACTGCACGGCGTTGGTGTCCTGGAACTCGTCCACCAGGATGTGGCGGAAGCGTTTCTGGTAGTGCGCCAGCAAGCCCGGGTTGTCGCGCCACAAGTCGAGGGCGCGCAGCAGCAGTTCGGAGAAGTCGATGACGCCAGCGCGCTGGCAGGCCACTTCATAGGCTTCATAAATGCTGCGCATGGTGGCCAGGAACAGGTCGCCGCTGGCCTGGATATGTTGCGGGCGCAGGCCTTCATCTTTCTGGCCATTGATGAACCACTGGGCCTGACGGACCGGCCAGCGTTGTTCATCCAGGCCCAGCTCGCGGATCACCCGCTTGACCAGGCGTTGCTGGTCGTCGCTGTCGAGAATCTGGAAGGTCTGGCTCAGGCCGGCTTCCTGCCAATGCGCCCGCAACAGGCGGTGCGCCAGGCCGTGGAAGGTGCCCACCCACATGCCGGCCGGGCTGATGCCCATCAACTGCTCGATGCGATGGCGCATCTCGGCAGCGGCCTTGTTGGTGAAGGTCACCGACAGGATGGAATGCGGTGAGGCGTTCTCGACCTGGATCAACCAGGCGATACGGTGCACCAGCACTCGGGTTTTACCGGAGCCAGCACCGGCCAGGACCAACTGACGGCCAACGGGGGCCGCTACGGCCTGGCGTTGGGCATCGTTGAGGGAGTTCAGCAAAAGAGAGAGATCATCGCGCATCGGCGCATTCTAGGGTGCCCGGGGGAGTCGGGCAAATCCCAATGCCGGGTGGTCACGGGAAAACTTCTGCGTCGACACAGGATAAGGCAACAATCTATTCACGGTGATGACCGGTCGGTCATCGCCCACAGCCCGCGCCCTGTCTCACTCAAGCTGTCTGGCTCCAAGGTTTGCGCCTGATTGTCGCGCTGTTTTTATGACTTGGGGCAGTTTGGCCCGAGCGTTTGCTTGTGTATGCTCCGTCGACGTTTCGGGCTCACCATTATAAGAACACTGCCTATGACCCTTAGCATTGACCTGGCGGGACCCTCCGTGGCGCCGGCACAGGTTATCCGCAAGCACTACGCCATGGAGATGGCGGTGGAGCGCACGCGCCTGCTTTACCAAGGCTCCCTGCTGCCTACTTTATTAATGCTGGTGAATGGACTGGTCTGCGCCTGGTTGCTCTGGAGCCCGCAGCGCTATCTGCTGGACAGCATTTGGCTGGTATGGCTGCTGGCGCTGGTGGCCTTGCGGGTAATTCAGGTGGCGGCGTTCGATTCCGCCATGCCCAGCCGCCAGGCGCAGCCGATCTGGCGACGCATGTTCATGCTGGGCTCGGCCGTCAGCGGCTTGACGCTGGCCAGTGCTGCCATCGCCCTGGTACCGGTGGACAGCTTTGCGCAACAGGCCTGGGTGTTCGGCCTGCTCGGCGCGGCGACCTTGTCCGCCAGTGTGGCCTATGCCGTCAGTCTGCCGGCTTTCCTGTCGTTTGCCGTGCCCTGCCTGGTGCCGGCCATCCTCTATTTATTCTGGAGCGGCGACCCGCAACAGCAAGGCTGGGGTTGCCTGGGCCTGATTCTGCTGGCATCCCTGAGCCTGGTGGCATGGCAGGTCAATCGCCTGATCCAGCGCGGGCTGCTCAGGCGCTTCCAGAACCAGGCGTTGATCGAGCATCTGCAGCAAGCGCAGCAACGCAGCGAGCAACTGAACCAGGAACTGGTGCGTGAGGTGGAGCAGCGGCGCCAGGTCGAACAAGAGTTGCGCGAAGCACAGATCGGCCTGCAGCAACGCGTCGATCAGCGCAGTCAGGAACTGGACGCGGCCAGCCTGGCCCTGAGCAAAAGCGAGGCGCGTCTGGCCATGGCGCTGCAGGCCAGCGAACTGGGGCTGTGGGACTGGAACCTGCAAACCGATGAGGTCCACCATACCCAGCTCAAGGAGTTGTTCGGCCTGGAGCCGGAATACGTCACGGCGATGCTCAGCCACCTCAAGCCACGCCTGCATCCGGACGACTTGCCGCTGCTCAAGCGCGCGCTGGTGGAGCACCTTAAAGGCCGCAGCGAGGACTACCTGGTGGAATACCGGGTGCGCCATGGCGATGGCCATTGGGTATGGATCCAGGACCGTGGCCGCGCCGTGGAGCGCTCGGCAGGCGGGCGCGTCACGCGGATGCTCGGTACCCGCCGCGACATCAGCGCCGGCAAGGTCCTGGAAGAACAGCAGCGCCTGGCATCGACGGTGTTTGAGGCGGCCAGCGAAGGCATTGTGATCCTCGATCCGGACTACGTGCTGATAGCCGTCAACCAGGCATTCAGCCGCGTTACCGGCTTCGACATTGACGACATGATCGGGCGCAATGTCGTGGAGCTGCCCAGCAGCCGCGACGCACGGCGCCACTTCCCGGTGATCCGCCAGGCGTTGCTCAGCCACGGCACCTGGCAGGGCGAGCTCGTGGAAACCCGCAAGAACGGCGAACTCTACCCGCAATGGCTACAACTGAATGTAGTCCGGGATATTCGGGGAAATGTCAGCCATATCGTGGGTTTCTTCGCTGATCTGTCCGCGCGGCGCGAATCCGAGGAGCGCATGCGCTACCTCACGCATTACGACGAATTGACCGGGCTGGCCAACCGCTCGCTGTTCCGCGAGCGGTTGCGCGAAGCCCATCAGCGGGTGCGCCAGGGTGGCCGCAGCCTGGCTTTACTGCATATCAACCTGGACCGTTTCAAGCTGCTCAACGACAGTCTCGGGCATGAAGTGGCCGACCAGTTGTTGCAGAAAATGGCCCGCCGCTTGATCAACGCCTTGCCTGAGGCCGACACCATAGCGCGGCTCTCTGGCGATGAATTCGCCGTGCTGTTCGACGCCTACGGCAACCTGTCGAGCCTGGCGCGGGTGGCCACGCGGTTGCTGGCCAAGTTGCGGGTGCCGGTGACGGTGGAAGGGCACGAGTTGGTGGTCAGTGCCTCAATGGGCGTCAGCCTGTTGCCCGACAATGCGCGGGAAATATCCGCGCTGGTCAGCCAGTCGAACATGGCCATGCAGCACGCCAAGCACCTGGGCGGTAATAACTTCCAGTTCTACACCGACAGCCTGCAGGCCAGCACCCTGGAACGTTTGCAGCTGGAAAACCAGCTGCGCAAGGCGATTGATGAGCGCCAGCTTACGGTGTTCTACCAACCCAAACTGTGCCTGGCCAGTGGCAAGCTGAATGCGGCCGAAGCATTGATTCGCTGGGAACATCCGCAGTGGGGCATGGTGCCGCCCGGCGACTTTATCGGGCTGGCCGAAGAAACCGGCCTGATCGTGCCGCTGGGGGAGTTCGTGTTGCGCCAGGCGTGCTGGCAGGCTTGTGAATGGCAACGCCAGGGGCTGGCGCCGATTCGGGTGTCGGTCAACCTGTCGGTGCACCAACTGCGCCAGGGCAAGCTGATCAGCCTGGTGCGCCAGGTGCTGGAAGAAACCGGGCTTGATCCGCAATACCTGGAGCTGGAACTGACCGAAAGCCAGCTGCTCGACAGCGTCGAGCACATCATCTCGACCTTCCAGCAACTGCGCGACCTGGGGGTGAAGCTGGCGATTGATGATTTTGGCACCGGCTACTCATCCCTCAGTTACCTCAAGCGCATCCCCGTGGACTACGTGAAGATCGACCAGACGTTCATTCGCGGCCTGGGCCAGGGACGCGAAGATGCCTCGATCACCCGCGCAATCATTGCCATGGCCCACGGGCTGTCGCTCAAGGTGGTGGCCGAGGGTGTGGAAGATCAGCAGCAGCTGGACTTTTTGCGGGATGAGCAGTGCGACGAGGTGCAGGGCTATTTGATCAGTCGGCCGGTGGAAGCGGATGGCTTGGCGGATTTGTTACGAAAAAATGCCGATTTTCCATAGTTGAGCCCAAGCCGCACGCGGGGCTACATCGAGCCTGCCCGCTGAATCAGCGGGCAGCAGCGTGATTAAGTGATGCATCGAACGGGCAAATCGGTAATTCTTGTAGTATAACTACAAGCTTGCTACATCCCTGGCGTCTGCCAATAACAAGAGTCCAGCCCTTTGAACCTGTTGCAACATATCGCCCAGTCGCGCCACCTGTTACGCAAATCGGAACTCAAGGTTGCCGATCACGTGCTGCTTGACCCCGCGGCCGTGATGCACAGTTCCATGGCCGACCTGGCCCACAGCGTGGGCATCAGCGAGCCGACCATCGTGCGCTTCTGCCGCGCCATTGGTTGCTCCGGTTTCCAGGACTTGAAGCTCAAGCTGGCCCAGAGCCTGGCGGCCGGTGCGAGCTTTGGCCAGTTTGCGATCCACGAAGACGATTCCGTCGCCGACTACAGCCTGAAAATCTTCGACACCACCCTGCACACCCTGATGGAAGTGCGCGAAAAGCTCGACCCGGTGGAGCTGCAAAAAGCCGTGACCGCCATGTCCCAGGCCCAGCGCGTGGAGTTCTATGGTTTCGGCGCGTCCGGCGCGGTGGCGGCGGATGCCCAGCACAAGTTCTTCCGTTTGCTGCTGACGGCGGCGGCCTACAGCGACCCGCACATGCAGGCGATGTCGGCGGTGACGTTGAAGCCCAGCGACGTGGCGATCTGCATTTCCCAGTCCGGCCGCTCCAAGGATTTGCTGATCACCGCCAACCTGGTGCGTGAAAGCGGCGCGACCCTGATTACCCTGTGCCCGAGCCAGACGCCATTGGCAGAGCTGTCGACCGTCAACCTGGCGATCGATGTGCACGAGGACACCGAGATCTACACGCCGCTGACCTCGCGTATCGCCCACCTGGTGGTGATCGACGTGCTGGCGATGGGCGTGGCCATGGCGCGCGGCCCGAGCCTGGTCAACCACCTCAAGAGCGTGAAGCGCAGCTTGCGCAGCCTTCGGTTGTCACCCAAGTCCGTAAAAGCCCTCGACGACTGATAGTTTGTACGCGGACCCATTGTGGGAGCGGGCTTGCTCGCGAATGCGGAGTGTCAGTCACTGAATATGCTGGCTGGCCCACCGCATTTGCGAGCAAGCCCGCTCCCACATTTTGATTGGGTCCTGCCCCGCAAGATTCATCGTCCTGTCATCCCCATGCCGCTAAACCGTCATTGCCCGAGCCCATCCTGAACTCCCCTTACTCGCATTGGGAGACTCGAAATGGCTCGGCAATACGAAGAAAGCAACAGCACCGTCAAGACCCGCCGCCAGCAGGAAGACCAGCGCCGCATGGCCTTCCGTCGCGCAATTGAAGACCGCTGCGATCAGCGTCAATTGCAACAGAGCATCAGTGACTATCCAGAGCTCCACTGGCAGGCACCCGCGGCTGCCCAGCGAAGCGTTCAGCCAGCGCGCTGATCTGCAGTCGCTCGCTGCGGATAAAGCCCAGGAATGCATGGGCCACCGGTGACAGGCGCTTGGCCTTGGCCTGCACCAGGCACCAACTGCGGTACAGCGGCAGTTCTTCCACCGGCAGCTCCCTGAGCCCGCCGGTGGCCAGTTCCAGGTTGACCGCGTGGCGCGTCAGCAGCGCCACGCCCAACCCGGCGGTCACGCACTCGCGCTGCGCCTCGGCCGAAGACACTTCCACCGTCTGGGTGAAGTGCACGCGCTTCTCCTTGAAATACTCCTCGCACGCCATCCGCGTGCCGGACCCCGGCTCGCGCAACAGCAGCGTGTAAGGCTCAAGGTCCTGCAGGCGCAACGGCCCTTGATGGCTCAGCGGATGATCGTGGGGTGCCACCGCGACAATCGGGTTGTTCAGGAACGGCAGGAATTCCAGGCCCATGTCCTGGGGCACCATCGACATGATCACCAGGTCGTCGCGGTTGTCTGAAAGCCGGCGAATCACCTGGGCGCGGTTGACCACCGTCAGGTGCAGGTTGACCTCCGGATGCTGGCGCTTGAAGGCGGCAAACAGGTGCGGTACGAAGTACTTGGCGCTGGATTCCACCGCCAGTTTCAGCTGGCCCTGCAACGAGCCCTGCATGTCGGAGAGCTGCATATCGAGGTTTTCCAGGCGGCCGAAAATGTCCCGGCTGGCCCGTTGCAAGGCTTCAGCAGCTTCAGTCATATAGAGCTTTTTGCCGACGTAATCGAACAATGGCTGGCCCAGCAGCTCCTCCAGCTGCTTGATTTGTAGGCTAACGGCCGGTTGCGTGAGGGACATTTCCTCGGCTGCGCGGCTGTAGGAACGCAAATCACAGACTTCATTGAAAATCTGCAATTGACGCAATGTCATACGCATCAATGACTTACGCATAGTTCAAACACTCCCGCCGACCCTTGATGCGACGACTATAAGCCTTTGCTTATACACAACCCAATAATTATTGATTTTTGTTAATCCCTGCAGGGGCATAGTGTGTGTCACGCGACTGCCATGAAACATTTGGTCACGCGCCGACCCGCTTCCAGGGTCGAAGTAGGTAGCAATCGGCTCAAGGGAATTTCCAAGTGATAAAAAAGATCCTGATCGCCAACCGTGGTGAGATTGCCGTACGTATCGTGCGTGCCTGCGCCGAGATGGGCATTCGTTCGGTCGCGGTCTATTCCGATGCCGATCGCCATGCCCTGCATGTAAAGCGTGCAGATGAAGCCCACAGCATCGGTGCCGAGCCATTGGCCGGTTACCTGAACCCGCGCAAGCTGGTGAACCTGGCGGTGGAAACCGGTTGCGACGCGCTGCACCCCGGCTACGGCTTCCTCTCGGAAAACGCCGAGCTGGCAGATATTTGCGCCGAACGTGGGATCAAGTTCATCGGCCCATCGGCCGAAGTGATTCGCCGCATGGGCGACAAGACCGAAGCCCGCCGCAGCATGATCAAGGCCGGTGTGCCGGTCACCCCGGGCACCGAAGGCAACGTTGCCGACATCGCCGAAGCCCTCACCGAAGGCGACCGCATTGGTTACCCGGTGATGCTCAAGGCCACCTCCGGTGGTGGCGGTCGCGGTATCCGTCGCTGCAACAGCCGTGAAGAACTCGAACAAGCCTTCCCCCGGGTAATTTCCGAAGCCACCAAGGCCTTCGGTTCGGCGGAAGTGTTCCTGGAAAAATGCATCGTCAATCCCAAGCACATCGAGGCGCAGATCCTCGGTGACAGCTTCGGCAATGTGGTGCATCTGTTCGAGCGCGATTGCTCGATCCAGCGCCGTAACCAGAAGCTGATCGAGATCGCCCCTAGCCCCCAGCTGACCCCTGAACAGCGTGCCTACATCGGCGACCTGTCGGTGCGCGCGGCCAAGGCCGTGGGCTACGAGAACGCTGGCACCGTGGAGTTCCTGCTCGCCGAGGGCGAGGTGTACTTCATGGAGATGAACACCCGGGTGCAGGTGGAACACACCATTACCGAAGAAATCACCGGCATCGACATTGTGCGTGAGCAGATCCGCATTGCGTCGGGCCTGCCGCTGTCGGTCAAGCAGGAAGACATTCAGCACCGGGGTTTTGCGTTGCAGTTCCGCATCAACGCCGAAGACCCGAAGAACAACTTTCTGCCCAGCTTCGGCAAGATCACCCGTTACTACGCACCCGGCGGTCCCGGCGTGCGTACCGACACGGCGATCTACACCGGCTACACCATCCCACCGTTCTACGACTCGATGTGCCTGAAGCTGGTGGTGTGGGCGTTGACCTGGGAAGAAGCCATGGACCGCGGCCTGCGCGCCCTGGACGACATGCGCCTGCAAGGCGTGAAGACCACCGCCGCCTATTACCAGGAAATCCTGCGCAACCCGGAATTCCGCAGCGGCCAGTTCAACACCAGTTTTGTGGAAAGCCACCCTGAGCTGACCAACTACTCGATCAAGCGCAAACCCGAAGAGCTGGCCCTGGCCATCGCCGCCGCCATCGCCGCCCACGCAGGCCTGTGAGGAATATAAGAATGAGCAAGAAGATCTTCGTAACCGACACCATCCTGCGCGACGCCCACCAATCGTTGCTGGCGACCCGCATGCGCACCGACGACATGCTGCCGATCTGCGACAAGCTCGACAAAGTCGGCTACTGGTCCCTGGAAGTCTGGGGAGGCGCGACCTTCGACGCCTGCGTACGCTTCCTGAAAGAAGACCCGTGGGAGCGCCTGCGCAAACTGCGCGCGGCGTTGCCCAACACGCGCCTGCAAATGCTGCTGCGTGGCCAGAACCTGTTGGGCTACCGCCACTACAGCGACGATGTGGTCAAAGCCTTCGTCGCCAAGGCCGCCGTCAACGGCATCGACGTGTTCCGCATCTTCGACGCGATGAACGACGTGCGTAACCTGCGAGTGGCCATCGAAGCGGTAAAAGCCGCCGGCAAACATGCCCAGGGCACCATCGCCTACACCACCAGCCCGGTGCACACCATCGAGGCGTTCGTGGCCCAGGCCAAGCAAATGGAAGCCATGGGTTGCGACTCGGTGGCGATCAAGGACATGGCCGGCCTGCTGACGCCATACGCCACCGGCGAGCTGGTCAAGGCGCTGAAGGCCGAGCAGAGCCTGCCGATCTTCATCCACTCCCACGACACTGCGGGCCTGGCTTCGATGTGCCAGCTCAAGGCCATCGAAAACGGTGCCGACCATATCGACACCGCCATTTCCAGCTTCGCCTGGGGCACCAGCCACCCGGGTACCGAGTCGATGGTCGCGGCCCTCAAAGGCAGCGAATTCGACACCGGCCTGAGCCTGGAACTGCTGCAGGAAATCGGTTTGTACTTCTACGCCGTGCGCAAGAAGTACCACCAGTTCGAAAGCGAATTCACCGCCGTCGACACCCGCGTGCAAGTCAACCAGGTACCGGGCGGGATGATTTCCAACCTGGCCAACCAGCTGAAAGAGCAGGGCGCGCTGAACCGCATGAGCGAAGTGCTGGCCGAAATCCCGCGAGTTCGTGAAGACCTTGGCTTCCCGCCGCTGGTCACCCCGACTTCGCAGATCGTCGGTACCCAGGCGTTCTTCAACGTGCTGGCCGGCGAGCGCTACAAGACCATCACCAACGAAGTGAAGCTGTACCTGCAAGGCGGCTACGGCAAGGCGCCGGGCATCGTGAATGAAAAACTGCGGCGCCAGGCCATCGGCAGCGAAGAGGTGATCGACCATCGCCCGGCAGATCTGCTGAAGCCGGAAATGACCAAGTTGCGCGGCGAAATTGGCGCGTTGGCCAAGTCCGAAGAAGACGTACTGACCTACGCGATGTTCCCGGACATCGGGCGCAAATTCCTTGAAGAGCGCGACGCCGGCACCTTGAGCCCTGAAGTGCTGTTGCCGATTCCTGAAGCCGGCGGCGTGGCCCGTGCCGGTGGTGAAGGTGTGCCGACCGAGTTCGTGATCGACGTGCACGGCGAAAGCTATCGCGTGGACATCACCGGGGTGGGCGTCAAGGCCGAAGGCAAGCGCCACTTCTACCTGTCCATCGACGGCATGCCGGAAGAAGTGGTGTTCGAGCCGCTCAACGAGTTTGTCAGCAGTGGCGGCAGCAAGCGCAAGCACGCCACCGCGCCAGGCCATGTCAGCACGGCGATGCCGGGCAACATCGTCGACGTGCTGGTCAAGGAAGGCGACGTGGTGAAGGCCGGCCAGGCTGTGTTGATCACTGAAGCGATGAAGATGGAGACCGAAGTACAGGCGTCGATCGCCGGCAAGGTCACCGCCGTACACGTGGCCAAGGGCGACCGGGTCAACCCGGGTGAAATCCTGATTGAAATCGAAGGCTGATCAACAGCCTTCGAAACTACCGCTTAAACCTCGGGGGGGCATGTGCCCCCTTTTTTTTCGCCCGCAATAATCAGAACGCCAGGGTCCACTGGCCCAGCAAGCCCTGGTTACGGTTGTGGGTGCCGACCTCGGCGGTATAGGCCAGGCCCACGGTGTGCCGGGTCGACAGCGCCAGGTCCACCCCGGTGTGCAGCGCCAGGCTGTCGCGGTCCAGGGAGGTGCCTTCGATGGTGAAGTCACTGTTGAAGCCCGGCCGTTTTACCCACGCGGAGGACTGGCGCACGGTGCTGCTCACGTCACCGTAGAGGTGCTTCCAGCCTGTGCTCAGGTGCGGCTTGAGGGCCATCTGGTTGTCCAGCGTAAAGGCACTGGCCAGGCGCAAGCCGAAGGTGCTGCTGAGGTTTTCCTGGGTCTGGGCGCCGACATTCAGCGCTGTAAAGCCGCCTTTTTCCTTGTAGCGGTCGCGGTGATAGCGCTGGTAGCCGATCCCCGCATAGGGTTCGACGCTGAAACTGCCCTTGTCCAGTTGATAGCCCAGCTCGGCGAAAGCGTTCTGGCTTTGGGCGTTGTATTTGCCTTTGGACTGCTCGCGGCGCTCAACGAAATCAAAGTCTACGGTGCGTTGGGTTTGGCCGGCATGGCTGCTGTAGATCGCCCCCAGGCGCAATGCAAGGGGGCCGTCCTGACGCACGGCGTAACCGCCGAGGTGCCAGCTGTCCAATTCGCCCTTGAAGCGTATGGCGTTCAGGTCGCTGGCGGACTTGGCGCCCATCACACCCACCCGCCAGGCATCGTCCACTGCCCAGTCGCCGCCCAGCATCAGGCCTTGGGTGTGTTGCTGCAGGCCCACGCTACCGTGCTGTCCTTCAAGCTTGCCAGCGTTGCCAAGGGCCTGGAGCCATACGTGGCCATTGCCTTCGGCATCCGTAAGGTTGCGTTCGTCGCCTGTCCGGCGCATGACTGAAAGCAGGCTGCTGTTGAGCTGTTTCATGCTGTCTTGAGTGGCGGCGCCAAGGTTGGCGTTCTGGCTGCCTGCCAGTTGCTCCAGAACTGCACCCACACGGCCCGGTGCCAGCCTGCCAAGTTCCCGGGCGATATTGTCCAGTTCGTACTCCTCCCAGTCATTGAGTTCGCCCGACTTGATGAGGGTGTCCACGGCAGAGTCCAGTACGCGGGCAACCTGCTGGCCGTTACGGGTGGTGGCGTGGTCGTTGAAGTTAAAGTCGGGAGTGGGCTTGGGTGGCTTGGGGCGCTGGTGGCCTTGCTGGCCGACCTCTGGCGCCGGGATGAACCACTCGCTGTCTGGGTCGATGTCCCCTCGCGCCTGGACGAATTGAGCGTTGGTGGCACCCAGCGCGAAGGTGATGGCGAGTGCGAGTTGTTTCTGAAGGAGTGGCATGCAGGTCCGACCTCTTGATGTATGAGGTCGGGAAATCTAGCGGGGTAAAGGGCGGATAAATGTCAGGCCATCCACCCTTTGCCTGCCAGAGATGTCTCTAGTGGGCCGCGATTAAAAACTCATCTGCCATTGCCCGATCAGCCCGTGATTGCGGCTGTTACTGCCTATTTCGCCGCTGTAGCCCACGCCGAGGGTATGGCGTGCCGACAGGCCTATATCCAGCCCGGCTTCCAGCAACAGGCTGTCGCGGTCCAGGGCGCTGCCTTCGACGTTGAACGCGGTGCCGCCCATCAGGAAGGCCTGGCGGGTGCTGCTGTCCACGTCGCCGTAGGTATGTTTCCAGCCGGCGCTGACCCGCGGTGTGAGACTGATGCCGTTGTCCAGCTGGCTCAAGTGCGCCAGGCGCAGGCCGAAGGTGCTGCTGAAATTGTCCTGGGTTTGCCCGTCGACATGCAGGGCGGCGGCGCCGCCTTTTTCGTTGTAGCTGTCGCGGTGGTAGCGCTGGTAGCCGAGGTTGGCGAACGGCTCGGCGCTCAGGCGCCCGCTGCCCATGGCATAACCCAGTTCGGCGAAGGCTTGTTGGCTGTTGGCGTCGTAGTCACCTTTGGGCCGATCGTTGAAACCGTCAAAGGCCACCGTACGTTTACTGTCTCCCTGGTGCCCGCTGTACGCAGCACCCAGGCGCAAGGCCAGCGGTCCGCTCTGGCGCATGGCGTAGACGCCGGCGTGCCAGCTATCGACGCTGCCGTCGACGCCGGTGGTGTCCAGGTCGGTCTTCGAATAACCGCCCAGCACGCCCACGCGCCAGTCCGAATCGAGCGCCCAATCGGCCCCCAGCACGCTGCCTTTGGTGCGCTGGGTCAGGCCATTGCTGCCGTGGTCGCCGTCGAGCTTGCCGTAGCTGCCGATACCTTGCAGCCACAGGCGGCCCCGGGCGTTGGGGTCGTTGAGGTTGCGGGCTTCGGCGGGTACGCCGGTGGCGGCCAGTACGGGGGTGTCTTTTTGATCAAGGCCCACCAGCAGTCCGGCACCGCCGCCCAGTTGGTGCATGGCGTTCAACATGCTGTTGCCGACCTGGGCGCTGGCGCCGAGGGTGGCACTGGTCAGGTTGGCGGTGCTGCTGCCGGCCAATTGCTCGATGGCGGCACCGGCGCTGCTGTTGGTGGTGTTGAGCAAGGCGTTGTACAACGCGTTGTTCTTGCCCAGGCTCGCCAGGGCGTTGGCGGCGCGGGTGCCGTTGCCGGTGTTGGCGAACTGATTGAACGCCACGTCATTGCGGGAATAGGTCAGGCCGACCTGGGTAGGGCTGTAATCCAGGGTGGGGGTGAGGAAGGCATAGTCGCTGGTGACCTTGCCGAACGTGCCATTGATGCTGCCGGCCTGCAGTACCGTGTAGTGGCTCTGCCACGGGTAGGTGCCGGTGCCGGGATTGACCGCCAGGGTCGCGCCATTCAGGTACGCGGTGCCGCCGACCTGGACCGGTGCGCTGCTGCCGTCGGCATTCACGCCATAGGCCAGGGTCGAGCCGCTGGTCATCGTCAGGTCGCGGGTGATGCTGGCGGTGCCGAGGGCGGTGTTGGTCTGCAAGGTGCCTTTGACCAACAGGCTGCCGACACTGCCGCCACCGGCATAAATACCGCCTTCATCGACGGTCAGGTTGCCAGCGATCCCGCCCTGGTTGATCAGCTTGGCGCCGCTGAAAATCTCGCCGCCGTCGCTGAAGTCGCCGCTGCCGGTGAGGGTCCAGGTGCCTTGTTTCACGTCCAGCCATTCGAAGTTGCGGCTGTCGCCAAAACTGCCGCCGGCGGCGTCGTCCATGATCACGCGGTCATATCCGGTGCCGCCATCCACCACGCCGACAAAGCGGCTGCCGCCGAGCAGGGTCAGCGTGTCATCGCCGCCGCCCAAATCCAGGGCCAGGCCGTTGCTGCCGCTGATCACGCCGGCGTTGACCACCGTGTCGGCAAACTCGCCGACGAACTTCACGCCAAAGCCGTTCAGGCCCTGAATGGTGCCATGGTTGATCAGGGTGGTTGCAGCGAGTCCCGGGCCGTCGCTGCCGTCGTCCACTAGCACCGCGTTGTTGGCACCGCTTACCAATGCACCCACGCCGTTGAACACGTAGCCACCGCCGAGGGCGATGCCTTCGCTGCCGTTGGCAAAGCCGTTCTTGTCGACACCGCCGGCGCCGACGCCCTGGATGATGCCGTAGTTTTCAATGTGGGCAATCTTGTCGATGTCCACGCCGTCACCATCGCCGTCCGGCTGCAGTCCGGAAAATGCGCCAGTAATAGTGCCATGGTTGATCACCGTGCCATCGCCGTCGGAACCAAAGCCCGAGCCGTTGCGGCCGATTACCGTGCCGTAGTTGGTCAGCGTGGCGCCCAGGTCGGTGGTGATGCCGTGGCGGCCGCCGGAGATGAGGCCGTAGTTGGTGACGGTCACGCCAGTAGCGGAGTCGATGTCGACGCCGTCGAATTTGTCATCGCGCGAGTGGGTGTCGCCGGTGGAAATCTCGCCGTAGTTGGTGATCGTAGCGTTGCCGCCGGTCTTCATGCCGTCGCTGGCGTCGCCGCGAATCAGCCCGCCTTGGCGGTTGATGATAGTGGTGGTGACGTTGGAGCTGCGGATCGCATCCAGGTCCAGCCCTTGGCCGGTGGCGGAGCGAATGGTGCCGTTGTTGTCGATCAGCAGGCTGCCGCTGGCGAAGTTGCTGTCGATGCGCAGCGCGTCGTTGGCGCCCTGGATCACGCCGCCGGCTCGGTTGTAGATGCTGTAGTTGCGCGTACCGGTGAGGCTGCCGCTGCTGTCGATGGCCCGGCCACCCGTGGAGGTAATGCTGCCGGCGTTGTCGATCACCACGCCATTGTCGCGGGTGCCGTCCTTCAGGGTCACGGCCACTTTGCTGGTGGTGATGCTGCCGGGTGCCGAGATCGTCAGCGAGTCACTGCCGCCCAGGGTTTGCCCGGTGGTGGTCGGTGTGTCGATCTGCAATGTCTTGGGTGGGGTCGGGGCTGCGTCAGCAAAGCCGCTGCCCACCAGCAGGCCGAGGGTGAGTACGAGGCGCTGGGGTGACGGAGGCATGGCAGACGTCCTTATTTTTGGAAAAGAGTCGACCTGTATAGCGGAGGTTTTTTACAGAATGATGGCGGGGAGGTTACTGAGGTGGTGCGTCGTTTGGGGGGAGGTCACCATGCTGAACCAAATGTCGATGTGCACGTGCGTACTCTGGTGTATATCGAACACGGCGAGGGCAATCAGACGCTCAAGTCGTTGAATGCGGCGCTCAGGCCGTTTGGGTTGAAGATGGGCGGGGTTGGCTGAGCACAAGGCTCGGATACGCTGAAGATACAATGTGGGAGCCGGGCTTGCCCGCGATGACGGTGGGTCAGTCAATACATTTGTGACTGATACACCGCTTTCGCGAGCACGCCCGCTCCCACATTTGTCAGGGGGTGGCAGGGTGGCTTAGGTACGGCACTCCACCAGCGTTTTCAACTGTCCCGAACCGGTCTGGTTTGCATCCGACAGCCACGCTTCAAACCCGGCCCCAATCGCCGGCCATTCCCCATCCAGGATCGAATACCACGCCGTATCCCGGTTCTTTCCCTTCACTACGGTGTGCTGGCGAAACACCCCTTCAAAACTGAAACCCAAACGCTCGGCGGCGTTTTTGGAGCGGGCGTTGGCGTTGTTGCACTTCCACTCCAGGCGGCGATTGCCCAGCTCAAACGAGTGCCTGGCCAGCAGGTACACCGCCTCGGTGCTTTTCGGTGAACGTTGCATCGGGGCGCCGAAGGTCACGTGGCCGATTTCAATGCGGCCTTGCTCGGGCACGATGGACATCAGGCTGAGGATGCCTTGCACCTCGCCGCTGGCTTTGTCGATCACACTGAAGAAGTACGGGTCGCTGTGGGACGCGTGGTTGTTCAGCCAGGCATCGAAGGCGGCGCGCTCGGGGAATGGGCCGTAAGGCAAATAGTCCCACAGCTTCGGATCCGCGCCGGGGCCTTGCAGGGCGTTGAACAGGTCATCGCCGTGGCGGGCGGGGTCGAGTTTTTCCAGGCGCACGAAGCGCCCTTCGATAAGGGTGACGGTGGGCGCCGGGACACCTTTCCAGTCGGCCAATGATGTCGTCATGCTGTGCTTCTCCTTAAAGACCTTTGCGAAACTGGATAAAACCGGGGCGTTCGGCGATGCGTTCGTACAGCTGGATGGCGGTGGCGTTGGTCTCGTGGGTCAGCCAGTGGACCTTGCAGCAACCGTCGGCCTTGGCGGTGGCGTAGACGAATTCGATCAGCTTGCGGCCGACGCCGGTGCCGCGCTGGGCCGGATCTACCAGCAAATCCTGCAGGTAGCAGGAGTTCTCGATGCTCCAGTTGGAACGGTGGTAGATGAAATTGACCATGCCTATGGCCTTGCCGTCTTGCCAGGCCAGGGCCGAGTGGGTCGGCTCATTGGCGTCGATCAAGCGTTGCCAGGTGTTCTGGCTGACGGCGTCGGGCAGCTCGGTGTTGTAGAAGCGCAGGTAGGCTTGCCACAGGGGCAACCAAGCGGCGTGGTCGGCGGCGCTGACCTGGCGGATTTCGATCTGGCTCATGATGGCTCCTTGGGAATAAAGCGGGCGAGGGTCTGGTCGCGTACGTCGGTGCTGGCAGCCAGGCCGTCGCGAACGCCGGCGATGTCCGCCGGGCTGCGGTTCTGGCTGAGTTTGCGTTTGCCTTCCAGGCGTTGGATCGGCAGGGCAAAGCCGACGATGGCCTTGAGCATGCCGTCGATGTAGTCGGCCGGGGCGTCGCTGACTTTCCAGGGTTGGGCGCGATTGCCTTCATGGCGGTCGGTGAGGGCGCTGACCAGTTCGAGCAGGCGCTCGGCGTCGGTGAACACTTCGCCGGTGCCGTATGCGTGTACCGCGATGTAATTCCATGTCGGCACCACTTTGCCGTGTTCGGCCTTGGCCGGGTAGAACGACGGGCTGATGTAGGCCTCGGCCCCGGCAAAAATCACCAGGGCCTCGCCGCCATTTTGCAGGTCCTGCCATTGGCGATTGGCCTTGGCCATGTGCCCGTAAAGGGTGCCGTTGGGCCCTTCATCCGGGTTGAGCAGCAGCGGCAAATGGCTGGCTTGCAGGCCTTGTTCGCCCAAGGTCACCAGTTGCGCCAGGCGCGTGTGCTGGATCAGTTGCTGGATTTCGGGCAAGTCATCGAGGGCAAAGGCGCGTGGTGTGTACATGAAGATTTTCCTTGGCGAATGCCTGCATCCTAGGCAGGCTATTGGTTCGTTGTAAGAGCCATCTACAGTCAATTTTATAGGTCCAATTCCATGCCTGCGCTAGAACCACCGCTCTCGTTCAACCCGGCGGGTATCGAGTTGGACCGCCGCCAGGGACTCACCCGCCAGCTCTATCAGGCGCTGCGCCAGCGAGTACTGGATGGCCGGTTAGTCAGTGGCACCCGGCTCCCCGCCAGCCGTGACCTGGCGGCGGCACTGTCGATCTCGCGCAACAGTGTGGTTCGCGCCTACGACCAACTGTATGCCGAAGGATTTATCGAAGGCCGCGTGGGTGATGGCACCTATGTGGCGCAATTGCCGCAGACGTCGACGCCCGCAAAAAAACTATCCACAAAAGTGTCCACAGGGTTATCAACAGGCTTATCCCCAGGTTTATCCACAAAGCGCCCGGATTTACCTGTGTTTTCGTCCAGTCAAGTTATCCACAGCGGTGCGCTGGCGCGGGTGGAAAACAATCATTTGGCGCTTCCGCCCAGTGGTCCGCCGAGGGCCTTCCGGGTGGGCGTACCGGCTTTCGATCTGTTCCCGTTTGACGTGTGGGCCAAGCTGAATGCGGCTTTCTGGCGCAAGCCGGACTTGCAGCAACTGTGTTATGGCGACCCGGCGGGCGACGCGCGCCTGCGTGGATTGATTGCGGCCTATTTACGCAGTTCTCGCGGCATGCAGTGCACGGCTGAGCAAATAGTGATCACCAGTGGCGCGCAGCAGGCAATCAGCCTTTGTGCACAGCTGCTGGTGGAGCCCGGCGATGAGGTTGCCATCGAGAATCCGGGGTATCGGGCAGCAGGCCATGCGTTCGCGGTGGCGGGCGGCCAATTGCATGGCGTGACGGTGGACAGCGAGGGCATCGACTGCGCTGCCTTGAACCGCCTCGGCGGTTGCCGCCTGGCCTACGTCACCCCGTCCCATCAATACCCCACCGGCGTGGTGATGAGCCTGGCCCGGCGCCTGGAACTGCTGGCCTGGGCCGAGCGTACGGGCGGCTGGATCGTCGAGGATGACTACGACGGTGAGTACCGCTACAGCGGCGCGCCCCTGGCGCCACTGGCGGCCCTCGATCGCACGGGGCGGGTGCTGTATGTCGGGACTTTCGGCAAGGTGGCCTTTCCGGCGCTGCGCCTGGGCTACCTGGTGTTGCCGGTCGGCCTGGTCCAGGCCTTTGCCCGGCGCCGCGCGGTGGACGTGCGCCACTCGGAAGTCAGCACTCAGGCGGTGATGGCGGAGTTCATGGCGACCGGGCATTTTCAGCGCCATGTACGCCGCATGCGCCGCGCCGCGCAGAGCCGGCTCAATGCGCTATTGGCCGAATGGCCTGCCGACATTGAAGGCGTTGGCCGCCTGCCGTCGGTGGCGGCCGGGCTGCACCTGACCGTGCGGGTCGACAGCCTGGCGCGGGAACAGGCGCTGATCCAACAGGCGGCGGCAGTGGGTGTGGAGGTCAATGGCTTGAGCAGCTATTGGTTGCCGGAGTCACTCACGCCGCAGGATCAGCGTGCCGGATTGGTATTGGGGTTTGCTGCCGTGCCCGAGGCACAGATCAGCCAGGCGTTGAAGCGCTTGGGCCAGGTTTGGCGCGCGCCGGTTGCGCACTGAGGCGCAACCGGCGGCAACCGATCAGGTGCCGGACTTGATCTTGGTCCAGGCGCGGGTCCTGGCTCGTTCGGCGTCACGTCCCAGGGGCTTGAGGGTATACAGCGTGGCCATGGCCGCCTCGGTCGGGTACAGGTTGGGGTTGTTGCGAATCGCCGGATCCACCAACCCGGTGGCGTCCTTGTTGGGGTTGGGGTAACCGACAAAATCGCTGATCGGCGCGATCACGCCCGGTTGCAGCAGGTAGTTGATAAAGGCGTAGGCGTCTTCCGGGTCCTTGGCGCCTTTGGGGATGGCAAGCATGTCGAACCAGATCGGCGCGCCTTCTTTGGGTAGCCGCATGTCCACGGTCACACCGTTCTTGGCTTCCTTGGCGCGGTTGGCGGCCTGGGAGAAGCTGCCGGAATAGCCGACCGCCACGCAGATGTCGCCGTTGGCAATGTCAGCCATGTACTTGGACGAATGGAAATAGGTGATGTACGGGCGGATCTTCATCAGCAGTGCTTCGGCTTTGACATAGTCCGCCGGGTTGCTGCTGTTGGGGTCCAGGCCCAGGTGTTGCAAGGCCAGGGGCAGGATTTCCGACGGCGAATCCAGCAGCGCCACGCCGCATTGCTTGAGCTTGCTGATGTTCTCGACGTTGAAGATCAGGTCCCAGCTGTCCACGGGGGCGTTGGCCCCCAGCGCGGCCTTGACCTTGTCCGGGTTGAAGCCGATCAGGATGGTGCCGTACATGTAGGGCACGGCGAATTTATTGCCGGGGTCGTTGGCCTCGATCAGCTTCATCAACTTGGGATCGAGGTGGTTCCAGTTGGGCAGTTTGCTGCGGTCCAGCGGCTGGAACACCGAGGCTTCGATCTGCTTGGCCAGGAACACGTTGGAGGGCACGACCACGTCATAGCCGGAGTTGCCGGTCAGCAGCTTGGCCTCCAGGGCTTCGTTGGTGTCGAAGATGTCGTAGACCAGCTTGACGCTGGGGTTCTGCGCCTTGAAATCTTCCAGGGCCTTGGGCGTGATGTAGTCGAACCAGTTGTAGACCCGCAGGGTTCTTTCTTCGGCGTGCGCGGCCCCGCTCAGCACGGCGGCGCAGAGGACGAGATGCTTGAGCATGTTCATTGGGCGAATCCCTCAAAACCTTCGAGAACGTTGACGGCATTGATGCCGATTTCTTCCACGGCGTAGCCGCCTTCCATCACAAACAGCGTCGGTTTGCCGAGGCGGGCGATTCGCGCGCCCATCGCCAGGTAGTCGGGGCTGTCGAGCTTGAACTGGGAGATCGGGTCGTCCTTGAAGGTGTCGACGCCCAGCGAGACCACGATGATGTCGGCGCCGTAGCGCTCGATATCCCCGCAGGCCTGCTCCAGCGCGGCGCTCCAGCGGTCCCAGCCAGAACCTGCGGGCAACGGATAGTTGAAGTTGAAACCCTCACCGGCGCCTTCGCCCAGCTCGTCGGCGTAGCCCAGGAAGAACGGAAATTCCGCCTCCGGATGGCCGTGGATCGAGGTGAACAGCACATCGTCGCGCTCGTAGAAAATCGACTGGGTACCGTTGCCGTGGTGGTAGTCCACGTCGAGGATGGCCACCTTTGTGTGGCCCTGGTCGAGAAACGCCTGGGCTGCGATCGCCGCGTTGTTGAGGTAGCAATATCCGCCCATCAAGTCGCTGGCGGCGTGGTGCCCGGGCGGACGGCACAGGGCGAAGGCACTGCGGGCGCCTTGCTGGATCGCCTGTTGCGCGGTGAGAGCGACTTGCGCCGCGCTGTAGGCCGCTTGCCAGGTGCCGGCGGTGATCGGCGCGCCGCCGTCGAAACTGTAATAGCCGAGCTGGCCGTGCAGGCTGGTGGGGATGACCCGACGCAAGGTGCGTGCGGGCCAGGTGTAGGGCAGCAAGTCTCCGTCCTGGCCAAATGCCGTCCAGCGTTGCCAGGCGCCTTTGAAGAAGTCCAGGTACGCGGGGCTGTGAATACGTTGCAGCGGCGCCAGGCCAAAATCCTCAGGCGCTTGCACCGGGCCCAGTTCGCGGTCCTTGACCCGTTGCAACACATGGTCGGCGCGCGAGGGCATTTCGAAACACGGCATCAGTTGCCCGTCCATCAACTCGCACCGGCCATGGTGCAGGTGGTGATCGTCCGAGTAGATCGTCAGCATATTGTTGTTCTCCGCAGGCTGAATCGGTGAGTCCAGTCTTGCGGCGGGTGGGATTAATGAGAATGGCAGGAGCGGCCAAAAGGGGATAAATATGGCCAAAGTGTGTGACCGCAATTCGCCCCGAAATGGCGCGGCCGTGCCCCAGCAAGTGGCTTCAGGGGCGGAACTGGCTGGGTGCGACGCCGCTCCAGCGGACAAAGGCGTGACGGAAACTCGCGGTTTCGCTGAAGCCCAGCGCCTCGGCAATTCGGTAAATGGGCAGCTCATCCTCGCCCAGCAATCGCTTGGCCCGCTCGAAGCGTAGCTCGTCCAGCAACTCCTGATAGCTGCAGCCCAAGTCATGCAGGTGCCGGCGTAGCGTGCGCGGGGAGCAGTTCATCTGCTCGGCCAGGCCGTCGAGGCCCGGCGCGGCGCTGAGTTGGCTGGCGAGCAGGTGGCGAATCTTGCCCAGCCAGGCCTGGCGCCCGGTGAACTCGGTGTTTTGCTTGCGGCAGCGCTCGGCCATGGCCTGGTGGGTGACGGCGTCGGCTAATGGCAGGGGCTGGTCCAGCCAGCTTCGGTCGAAGGCAAACGCGTTGGCGATGGCGCCGAATTGCAGCGGGCAGGCAAAGATTTCGGCGTACCGTGCGCGGTAATCCGGGGCGTCGTGTTCAAAGCGCGCCCCCAGCAGCGGCAGGGCATGCCCCAGCAGGTCGTCGCAGATCACCTTCAACGAGGCCAGGCAGAGTTCGACGTTGAACGTTTCCAGCGCCGGATTTTCCCGGTAATCCGCGGCGCTGAACCAGATGCGCGTGCCGTCTTCCTCAAGGTCCAGCTCGAAAAGTGTTCCCAGCAGCGCCGGATACCGCAGCGCCAGGCGCAAAGCGTCACCGAAGGTGGCACTGGTGAGCAGTGCGTAACCGAGCATGCCATAGGAAGAAACGTGCATTTGCCGGCCCAGCTCCAGGCCGATATCCCGGCGCAGGGCCACGGCGTTGGCGCACACGCGCATCTCCTGGTTGGTGGTGATGCGGGTGTCGGCGCGGCTCAAGTCCGCCGCGCAGATACCGCTGCCGGCCAGCAAGGCCTCGGCGGGTTGGCCTTCGGCCTTGAAGGTATTGAGCACCAACGAGACGGCATTGAGGGTGGTGAGGTGGGAGTGCAACATGGGTGCTTCCAGCCAGGGGATGGCTGGAAGAGGAGCAAGTTATATGCCGGTCAGCTCAGTTCGCCGCACAGGTCGAGTTCGACCAGGCGGCGGATTTCGGCGGTGTCCAGCCCGGCGCCGATCAACGCATTGAGCTTGCCGAACGCGGCTTCACGGGTCATCCCGCCACCCGACAACACCCCGACGCCCCGCAGGCGGCTGCCGGCTTCGTACACGTCCAGCTCCACACCGCCTTCATGGCATTGGGTGATTGCCACCACGACCACGCCGTTATCCTGCGCGCGCTGCAGGCTGGCGAGGAACTGCGGGTTGTCGCTCGGTCCGGTGCCGCTGCCGAAGCATTCCAGCACCAGCGCCTGGATGCCGCTGTCGATCAACGCGTCCAATTGCGCGGCGGCGATGCCCGGCACCAGTGGCAGCACACCCACATTGGCCAGCGCCTTGGCCTGGCGGTAATGCAGCGCCGCCGGAACCAACTCGGCTTGGGCGACGCCGCCGTTACGCTGCAACGCGGCAAACGGGTGGCGACCAAAACTGCGGATTTTCGCGCAACGGGTCGGGGCCATCAGTGCACCGTGGAAGTACAGTTGCACGCCAGGCGCCAGGCCTTGGCCCAGGGCTGCCAACGCACCGCTGACGTTTTCCCAGGCATCGCTGTCGGGCACACCGGCCGGCAGCATCGAGCCGGTAAACAGCACCGGCGCGGGCAGGCCCAGCAGTTGGAAACTCATGGCCGCGGCGCTGTAGGCCAGGGTGTCGGTGCCGTGCAGCACCAGTACGGCGTCGCAACCCTCGTCCACCGCCTCAACCACGGCGGCGCGCAGGCGCTGCCAATAGGCGGGGGTCATGTTCGCACTGTCGATCAGCGGGGACATTTCCCGAAAGCGCCAGGCGGGCATATTCAGTTGGGCGAGGGCTTCGCTCATGCGCGCTTCAAACCCCGAAGCGGGGGCCAGGCCGTTGGCGCTGGCCTGCATGCCGATGGTGCCGCCGGTGTAGAGCACCATGACGTTGTTGGCTGGTTGCATTGAAGAATCTCCTGAACGAAAAACGCCGCCGGGCCCAGAGCATGCCCAAGGCCGGGCGGCGTGTCATCTATCTAGGTTTAGCGTTGCGCTTGAGCGTTCAGTTCTGCGGTCGCTTGAGCGGCTGGCTCAGGCTTCACCGGATTTGCCGGCCAGGCCTTGCGGTCCAGGTCCAGGTCCGGGAACTTGCTGGAATCAAACACCGGGGTCTTGATGCCCGCAGCACGCTGGCCGTCGTAGTCATTCAGGATGCGCATGGCGATCTTGAACAGGAACGCCAGGGCGAACAGGTTGACGAACGCCAGCATGGTCATGGTGATGTCGGCGAAGGCAAACACGGTGCTCAGGTTCTCGATGGAACCCCAGAAAATCAGCACCAGCACCAGCGCGCGGTAGCCCATCAGCACCTTGCGGTTGTCGCCCACGATGAAGCGCAGGTTGCTCTCGCCGAGGTAGTAGTTGTACATGATCGAGGTGAACACGAACAACGCCAGGGCCACCGAGATGAACATCCGGCCCCAGTCACCCACCACCGCCGCCAGGGAGTTCTGGGTCAGGGCAATGCCGTCGCCTTCAAAGCCCGGGGTGTAGAAACCCGAGAGCAGGATCAGCAGCGCGGTGCAGGTGCAGATGACGAAGGTGTCGAGGAACACGCTGAACGCCTGAACCACGCCTTGGGCGATCGGGTGTTCAACCGAGGCGACTGCCGCCACGTTAGGCGCACTGCCCAGGCCGGCTTCGTTGGCGAACACGCCGCGTTTCACACCCATGATGATCGCGCTGCCCACCAGGCCACCGAAGGCCTGGTCGAGGCCGAAAGCGCTCTTGACGATGGTCGCGAGCATGGCCGGCACGTGGTCGAATTGCAGCACGATCACGTACAGGGTCACCGCGATGTAGACCAGGGTCTTGACCGGCACCAGCAGGTCGGCGATCGAGGCGATACGCTTGATCCCGCCGATGAACACCAGGCCCAGCAGCACCGCCAGGGCCAGGCCGGTGTAGGTGGTGTCGAGGCCAAATGCATTGTTCAGCGAGTGGGTGACGGCGTGGGCTTGCAGGCCATTGAAGGCGAAGCCGAAAGTCACCAGCAGCAGGAACGCCATCACCATGCCCAGCCAGCGTTTGTGCAGGCCGTGCTGGATGTAATACGCCGGGCCACCACGGTAGGTGCCTTCAGCGTCGGTGCGTTTGTACAGTTGGCCGAGGGAGCACTCGATAAAGCTCGAAGACATGCCCACCAGTGCGGTGACCCACATCCAGAACACGGCGCCCGGGCCACCCAGGGTCACGGCAATGCCGACGCCTGCGATGTTGCCGGCACCCACGCGCCCGGCGAGGCTGAGCATCAGCGCCTGGAACGAACTGAGCTGGCCGGCGCTGCTTTTCAGGCTGTCGCGAAACACCGAAAACATGTGGAAAAAGTGACGCAACTGAACGAAACGCGAGCGGATCGTGAAGTAACCACCGAGCCCGACAATGAGCACGATCAATACTTTCCCTGAGAGGAAGTCGTTGATGACTTCTAGCATGGAGTGTTCCTCGCTGATTTTTCTAATGGCAAACGCAGGACGGTCCGACGCATCGCTCGGCACCAGGCAGTGCACGACGCTTCGACCCCAATCCTTTTGCGGGTGTTGTTATTCATGCGGTTTCGCGCTTCCCAGGGTCTCGTTACCGACGACCGCTGACGCGAAGAGGGGCGGCACTATACCTAGGAGTGGGTGATCCGTCTGCACGAGGCGATTAAAGGTTTCAGCCAAGGCGTTACGGGCAAGGCGGGTTTGTTGGGCGATCTTGGAGTTTTTATTGGCGTCATTTCACAACCTTGAGGCAAAAAAAAGGGCCTGAAGAACGAGCCTTCAGGCCCTCAAAAGGTGAGAGGTGTCTAGTCCCTCAACCTGGTGAGCGGTGCAACAAACGCTTAGGCCTTCAAGGGGACCAAACGTGGGGCAATCATGTTTTCGGGGCGCAGGATGTCGTCGAGCATGGCGTCGTCGAGCAAGCCTTCTTCGCGCACCAGTTCCAGCACGCCGCGGCCGCTTTCAAGGGCGATACGGGCGATGCGGGTGGCGTTTTCATAGCCGATGTACGGGTTCAGCGCGGTGACCAGGCCGATGGAGTGTTCCACCAGCTCGCGGCAGCGGGCTTCGTTGGCAGTGATGCCGACGATGCAGTGCTCGCGCAGCATGTCCATGGCGCGTTGCAGCAGGCGGATCGAGTCGAAGATCTTGTAGGCGATCAGCGGCTCCATCACGTTCAGTTGCAGCTGGCCGCCTTCGGCCGCGATGGTCAGCGCCAAATCGTTACCGATGATTTGGAACGCCACCTGGTTCACGGCTTCCGGGATCACCGGGTTGACCTTGCCGGGCATGATCGAGCTGCCTGGCTGACGCGCCGGCAGGTTGATTTCGTTGATGCCGGTGCGTGGGCCGCTGGACAGCAGGCGCAGGTCGTTGCAGATCTTCGACAGCTTCACCGCGGTACGCTTGAGCATGCCGGAGAACAGCACGAAAGCGCCCATGTCGGAGGTGGCTTCGATCAGGTCGGCAGCCGGTACCAGCGGCTGGCCGCTGATGGTCGCCAGGCGCTGGACGGCCAGGGCCTGGTAACGCGGGTCGGCGTTGATGCCGGTACCGATGGCGGTGCCGCCCAGGTTCACTTCGGTCAGCAGCTCAGGCGCCAGGGTCTTCAGGCGGGCCAGGTCTTCACCGAGGGTGGTGGCGAAGGCACGGAATTCCTGGCCGAGGGTCATCGGCACGGCGTCTTGCAGCTGGGTACGGCCCATTTTCAGGACGTGGCTGAATTCTTCACCCTTGGCAGCGAACGCCTGGATCAGGCTGTCGAGGCTGGCCAACAGCGCGTCGTGGCCCAGCAGCAGACCCAGGCGGATCGCGGTCGGGTACGCGTCGTTGGTCGACTGCGCCATGTTCACGTCGTTGTTGGGGTGCAGGTATTGGTATTCGCCCTTGCTGTGGCCCATGGCCTCCAGCGCGATGTTGGCGATGACTTCGTTGGCATTCATGTTGGTTGAAGTGCCAGCGCCGCCTTGAATCATGTCCACCACGAACTCTTCGTGGAAATCGCCGCGGATCAGACGGGCACAGGCTTCGCTGATGGCAGCGTGCTTGGCTTCGCTGAGTTGGCCCAGCTCGCGGTTGGCGTCAGCAGCTGCCTGCTTGACCATTGCCAGGCCGACCACCAATTTCGGGTAATGCGAAATCGGAACGCCCGAGAGACGGAAGTTGTTCACCGCTCGCAGGGTCTGGATGCCGTAATACGCTTGAGCGGGTACTTCGAGTACGCCAAGCAGGTCTTTTTCTGTGCGGAAAGATGCAGCGGAGGACATGACGGAAATCATCTCGATATGGACCCGGGCTAGGCCGGAACGCTGTGAATGCTAGGCTTGCAGGAGATTTTGGGCCAATGCTGTTAAACACTGGCCTATGCATAAACGGCATAATGTCGGTGTGACCCCGTTACCATGACGGACGTGTGTGCCAAAATGGTGCGTGCCCCGGGAGGATGTGATGAACCTTGAAAGCAAATGGCTGGAAGACTTTAGCGCCCTGGCTGCCACCCGCAGCTTCTCCCAGGCGGCTGAGCGGCGCTTCGTCACCCAGCCGGCGTTCAGTCGGCGCATCCGCAGCCTGGAGGCGGCGCTGGGGCTGACCCTGGTCAATCGCTCGCGCACGCCGGTCGAACTGACGGCGGCGGGGCAGTTGTTCCTGGTCACCGCGCGGACCGTGGTCGAGCAACTCGGCGAGGTGCTGCGCCACCTGCATCACCTGGAAGGCGGGCAGGGTGAAGTCATGCAAGTGGCGGCGGCGCACTCCCTGGCCCTGGGTTTCTTCCCGCGCTGGATCGCGCAGTTGCGCAACGAAGGGCTGAACATTGCCACGCGGTTGGTCGCCACCAACGTGGGCGACGCCGTGCATGCGCTGCGTGAAGGCGGTTGCGATTTGATGCTGGCGTTCTACGACCCGGATGCGGCGATGCAGATGGACCCGGAGATCTTCCCGTCGCTGCACCTGGGCAACACCGAGATGCTGCCGGTGTGCGCCGCCGATGCCGACGGCAAGCCGCTGTTCGACCTGGAAGGCGAGGGCAGCGTGCCGCTGCTGGCCTACAGCGCCGGAGCTTTCCTGGGGCGCTCGGTAAACCTGCTGCTGCGCCAGCGGGCGCTGCGCTTTACCACGATTTACGAAACGGCCATGGCCGACAGCCTGAAAAGCATGGCCCTTGAGGGCTTGGGCATTGCCTGGGTGCCGCAGTTGAGCGTGCGCGCCGAGCTGGCCCGGGGTGAGCTGGTGGTGTGCGGCGGCCCGCAATGGCATGTGCCGCTGGAGATCCGGTTGTATCGCTGTGCGTTGGTGCGCAAGGCGAACGTGCGGTTGTTGTGGCGCAAGCTGGAAGGCGGCGCGGCGCAGAACACCTGAGCCCACACAGATCAAATGTGGGAGCGGGCTTGCTCGCGAAAGCGTAGTGTCAGTCAACCCATCGGTGGCTGATCCACCGCATTCGCGAGCAAGCCCGCTCCCACATTAGTTTTCTGGTGTGTTCGCTGACCTGGAAGTCAATAAAACCGCCTGTTTGAGGTGTAAGACAGATGGTCATTCCAGGGGCTGTTTATCTGCGTTATTACGGTATACTGCGCGGCCTTCGGCCGGTCCAACCGGCCTTAATTCGTACAACAAGCCACGCTGGATTTCCCGCGTGGCTTGTTGTTTTTTGACGCGCCTGCGGGCGCCCAGAGAGAAGAGGCACGACGATGAGTGCATTGGTTGGCGTGATCATGGGCTCCAAGTCCGATTGGTCCACCCTTAGCCACACCGCCGATATGCTGGAAAAACTCGGCATTCCCTACGAAGTGAAGGTGGTTTCCGCCCACCGCACTCCGGATTTGCTGTTCCAGTATGCCGATGAAGCAGAATCCCGTGGCATCGAGGTAATCATCGCCGGTGCCGGCGGCGCAGCTCACCTGCCAGGCATGTGTGCAGCCAAGACTCACCTGCCAGTGCTGGGCGTACCGGTGCAGTCGTCGATGCTCTCGGGCGTGGATTCGCTGTTGTCCATCGTGCAGATGCCCGCCGGTATTCCGGTGGCCACCCTGGCGATCGGCAAGGCCGGCGCGATCAACGCTGCCTTGTTGTCCGCCAGCATCCTCGGCGCCAAGCACCCGCAGTTCCACGCGGCGCTGAAAAAATTCCGTGCTGAGCAGACAGACAGCGTCCTGGACAATCCAGACCCACGCATTGCCTGAGGTGGTTGATTGATGAAAATCGGTGTAATCGGTGGCGGCCAACTGGGCCGCATGCTGGCCCTGGCGGGTACGCCGCTGGGGATGAACTTCGCTTTCCTGGATCCGGCACCAGATGCCTGCGCAGCTGCGCTGGGTGAACACCTGCGTGCGGACTACAGCGACCCGGATCACCTGCGCCAACTGGCCGATGAAGTCGACCTGGTGACCTTCGAGTTCGAAAGCGTCCCGGCTGAAACCGTGGCCTTCCTGTCGCAGTTCGTGCCGGTATACCCGAGCGCCGAAGCCTTGCGCATCGCGCGTGACCGCTGGTTCGAGAAGAGCATGTTCAAGGACCTGGGCATCCCGATACCGGCTTTCGCCGACATCCAGTCCCAGGCTGACCTGGACGCCGCAGTCGCCTCCATCGGCCTGCCGGCCGTGTTGAAGACCCGCACCCTGGGTTACGACGGCAAGGGCCAGAAAGTCCTGCGCACCGCCGCCGACGTGGTCGGTACCTTCGCCGAACTGGGCAGCGTTGCCTGCCTGCTGGAAGGCTTCGTGCCGTTCACCGGTGAAGTCTCGCTGATTGCCGTGCGTGCCCGCGATGGCGAAACGCGTTTCTACCCGCTGGTGCACAACACCCACGACAGCGGCATCCTCAAGCTGTCCGTGGCCAGCACCGATCACCCGCTGCAAGCCCTGGCCGAAGATTATTCGAGCCGTGTGCTGAAGCAACTGGATTACGTCGGCGTGATGGCGTTCGAGTTCTTTGAAGTCGACGGTGGCCTCAAGGCCAACGAAATCGCCCCGCGCGTGCACAACTCCGGTCACTGGACCACCGAAGGCGCCGAGTGCAGCCAGTTCGAAAACCACCTGCGGGCGGTAGCGGGCTTGCCATTGGGCTCCACGGCAAAAGTCGGCGAGAGCGCCATGCTCAACTTCATCGGCGTGGTGCCGCCGGTTGATCGCGTGATCGCGATTGATGACTGCCATCTGCATCACTACGGCAAGGCGTTCAAGGCCGGGCGCAAGGTCGGCCACGCCAACCTGCGCTGCAAGGATCGCGCGACGCTGCAAGCGCAGATCCTCAAGGTCGAAGCGCTGATCGCCGAGCAATAACCCAAGGCCGGGCGGAACCATTGGTACCCGCCACCCTCTGATTGCAGGAAGCCAAAGTCTGACTAGGCTTTGACTGAATTCACTTCAATCAGAGGGAAATGCCATGGGTATCATTGGGACCATCTTTATCGGTTTGATCGTCGGCCTGCTGGCGCGTTTCCTGAAGCCAGGCGACGACAGCATGGGCTGGATCATGACCATCCTGCTGGGTATCGCCGGTTCGCTGGTTGCGACTTATGGTGGCCAGGCACTGGGCATCTATCAGGCGGGCCAGGGCGCAGGCTTCATTGGTGCGCTGGTGGGTGCCGTGGTGCTGCTGGTGATCTACGGTCTGCTGAAAAAGAAGTAATTTAGCGACCAAGCCCTCTGCGCTGCGCAGGCGCAGAGGGCTAGAATGCCGGCACTGTAATCCTTGCCGAGCTTCTCCATGCGCCGTCTCCTGTTATCCCTTCTTCTATGCACCGGGTTGGCCCACGCTGGCGAACTGCCGGAAACCGACTGGCTGGAACTGATGCCCAAGTCGGACCAGAAAGCCCTCGAAGAAATGCCGGAAATCGACCACAACTCCCCGGAAGCCCAAGGCACGTTCACCGCAAAGGGTGGCCTGAAGCAGAGCAAGGGTTTGCCGGCGGTTATGTATTCCACCAAGACGGTGGCTGCCATGAACGGCAAGAATATTCGCATTGGCGGCTACCCCGTGCCGCTGGAAACCGACGCCAAGGGCCGCAGCACGCTGTTCTTCCTGGTGCCTTATCCGGGCGCCTGCATCCACGTGCCGCCACCGCCGCCCAACCAGTTGGTGCTGGTGCGTTATCCCAAGGGCTTGAAGCTGGATGACATCTACACGCCGCTGTGGGTGACGGGCACGCTGAAGGTGGAGAAGGTCAACAATGACCTGGCCGATGCGGCGTATGCGTTGGATGCGGGGAAGGTGCGGGCGGTCAAGGAATCGGATCTCTGATCTGATGCAGAACCTAATGTGGGAGCGGGCTTGCTCGCGAATGCGGTGTGTCAGTCAGCACATGCACTAACTGGAACACCGCATTCGCGAGCAAGCCCGCTCCCACATTTTTGATTGGGGTTACAGGGCGATACCGCTGATGCTCACGCCCAGGGTATGGCTTTCACCTGGCGCCAGCGTCACCACATCGTCCAGCACATTCGCGGTCTCGATGCACAACATGCCCTGCCAGCCGTCGTCGGCCATGTCGCTGAAGGCCTTGGCGCGTTCGGTCCACGGGTTCCAGATCACCGTCGAGCGCGAGCCTGTGCTGGTGAGCTGAACGCGGCGCTGCCAGTCTTTATCGACGATGTTCACTTGAGCCGGGGTGTCGAGGTAGATGCGGTCGGTCTCGGCGGTGAAGTGCAGCAGCCCGGATTGCTGCTTTTGGGTCCAGCCGTCGGCGGTATCGATATAGTCCCGCCCGTCCAGGCCGTCGACCTGCACGTTGCGTACATCGCTGACCGCAAAATAGCTGTGCAGCGCCTGGCTGAGGCTGACGGTCTCGGCGCCGTGGTTGTGGCTGGTCAGGCGGATGTGCAGTTGATCATCCAGCAGGATGCTCATCTTCAGGTCAACCTGATGCGGCCAACCCGGGAAGCCACCTTCAGGCACTGGCAGTTCCAGCTCAACCCTCAGCGCTGTGCCTTCAGCCTCAACGCCAGCCAACGTCCAGTCAGCGGTCCGCACGAAACCATGGGCACCGGCCGGCTCGGCGCCCTGGTACATGGCCTTGACGCTCTGCGGGTTGCGGTCGAACACACCAAACCACGGCCAGCACACCGGCACGCCGGTACGAATGCCTTTGCCTTTCTTGAACACCACCTGATCGTTGGGCCAGATCAGCGGCTTCTCGCCGGTGCGCTGGTAACTCACGATGTGCGCGCCTTGCTGGGCCACCACCAATTCGGCGCCGTTGTGGCGGATGCGCCAAGCGTTCAGCTCATCCAGTTTTACGGTTTCAACGTTGGGCGTAGACATAGGCGCGCGCTCTCAATGGCAGACAATGGGGCAATGGACCGTCAAAACGTCGCGATGTTTAACGCGCCCGCGACGGAACCGAGCGGGTGCGGCCGCTGCCATCGATGGCAACGAACACAAACACCGCCTCGGTCACCTTGCGCCATTCGCTGGACAGCGGGTCGTCGCTCCACACTTCGACCATCATCTGGATCGAGCTGCGGCCGATTTCCAGGGCTTGGGTGTAGAAGGACAACTGCGCGCCGACGGCCACGGGCACCAGGAATGCCATGCGATCAATCGCCACGGTGGCTACGCGGCCACCGGCAACCTTGCTCGCCATGGCGGTGCCGGCCAGGTCCATCTGCGCGACCAGCCAGCCGCCGAAGATGTCGCCGAAACCGTTGGTCTCACGCGGGAGTGCGGTGATTTGCAGGGCGAGATCGCCTTGCGGGATAGGATCTTCTTGTTCGAGTTCGATCATGCCGGTGCCTCTGACCCGTGACGCTTCATGGGTATTTCAAGTGGATAGCCGTCTTCTGGAAAAACGTTTCAGCACCAACATACACCGCTCGATGCGTTTCTCGTAAGGCGTACTAAAGGGAAACTCTGCCAAATCGGCTGGTGTATAACCAACGGCGTTTTGGCACAGCAGCCCCTCAAGGATGCGGGTCTGGCGCTTGCAAGGGCCGAGTATATCGAGCCGTCGGCGCCACGACGACCTCCCGACGCTCATTTGGTCGGTAAATAGACGCTGTATCGCGGCTTTTTCCGGCAACTGTGCTCCTGCTCATATTAATTGCACGTCTGCTACGGAAATATTTCGCGGATCTGAACTGTTAACGGCTCAACGCTGTGCTTTTTCAAGCGATTTGCTATCTTGCCAAGCCTGCCGCAAGTCCCGGGCTTGCCGTCCTGACTACTATAAGAGAAGCCTTGCCATGTCCTCCGTGCCCGCAAGCAGTGCGCAACCTTCGCGCCCGCTGACCCGCAACGACTACAAAACCCTGTCGCTGTCTGCCTTGGGCGGGGCGCTGGAGTTCTACGACTTCATCATCTTCGTATTTTTTGCGACGGTAGTCGGGAAGCTGTTCTTCCCGGCGGACATGCCCGAATGGCTGCGCATGATGCAGACCTTCGGCATCTTCGCCGCCGGCTACCTGGCGCGGCCGCTGGGCGGGATCATCATGGCGCACTTCGGCGACCTGCTGGGGCGCAAGAAGATGTTCACCCTGAGCATCTTCATGATGGCCGTGCCGACCCTGATCATGGGCCTGCTGCCGACCTACGCGCAGATCGGCCTGTGGGCGCCGATCCTGTTGCTGCTGATGCGCGTGATCCAGGGCGCGGCGATTGGCGGTGAAGTGCCGGGCGCGTGGGTGTTCGTGTCCGAGCACGTGCCGCCCCGTCACATCGGTTATGCCTGCGGCACCCTGACCAGCGGCCTGACGGCCGGCATTCTGTTGGGTTCGCTGGTGGCCACCGCCATCAACACGCTCTACAGCCCGGAACAGGTGTCGGATTACGCCTGGCGCATTCCGTTCCTGCTGGGTGGCGTGTTCGGCCTGTTGTCGGTGTACCTGCGTCGCTGGCTGCACGAAACCCCGATCTTCGCCGAGATGCAGCAGCGCAAGACCCTGGCGGCCGAGTTGCCGTTGCGCGCGGTGTTGCGTGACCATCGTGGCGCCATCGTACTGTCGATGCTGTTGACCTGGCTGCTGTCGGCCGGCGTGGTCGTGGTTATCCTGATGACGCCGACCGTGCTGCAAACGATCTACCACTTCAGCCCAACGGTGGCGCTGCAGGCCAATAGCCTGGCCATCGTCACCCTGAGCCTGGGGTGTATCGCTTCCGGCGCCCTGGCCGACCGTTTTGGTGCCGGGCGCGTGCTGATCATCGGTTGTGCCTTGTTGCTGGCAACGTCCTGGACGCTCTATCACAGCCTGATGGCTCACCCGGACTGGCTGTTCCCGCTGTACGCCTTGACCGGCCTGTTTGTAGGCACCATTGGCGTGGTGCCCTATGTCATGGTGAAAGCGTTCCCGCCGGTGGTGCGTTTCAGCGGTTTGTCGTTCTCCTACAACGTCGCCTACGCCGTATTCGGTGGCCTGACGCCGTTAGCGGTGTCGCTGCTGATGAAGGAAAGCCCGATGGGCCCTGCTTACTACGTGGCGGCCCTGTGTGTGATGGGGATGGCGGTGGGTGGGTACCTGTGGAAGCGCGGGCGCTGACACGTTTTTGAAAACTGCCGGACAACCTTGTGGCGAGGGAGCTTGCTCCCGTTGAACTGCGCAGCAGTTCCATTCTGGGGGCCGCTACGCGACCCAACGGGAGCAAGCTCCCTCGCCACAGATTTTGCCTTACAACGATTACAGATTGTTTCCACGAAATCGCTCCAACCTCCTCGCAAGCCCCGGATTTATTGGCGTTTCTCCTTCCTGTCAGTTTTTTCATAAATGCTGGCCTTTCATCTAATTGTCATATTCCAGACATAGAGTGTTCACACGGCCTACCGATACTTGGCCCCGATCCAACTATCCCTATCTGCTAGGAGCAAGGCATGAAACTGAAACGTTTGATGGCGGCAATGACTTTTGTCGCTGCTGGCGTTGCGACCGCTAACGCGGTAGCCGCTGGTGTTGACCCGGCGATTCCGGCTTACGTGAAGACCACTGGTGTGTCGGGCAACCTGTCCAGCGTTGGTTCCGATACCCTGGCAAACCTGATGACCCTGTGGGCTGAGGGTTACAAAAAGGAATACCCGAACGTCAACATCCAGATTCAGGCCGCCGGCTCCGCCACTGCACCTCCTGCACTGACTGAAGGCACCTCCAACCTGGGCCCGATGAGCCGCAAGATGAAGGACACCGAACTGGCTGCCTTCGAGCAGAAGTACGGCTACAAGCCAACCGCGATCCCGGTTGCCGTGGATGCCCTGGCCGTGTTCGTGCACAAGGACAACCCGATCCAGCACCTGACCATGGAACAAGTCGACGCGATCTTCTCCTCGACTCGTCTGTGCGGTGCCAAGGCTGACGTCAAGACCTGGGGCGACCTGGGCGTGACCGGCGACCTGGCCAACAAGCCAGTGCAACTGTTCGGTCGCAACTCGGTATCCGGCACCTACGGCTACTTCAAGGAAGAAGCCCTGTGCAAAGGCGACTACAAGCCTAACGTGAACGAACAACCTGGTTCGGCGTCGGTTGTGCAGTCCATCAGCTCCTCGCTGAACGGCATCGGTTACTCGGGCATCGGTTACAAAACCGCCAGCGTGAAAACCGTGGCCCTGGCCAAGAAAGGCAGCACTGACTTCATCGAAGACAGCGAAGAAAACGCCCTGAACGGCAAATACCCGCTGTCGCGCTTCCTCTACGTCTACGTCAACAAAGCCCCGAACAAGCCTCTGGCCCCGCTGGAAGCCGAGTTCGTGAAGCTGGTTCTGTCCAAACAGGGCCAGGAAGTGGTAGTGAAAGACGGCTACATCCCGCTGCCAGCCAAAGTTGCCGCCAAGGCACTGGCTGACCTGGGCCTGAAAGAAGGTGGCAAATAAGCCGCCGGTAAACCTGCCTTGAACCGCGGTTTACCCACGGTTCAAGGCCCGGGCGGGGTCTGTAAGACCTGGACCTCGCCTCCCATTTTTTAATCCGCTGCCAGCCCTGCTACGCGGCGGATTTCTTGCGTCACTGCATTGTCATCTTTTTGTCATACAGGATCGCTAGGGTGTGCGCATGAATGATCTGGCCAATTCCACCATGACGACGACTTCTCCCCCCAAGCGCATTGATTTCAATACGCCTGAGCTGCAACGCAAGCGCCGCATCCGCGCGCTCAAGGATCGCCTGACCCGCTGGTACGTGCTGATTGGCGGCCTCGCCGTCCTGGGCGCGATCACCTTGATCTTCTTCTTCCTCGCCTACGTGGTCGCCCCGCTGTTCCACGGCGCCAACCTGACCAAGGAAGAGGCCCTCGCGCCTGCCTGGCTGCAGGACGCCGGCAAGCCGCTGATGATCTCCATGGAAGAACAGAACCAGGTCGCCATGCGGGTTTCCGACAAGGGCCAGGCGCTGTTCTTCAACGTTGACACGGGTGCCGAACTCAAGCGCGTTGACCTGCCGTTGCCGGCGGGCGTGACAGTCGCCTCCATTGGTGAAGACCAGCCCGGCAGCCCGCTGGTGATCCTCGGCCTGTCCAACGGCCAGTCCCTGGTGTTCCGCCACACCTATAAAGTGTCGTACCCGGACGGCAAGAAGACCATCTCGCCCGCCGTCGAATACCCTTACGGCGAAACACCGATCGTCCTCGACGAACAGGGCCGCTCCCTTGAGCATGTCGCCTTGAATGCGACCGACTCGACGCTGGTGGTGGCTGGTTCCAGTGGTGCCCATCTGAACGTGCTGTCCATCAGCCGTGAAGAAAACATGATGACCGAGGAAGTCACCACCGAGCAGAAACGCATCGAGCTGCCGCAAATGACCGAGCCGGTCAAAGCCATCTTCGTTGATCCGCGCCAGCAGTGGCTGTACGTGATCAACGGTCGCGCCCAGGCCGACGTTTTCAGCCTGCGGGACAAGAGCCTCAACGGTCGCTACAAATTATTGGAAGACGGCGTGGCGCAAGTCACGGCCAGCACCCAACTGGTGGGCGGCATCTCGCTGATCATCGGTAACTCCAGCGGTGGCCTGGCGCAGTGGTTCATGGCCCGCGACCCGGACGGCGAACAACGCCTGAAGCAGATCCGTACCTTCCAGATGGGCACCGCGCCTATCGTTGAAATCACTGCTGAAGAACGTCGTAAAGGCTTCACCGCCCTCGACGCTTCCGGCAAGTTCGGCGTGTTCCACAGCACTGCCCACCGTACGTTGCTGGTGGACCAGGTGGTCGACGGCAACGGTATCTTCGGCATGTCGCCACGGGCCAACCGTGTGATCGTCGAGGCCGGCGGCAAGCTGCAACCGCTGCTGCTGGACAACCCGCACCCGGAAGTTTCCTGGAGCGCGCTGTGGAGCAAGGTCTGGTACGAAAACTACGACGAACCTAAATACGTCTGGCAATCGACCGCCGCCAACACCGACTTCGAACCCAAGATGAGCCTGGCGCCCCTGACCTTCGGTACCCTGAAGGCCGCGTTCTACGCCATGCTGCTGGCCGCGCCACTGGCCGTTGCCGCTGCGATCTACACCGCTTACTTCATGGCCCCGAGCCTGCGCCGCAAGGTCAAGCCGGTGATCGAGTTGATGGAAGCGATGCCGACGGTGATCCTCGGTTTCTTCGCCGGCCTGTTCCTGGCGCCGTATGTCGAAGGGCATTTGCCGGGGATCTTCAGCCTGCTGATGCTGCTGCCGATTGGCATCCTGGTGGCCGGCTTCGTCTTCAGCCGCCTGCCTGAGTCGATCCGCCTGCGGGTCCCGGATGGCTGGGAAAGCGCGATCCTGATCCCGGTGATCCTGTTTGTGGGCTGGCTCTCGTTGTACATGAGCCCGTACCTGGAAACCTGGTTCTTCGGCGGCGACATGCGCATGTGGATCTCCCACGACCTGGGCATCACCTACGACCAGCGCAACGCCCTGGTAGTCGGCCTGGCCATGGGTTTCGCGGTGATCCCGAACATCTACTCCATCGCCGAAGACGCCGTGTTCAGCGTGCCGCGCGGCCTGACCCTGGGCTCCCTGGCCCTGGGCGCCACGCCATGGCAGACCATGACCCGCGTCGTGATCCTGACCGCCAGCCCGGGCATCTTCTCGGCGCTGATGATCGGCATGGGCCGCGCGGTCGGTGAAACCATGATCGTGCTGATGGCCACCGGCAACACGCCGGTGATGGAGATGAACCTGTTTGAAGGCCTGCGCACCCTGGCCGCCAACGTCGCGGTGGAAATGCCCGAATCGGAAGTCGGCGGCAGCCACTACCGCGTGCTGTTCCTCTCGGCGCTGGTGCTGCTGCTGTTCACCTTCATCATGAACACCCTCGCCGAGCTGATTCGTCAGCGTCTGCGCAAGAAATACTCGTCGCTTTAAGAAAGGTAGAAGTCTGTGAAACAGAACTCCCTGAATGGATGGTTCAAGAGCGGCGCCCCGGGCGTCTGGATCAGCGGTGGCGCGGTGTCCATTGCGGTCATCATGACCATTGGTTTGCTGGCCGTGATTGCCGTGCGTGGCCTGGGCCACTTCTGGCCGGCCGACCTGATCCAGGCCAACTACAACGTGCCGGGCCAGGAAAATCACATCGTCGTCGGCGAAGTGGTGCAGAAAGAAGAAGTGCCCCGCGAGCGCCTGAAAAGCGCTGGCTTGCCGGTGCCGGACCAAGGCCCGGAGTTCATGACCCGCGAGCTGATCAAGGTCGGCAACCGTGACTTGAACGGCAATGACTTCACCTGGATCGTCGGCGAGTGGCTGACCAACCAGACCAAGCCGGTCGAGTTGATGGCCATCGAGCGTCGTGAGTGGGGCAACTTCTACGGCACCCTGGTCAACGTCAAGCAGGACGGCAAGGTGATCGCCGAAGGCGAGGCGGCCTGGCCGGAACTGCAAGCCCGCGTAGACCGCGTCAACAAGCTCGCGGCCCAGCTCAAGACCCTCGAGAAGTCCGACATCGGCGCCATCAACGCCGGCCTCGAACGCATCCGCCTGCACGGTCGCAAACTGGAGCTGGAAGGCAAGCTGGACGCCACCGCCCAGGCCGACATGGACAGCGGCCGCGCCGAACTGAACAACCGCTACAAGGATATCGAAGCCCGCCTGGCCGACCTGCACACCCAGTTCAACCGCGACAGCCTGACCGCCCGCGATGCCAACGGCAAAGAAATCGAAATCGGCATTGGCAAGGTGGTGCACGCTTACCAGCCGAACGCCATGGGCTACATGACCAAGGTTGGTTTCTACTTCAGCAAGGTCTGGGAATTCCTCAGCGACGATCCACGGGAGGCCAACACCGAAGGCGGGATTTTCCCGGCGATCTTCGGCACCGTGATGATGACCCTGATCATGGCGATGATCGTGACCCCGTTCGGCGTGCTGGCGGCGGTGTACCTGCGTGAATACGCCAAGCAGAACACCCTGACGCGGATCATCCGCATCGCGGTGAACAACCTGGCCGGTGTACCCGCCATCGTTTACGGCGTATTCGGCCTTGGCTTCTTTGTGTACGTACTGGGCGGCTCGGTTGACCGGCTGTTCTTCGCCGAGGCCTTGCCAGCACCGACCTTTGGTACGCCTGGCCTGCTCTGGGCATCCCTGACCCTGGCGCTGCTGGCGGTACCGGTGGTGATCGTGGCCACTGAAGAAGGCCTGGCGCGGATTCCTCGCACCGTACGTGAAGGTTCTCTGGCACTGGGCGCGACCAAGGCGGAAACGCTGTGGAAGATCGTGCTGCCGATGGCCAGCCCGGCGATGATGACCGGCATGATCCTCGCCGTGGCCCGCGCCGCGGGTGAAGTGGCGCCGCTGATGCTGGTGGGTGTGGTGAAACTGGCGCCGTCACTGCCGGTGGACGGCAACTACCCGTACCTGCACCTGGACCAGAAGATCATGCACCTGGGCTTCCATATCTATGACGTCGGCTTCCAGAGCCCCAACGTCGAAGCCGCGCGGCCGCTGGTGTACGCCACCGCCTTACTGCTGGTGCTGGTGATCGCCACGCTCAACTTGTCGGCGGTGTGGATTCGTAACCACCTGCGCGAAAAATACAAAGCGCTGGACAGTTAATTGAAGTGAACGCGGACTAAATGTGGGAGCGGGCTTGCTCGCGAATGCGGTGTATCAGTCATACATGGGTCAACTGACCTGACGCCTTCGCGAGCAAGCCCGCTCCCACAAAACGAATTGGTAGCACAGGGAGCATCCCATGCAACATGAAACCCATTCCCACGGCATCAACATGTCAGCCCTGGGTCGCGACAAGCAGAGCCTGAGCCTGGCCCAGGAAACCGTGGCCATCGAAGTCCCGGGCCTGAGCCTGTACTACGGCGACAAGCAGGCGCTGTACGACGTCAGCATGAACATTCCGAAGCAGCGCGTGACCGCCTTCATCGGCCCGTCCGGTTGCGGCAAGTCGACCCTGCTGCGCACCTTCAACCGGATGAACGATCTGGTGGACGGCTGCCGCGTCGAGGGCGCGATCAACCTGTACGGCACCAACATCTACCGCAAGGGCGAAGACGTGGCCGAGCTGCGGCGCCGGGTGGGCATGGTGTTCCAGAAGCCCAACCCGTTTCCCAAGACCATCTACGAAAACGTGGTCTACGGCCTGCGCATCCAGGGCATCAACAAAAAGCGCGTCCTCGACGAAGCCGTTGAGTGGGCACTGAAAGGCGCGGCGCTGTGGGACGAGGTCAAGGACCGCCTGCACGAGTCGGCCCTCGGTTTGTCCGGCGGCCAGCAGCAACGTCTGGTGATCGCCCGCACCATCGCCGTGGAGCCGGAAGTGCTGCTGCTCGATGAACCGTGCTCGGCACTCGACCCCATCTCCACGTTGAAAGTCGAAGAGCTGATCTACGAACTCAAATCCAAGTTCACCATCGTCATCGTGACCCACAACATGCAACAGGCGGCGCGGGTTTCCGACTACACCGCGTTCATGTACATGGGCAAGCTGGTGGAATTTGGCGACACCGATACCCTGTTCACCAACCCGGCGAAGAAGCAGACCGAAGACTACATCACCGGTCGCTACGGCTAGCAGGTGGCTGGTTGCTCACTGAACTGATGCTGCGGTCGACCGCACCTTACTGGACGTTCCAAGGACGCCAACATGATTAGCAAAGAAGGCCTTACCCATCACATCTCCGCGCAGTTCAACGCCGAGCTTGAGGAGGTGCGCAGCCACCTCCTGGCCATGGGCGGGCTGGTGGAGAAGCAAGTCAACGACGCCGTCACCGCGCTGATCGAGGCCGACTCGGGCCTGGCCCAGCAAGTGCGCGAGATCGATGACCAGATCAACCAGATGGAACGCAACATCGACGAAGAATGCCTGCGCATCCTGGCCCGTCGTCAGCCGGCGGCGTCCGACCTGCGTTTGATCATCAGCATCTCCAAGTCGGTGATCGACCTGGAGCGCATCGGTGACGAAGCCACCAAGATCGCCCGCCGCGCCATCCAGTTGTGTGAGGAAGGCGAAGCGCCGCGTGGTTATGTCGAAGTGCGCCACATCGGTGACCAGGTGCGCAACATGGTTCGCGACGCCCTCGACGCGTTTGCCCGTTTCGACGCCGAGCTGGCGTTGTCGGTGGCCCAATACGACAAGACCATCGACCGCGAATACAAGACGGCGCTGCGCGAACTGGCGACCTACATGATGGAAGACCCGCGCTCTATCTCGCGGGTACTGAGCATCATCTGGGTACTGCGTTCGCTGGAACGCATCGGCGACCACGCACGCAACATCTCGGAACTGGTGATTTACCTGGTGCGGGGTACTGACGTGCGGCACATGGGCCTCAAGCGGATGAAAGCAGAAGTTGAAGGTACGACCGATCAAATCCCTAATGTTCCGGGCGTTCCTGACGATAAGTAAGATTGCCCGAGAAATAAACGCCCGGCCTTTGGTCGGGCGTTTTCGTTTGTGGTGTTGGAATTTTTGGCAAAACGCCATCAGCGAAGCGTTATGCTTGCCGGGGTTTTTATAGGATGAAGGGTCGATGAGCAAAGTCAGTGTATTGGTGGTGGATGACGCCTCGTTTATTCGCGACCTGGTGAAGAAGTGCCTGCGTAACTACTTCCCGGGGATCAAGATCGAAGATGCGGTGAACGGCAAAAAGGCCCAGGCCATCCTGATGCGCGAAACCTTCGACATGGTGCTGTGCGACTGGGAAATGCCGGAAATGTCCGGCCTGGAACTGTTGACCTGGTGCCGTGAACAGCCTCATCTCAAAGCCATGCCTTTCGTCATGGTGACCAGCCGTGGCGACAAGGAAAACGTGGTGCAGGCGATCCAGGCCGGGGTTTCCGGCTACGTCAGCAAGCCATTCACCAACGAGCAGTTGCTGAACAAGGTCAAGCAGGCACTGAACAAGATTGGCCGCCTCGACGCGCTGATCGCCAGCGCACCGACCAAGATGAACTCGGCGTTCGGTAACGATTCCCTCAGCGCCCTCACTGGTGGCAAGCCTGACGCAGTCAAGCCGGCCCCGGTGGCGGCGCCCAGCAAAGGCCTGCTCAACAGCCCGCCGGTGCAGGTGGCTGCGGCAGCGTCGCCTGCCAGCGGTCGTGGCCAGGGCCAGTTGCGCTTGTCCAGTGGCACCCAGCAGTGTGTGATCAAGGCCCTGAGCATCAAGGAGGCGCTGCTGGTGGTGCGTCGTGGTGAAATCCTGCCTCAGGTACTGGAAAGCGCCGTGCTCGACCTGGAGCAGGGTGAGAACGCTGAAGTGGCGCGTCTGAATGGCTACCTGCATGCCGTGGTGGCCTACGAGCCCAAGCCCGACAGTGACTGGCTGCAACTGACCTTCCGGTTTATCGACCAGGATGCGCAGAAGCTTGACTACATTTCGCGGCTGATCGCCCGCGGGACCGCACAGAAGCATTTTGTGCCGGGTGCGTGACTTGATGGGGTCTCCAAAAAACCTGTGGCGAGGGGGCTTGTCCCCCGTTGGGCTGCGTAGCGGCCCCAAACCCTGTAATTGAGTTCTGCCTGACCCTGCGCGATAACTCTACTGGGGCCGCTGCGCAGCCCAACGGGGGACAAGCCCCCTCGCCACAGGGTTAGTGTTTGGTTCACATAGCACTGTCATGATCCCTTGTTAGCCTGCCATTCAGTCGTCCCTGGCAGGCCAACCCGATGCTCGTGCGCTCACTGTTGTTGTGTGGACTGTTCGCCGTTGTCATGCCGGCGATGTCCATGACCCTCTACAAATCCATCGACGCCGACGGCGCTGTGGTCTTCAGCGACCGGTACACGCCCGGGGCGCAGGCGTTTGTGTATCAGGAGCGGGTGATTCCCAAGCCTGTATATCCGTCGCAACCCGCTTCCTATCGTTATCCCTTGCCCTGGCGTGGCGGGCCGTTCCGTCTCACCCAAGGCCCCAACGGTACCTTCAGCCACTCTGAGCTCAAAAGCCGTTATGCGATGGACATTGCCATGCCTGAAGGCACGCCAATCATCGCGGCACGTGGCGGTGTCGTACTGAAAACCGAGAACGAGCAGAGCGGGCGCGGCAGCGATCCATCGGGCAATTTCGTGCGGGTGCAGCACGATGACGGCACGCAAGGCGTGTACCTGCACCTCAAGCAAGGGTCGGTCAGCGTCAGGGAAGGGCAGCGAGTGGCGGTGGGCAGCCCGCTGGCGTTGTCGGGCAATACCGGTAACAGCAGCGGGCCGCATCTGCATTTTGTGGTGCAGCGCACGACGGCGTCGGGGCTGGTGTCGATTCCCTATGAATTCAACCAGCCGGTGCAGGCGTTGCCCAACTTTGCGCTGGGCACGCGGTAAGGCTTTTGTAGGAGCGAGCTTGCTCGCGAAAAACCTGAGGGCGCTGCCGGGTGTCAGGGTCCCAGCGTTATTGTTAACGTCCTTCGCGAGCAAGCTCGCTCCTACAGGGGGTGTGCCCTAGTCGAGCAATAGCACCTTGGCCAACACGATCTTCGGCCCTTTCATCTTCTTGATGATGATGCGCAGGCCTTCGACTTCCAGCACTTCTTCCTCTTCCGGCACCCGCTTCAGGGTGTCGTAGATCAGCCCGGCCAGGGTTTCGGCCTCGATGTGGTCCAGGTCGACGCCCAGCAGGCGCTCCACCTTGAACAGCGGCGTGTCGCCACGCACCAGCAATTTGCCCGGCTGGTAAGCGAGGATGCCGCGCTCGGCCTTGCGGTGTTCGTCCTGGATGTCGCCTACCAGTACTTCCAGCACGTCTTCCATGGTCAGGTAGCCGATGACCTTGCCGTCGGCCTCTTCCACCAGGGCGAAGTGCGCGCCGCCTTTACGGAACTGCTCGAGCAGTTGCGACAGCGGCATATGGCGCGATACGCGTTCCAGCGGGCGGGTCAGCTCGGCCAGGTTGAACGACTCGGGAATGTGGTCCAGGGCCGCCAGTTCCAGCAGCAGGTCCTTGATGTGCAGCAGGCCGACGAACTCGTTGCGCACGGCGTCGTACACCGGGTAGCGGCTGAACTTGTGGCGACGGAACAGCGCCAGGATTTCCTTGAGCGGTGCGTTGAAGTCCAGGGTCACCAGGTCTTCCCGAGAGTTGGCCCAGTCCACCACTTCCAGCTCGCCCATTTCCACGGCGGAGGCCAACACGCGCATGCCTTGGTCGCTCGGGTCCTGGCCACGGCTGGAGTGCAGGATCAGTTTCAGTTCTTCACGGCTGTAATGGTGCTCGTGGTGCGGGCCAGGCTCGCCTTGGCCGGCGATGCGCAGGATGGCGTTGGCACTGGCGTTGAGCAGGTAGATCGCCGGGTACATGGCCCAGTAGAACAGGTACAGCGGCACGGCGGTCCACAGCGACAGCAACTCGGGCTTGCGAATGGCCCAGGACTTGGGCGCCAGTTCACCAACCACGATGTGCAGGTACGAGATCACGAAGAAGGCGGCAAAGAACGACACGCCCTTGATCACTTCCGGCGACTGCACACCGATCGCCCCCAGCAACGGCTCGAGGATGTGCGCGAAGGCCGGCTCACCGACCCAGCCCAGGCCCAGGGAGGCGAGGGTGATACCCAACTGGCAGGCCGACAGATAGGCGTCGAGCTGGCTGTGTACGGTGCGCAGGATCTGCCCGCGCCAGCCGTTCTTGTGGGCGATGGCCTCGACCCGGGTCGAGCGCAGTTTGACCATGGCAAATTCCGCCGCAACGAAAAAGCCGTTGAGCAGTACCAGGATCAGTGCAAAAAGAATCATGCCGAAGTCGGCGAAGAGTGTCGCGAGGGTGATGCCAGGGGAAGGGTCCATGATGGGGTTTTGCGGGTTCCGTCTAATCGAAAAGGGTGAGCAGGTGGGCCTGAAAGGCAGGCGCAAGTCCGCCAATGTAGCGGCTGACGGGGCGCTTGCCTAGTGGCGGCTGCCGGGCGGAGGGTCACTCGTCCTGATGAAGGACCCGGGAACGTGTCACCTGGGCCGGCGGGAAATGGCAGGTAAAGGTACTGCCGTGGCCGAGCACGCTACTGATTTCCAGCCGCGCGCGATGGCGCAGCAGCACATGTTTGACGATGGCCAGGCCGAGCCCGGTGCCGCCGGTGTTGGAGTTGCGGCTGGAGTCGACGCGGTAGAAACGCTCGGTAAGGCGCGGCAAATGCTTGGCGTCGATGCCCATCCCGGAGTCCTGCACGCTGAGGTGTGCGCCCTGGTCGTCGGCCCACCAGCGGATGCGGATGTTGCCTTTGTCCTGGGTGTATTTGACGGCGTTGAACACCAGGTTGGAAAACGCGCTGCGCAACTCGCCCTCACTGCCCTTGAGCAGGATCGACGGGTCGGCTTCAAGGGTGATCTGCTGTTCACGCTGCCCGGACAATGCCTGGGCGTCGCTCTTGATCGTCTGCAACAGGCTTTGCACCGGCACCGGATGGTTGTCCGAGGGGTAATCGGTGGCTTCCAGCTTGGCCAGCAACAGCAGGTCGTTAAGCAGGGTTTGCATGCGCGAGCCTTGCTGCTGCATCTGTTGCAGGGCACGGGTCCAGCGCGGGTTCACGTCTTCGACGTTATCGAGCAGCGTCTCCAGATAACCGCAGATCACTGTCAGCGGTGTGCGCAGTTCGTGGGAGACGTTGGCGACGAAGTCCTTGCGCATCTGTTCCAGCTGATGGATGCGTGTGACATCGCGCACCAGCATCAAATGTTCGTTATTGCCGTAGCGCGTCAGGTACAGCTGGATACGCACGCGGTCGTTGGTCGGTGACGGGATTTCCAGGGCTTCTTCGTAGTTGTCCTGCTCGAAATACTCCTTGAAACGCGGGTGGCGCACCAGGTTGGTCACCGGCTGGCCGCTGTCCTGGGGCGTCTTGAGACCCAGCAAGGTCTCTGCGGCGCGGTTCCACCATTCCAGGTTGCCGTCGCTGTCGAGCATGATCACCGCGTCTTTCAGTGCGGCGGTGGACTCCTGCACCCGGTCGATCACCGCTTGCAGGCGCCCGCGTACACGCTGGTCGCGGCGTTGCAGGTGGTAGATGCTGTCGAACACCTCGCCCCACAGGCCGTAGCCGTCGGGTGGTGCTTCGTCGGGTTTGTGCTGGCGCAGCCATTCGTGCAGGCGCAGCAGTTGCTTGAGGGTCCAGCCCAGGTAAAGGCCCAGGCCGACGGCCAGGCTCCAGCCGTAATAGCCGCTGACCAGGCCCACCAGCAGGCAGCCGGTGATCAACAGGAGCATGTGGCGGATCAGGGTGCCATGCCAGTTTTGGTTCACTTAAACACGCGTCCTTTCAGCTGTCTGGGCAGTTCGGGCTGGCTCAGCCTTTGGTGGAAAACCGGTAGCCGGTGCCGCGCACGGTTTGTACCAGATTCTCGTAAGCGTCGCCCAAGGCTTTGCGCAGGCGGCGGATATGCACGTCGACGGTGCGCTCCTCCACATACACGTTGCCGCCCCAGACCTGGTCCAGCAGTTGGCCGCGGGTGTAGGCGCGCTCCTGGTGGGTCATGAAGAATTGCAGCAGGCGGTATTCGGTAGGGCCCATCTCGGCGGGTTTGCCGTCGATGGTCACGCGGTGGCTGATCGGGTCAAGGATCAGGCCGTCGACTTCGATAGGCGCTTCACCATCGGTGGGGCCGGCACGGCGCAGAACGGCTTTCAGACGGGCGACCAGTTCCCGTGGGGAAAAGGGCTTGGTGATGTAGTCATCGGCGCCGACTTCCAGGCCCTGGATCTTGTTGTCCTCTTCGCCCTTGGCGGTGAGCATGATGATCGGGATATCCCCGGTCAGCTCGTCACGCTTGAGGCGGCGGGCCAGTTCGATGCCGGAGGTGCCGGGCAGCATCCAGTCCAGCAGGATCAGGTCCGGCTTGCGGTCGACGATAATGGCATGGGCCTGCTGGGAGTTCTCCGCCTCCAGGCAGTCATAGCCGGCCATTTCCAACGCAACGGCGATCATCTCGCGAATGGGCGCTTCGTCGTCAACGATCAGAATGCTCCTGCCAACCATGCTAAATCCTCTTGTCATTTAACTGTCTTGCGCCGCATTAGATAACGGAATTATTGCAGTCGTGTGACAGTAATTTAGTCGCCTGGGCAATCCTTGCCTCTCTGGACTACGCTTTGGGTCCGAATCCTGACAACCACAAAAGGAAGGTTCCCATGACTCACAGTACTTTTTCCTGGAAAGCCCTGCTGGTAACGGCCGCGTTAACGCTGCCGACACTGGCGTTTGCGGCAGACCCGGCGATGACCAAGGACGGGATGCTGGTGGACCACAACGGCATGACCCTCTACACCTTTGCCAAGGACGCTGATGGCAAATCCATGTGCAACGACAAGTGCGCCACCAACTGGCCGCCGTTGATGGCCGAATCCACCGACAAGCCCATGGGCAAGTGGACCGTGATCACCCGTGACGACCAGAAAAGCCAGTGGGCCTACAGCGGCAAGCCGCTCTACACCTTCATCATGGACAAGAAGGCCGGTGACATGACCGGCGAAGGCAAAATGGACGGGGCGTGGAAGGTCGCCAAGCCTTGATGTGAGCCGGATAAGGGTGAGGGGCCTGGCCTCTCACCGAAATCCGTAGTCCGCGACAATCCCGACAAAAATCGCCAACCCGGCCCAGTGGTTGTGCAAAAACGCCTTGAAGCATTTGAGCCGGTCCTTGTCCCGGGTGTACCAGAACTCCCAGGCAAAACACCCGGCCGCCGCCAGCAAGCCCAGGTGGAACCAGCCGCCCAGCTCAAAACGCATCCCCGCCAGCCACAGGCACACCAGTGCCAGGCCCTGCAGGGTCAGGATGATCACCCGGTCGGCATCGCCGAACAGAATCGCGGTGGATTTGACCCCGATTTTCAGGTCATCGTCGCGATCGGTCATGGCGTAGTACGTGTCGTATCCCACCGTCCACAACAGGTTGGCGATGTACAACAGCCATGCCGCGGCGGGCAGGCTGCCCGTCTCGGCGGTGAACGCCATCGGCATGCCCCACGAGAACGCCGCGCCCAATACCACCTGCGGGTAATAGGTGTAGCGCTTCATGAACGGGTAGCTGGCCGCCAGCGCGAGGCCGCCCAGAGACAGCCAGATCGTCATGGAGTTGGTCAGCAGCACCAGCAGGAAACTGATGACCATCAGCACCGCGAAGAACACCAGGGCCTCTTTCGAGCTGATCCTGCCGCTGACCAGCGGGCGCTGTTCGGTGCGCTTCACATGGCCGTCGACCTTGCGGTCGGCCCAGTCATTGATGACGCAACCGCCGGCCCGGGTGAGTACCACGCCGAGCACGAAGATCAGGATATTGAGCAGCGATGGCGAACCCTTGCCGGCTATCCACAGCGCCCACAGCGTGGGCCATAGCAGCAGGTAAATGCCGATGGGCTTGTCCATGCGGGTCAACTGGATGAAGTCCCAGGCCCTTGGGTTCAGGTGATTCAGGGATTTGAGCAGGCGCTGGTACATCAGAAACGCTCCGGATGGTCGTGCACGGCTTGCCACAGGGTGGGCAGGAAGATCTCGGCCACCAGCACGCTCAGCGGCCCGCGGTCGAAGCGCGAGCGGCGTGCCCACAGGTGATCGGCCTGGTCCGCCGGGGGCAGCCATTCCCGTGGGTAGCGGCGTACCTCGATGGCCTGGCGCGTGAAGGCGTGGTCACAAAACAGCAATTCCCCGAGAGACCGGCTGCCCAACTCATCCATGTGCAAGCCGTCGCCCTGCAAGGCGCTGCGGGCCGCCACGCTGCGGGCAAACACCCACGGCTGGCCATGGCCACGCAAATACACCTCGCGCACCCAGCCGATGCTGGCGGCGGGCAAGTCCAGGGTGGCACATTCGTCGTCTCGCAGTGGCTGCCAGCCTTCGAACAACGGCGTCACGCTGAAGCCATCGTCGGACAGGCGCGTCAGGCGCCGGGTCAGCGAACCTTCATCGAACAGCCAGTTGAGTGTCAGCGGCGCGGGCAGTGGGCTCAGAAGGCTCTGGGTCAGCCATCGGCAAGCATCGGGAAGGGCGTTTGAATGCGGCACGGAGGGTCATTATTGGCAGTTAATGAGGCGGCGAGCTTACCATGGTGCCCTGGACTTTTGCCGGAGTGCGCCAGGCCCATGCGTCGATCATGCTTGCATCTGCGCCTGCTGATCAGTACAAAACGCCCTGAGCCGCACGGCAAGGTTGCATCTATCGACCGTCGGCCAACGCGCCTGGACCTGAGGAAACAAGTAATGAAGAAGTGGCAATGTGTCGTCTGTGGCCTGATCTACGACGAGAAAGACGGATGGCCGGATGACGGCATCGCGCCGGGCACCCTGTGGCAGGACGTCCCCGAAGACTGGCTGTGCCCGGACTGCGGCGTGGGCAAAATGGATTTCGAAATGATCGAAATCGGCTGATTGCTGATTTAAGTCGCAATTCAAGAAACGTACTACAAGGAGAAAGGAATGAACGCACCTGTCGTGATCGTCGGCACGGGTTTGGCCGGTTACAACCTGGCTCGGGAGTTTCGCAAGCTCGATAGCGAAACCCCGCTGTTGCTGATCACCGCAGATGACGGGCGCTCCTACTCCAAGCCTATGCTTTCCACCGGCTTTGGCAAGAACAAGGAAGCCGACGGCCTGAGCATGGCGGAACCGGGCGCCATGGCCGAGCAACTGAAGGCCGAAGTGCGTACCCACACCCGCATCAGTGGCATCGACCCGGGCCACAAGCGCTTGTGGATCGGTGAGGAAGCGGTGGCCTATCGCGACCTGATCCTGGCCTGGGGCGCAGAAACCGTGCGGGTGCCGGTACAGGGCGACGCCGCCGAGCTGATTTTCCCGATCAACGACCTTGAAGACTACGCACGCTTTCGTGCCGCTGCGGCCGGAAAACGCCGGGTGCTGTTGCTGGGTGCCGGGCTGATCGGCTGCGAGTTCGCCAACGACCTGATCCTCGGCGGCTACGAGATCGACCTGGTGGCGCCGTGCGAGCAAGTCATGCCGACCCTGCTGCACCCGGCAGCCGCCGCAGCGGTGCAGGCCGGTCTGGAAGGCCTGGGGGCGCGTTTCCACCTGGGCCCGGTGCTCAATCGCCTGCAGCGCACCGCTGACGGCCTGGAAGCCCACTTGTCTGATGGCGAAGTGATCCAGTGTGACCTGGTGGTGTCTGCTATCGGCCTGCGCCCGCGTGTCGACCTGGCCGCCGCCGCCGGGTTGCAGATCAACCGCGGGATCATGGTCGACCGCCACCTCAAGACCTCCCACGCCAACATCTACGCCCTGGGCGACTGCGCCGAGGTCGATGGCCTGAACCTGCTGTACGTGATGCCCCTGATGAGCTGCGCCCGCGCCCTGGCCCAGACCCTGGCGGGTAACGCGACGGCCGTCAGCTACGGCCCTATGCCCGTCACGGTAAAAACCCCGGTCTGCCCGCTGGTCGTCTCGCCACCGCCACGGGGCACCGAAGGCGTGTGGAGCGTCGAAGGGCAGGGCGGCGACATCAAGGCCCTGTGCCGCGACGCCAGCGGGCGCCTGCTGGGGTACGCCCTGACCGGCACGGCCGTGATGGAAAAACTGGCCCTCAACAAAGAACTTCCGCCGCTGCTGGCGTAAATGCTGGTCGTTCTGTCGGAATAAGCATCATTTTGACCGTAGAAAGGTCGCCGTGAGACTGGCGCAGGCCCCGATGGCATGCCATCCTCACTCCCGTCTGCCGCAGAGTAGAGCCTGCGGCGCCTTGGGCGCTGCTCCGATAGAGAGCAGCACGGACATAACAACAAAAAACCGTCAAAGAGGCTTCACTTATGCGTAAACCAGAACTCGCAGCCGCTATTGCAGAAAAAGCAGACCTGACCAAAGAACAGGCCAACCGCGTACTCAACGCCGTACTCGAAGAAATCACCGGCGCGCTGCATCGCAAGGACAGCGTCACCCTGGTGGGCTTCGGCACCTTCCTGCAGCGCCACCGCGGCGCCCGCACCGGCAAAAACCCGCAAACCGGCGAGCCGGTGAAAATCAAGGCGAGCAACACCGTTGCGTTCAAGCCAGGCAAGTCGCTTAAAGACAGCGTCAATCCGTAAGTCATGTAGAACGCGCTACGCACATGCGAGTGTGAGCGCGGGATGAAAAATGGGCACGCCGACTGGGTCGGGTGCCCATTTTTTGTTGGGGGCTGGTACGTATGCCAGATTAAGCCAGTTCGCCTAAACGCGTTTTTAGAGCGTCGACTTGCTCCTCCACTGCCTTGATGACATCAGCACTGCCTCCCCACATATCAAGAAACCCCAAGTCTTCATTGGTTGGGTCAATCATTTGCGTCAGTATTGAAATCGCGCGCTGGATCAGGGGCTTCAGTTCTGCCAAATGCTCCGCTGGCCATATATAGGGGTTGCCCAGGGTTTGTAATAGATAACAGGCAGCCCTAAAGGCGTCATAACGTTCTTCAGTGGGATCAAACTGGTTAATTTCGTTGATCAGGACTGCGAAATTCTGTTGTTTCCAAAATTCTTGAAACCAGTCGGCGGCTTCATCGTTTTCCCAAGGATTGTAATTCCAGGCGCCCATTTTTTACTTCTCAGAAAACTTTCCCGCCGGTGACCGGCACGGATTTATTTAATTTATCTTATTGCCGTTAATTTAAATAAATCTGTCTCTTTTATATGTTCTCCAACCTGGCCATCGGTTTTATAATGGTCGTGTATCATAATACTATAGGGGCGTACGAAATAATTTTGTCGGCAATGAATTCGGCGGTCCATTCATGCTGGAAAATGTAGTCGACAGCTTCTGGATCTAAAACACTATTTACCAATAGTTCTATGTCCGCATCTGCCTCTTCTTCAGTTCCTTCGTTTCGCTGAATTTTTAATATAAGTTTTATTAACTCGTCGCGAGACATGGTTAAATCCTCAAAAGTGATAATCCCTGTCCAGCACATCCAGGTGAAACTTCGGCGTTACGATCATTAAGTTATCCATATTATATACGCCTCCTCCGTGCTGTATTGGTTCTCGATGATGGAGTATATATGATCTGTTTTTTCCGTTCCATTGCGAACCATGAGCGATAGGTGCATTCCCATTCTGCATTCGTTTGAGATTCGAAGGACTGAATTTCTTTGACAAATTTTTATCCATCGCAACTTCTTTCCAAAATGAATTTCGGAAATCGTTGAATGTATTAAACGTTTTGCCTCTCATTTTATTGGCAATCGAAGCCGGGAACAGTCCGGCATTACCATGGCTACCTCTGAGCCATTTGTTAGTAATAGTTACGCCTTTGCCTGACGCAGTGCCGGGGGCGCATCGGCTCAGACCTAGAGGATCGACCCAAGACATCGGGTTCGGTGCATATTTATAAAGGTTTATACCTCCCTTGAGCCCGATAGGATCCCGAGTAGTAAACCTGCCCACGTCAGGATCATAAAACCGCAGCGTGTTGTAGTGTAGGCCAATCTCCCGATCCAGATACTGCCCTTGAAACCGTAGATTTTGATCCTCGATGTAAGAGGGCTCACGCACTTCCTCCAAGGCATCACCCCAGACTCGATAGCTCGCCTGCCAGATGGTGTGTCCATCGGTTTCAGTTAGCTGCTCGGGCGTGCCGTTGAGATCATTGTGATAATGGCGAACTTTTTGCTGTGGGCCGCTGCCATCTACGCGGGCAAGGGGTTTGTAACTTTCGTCTTCATAGATATAGAGGCTAGTCTGGCTGTGTTTGTATTCTTGCAGGAGCCGCAATCCATCCCAAATGAAGCGCGTTATGCCCAATGCGTACCCGACGCTGTCGTGTTCAGTCTTCTCGATGCGACGGCCCAGAGGGTCGTAGGCCATTTTGACCACGTTGCCATTTTCATTGCGTACTTCAACTAATCGGCTTTCAGCATCGTAGGCGAAACGCTGCACGCCACGAACAGAGCTGCGTTTTTCGATCATTCGGCCAAAAGCATCGTATTTATAACGTTTGTCTTGATAGGTCAGCAGCCTGTTGTGCCGTACCAGGCCGCCTTGTTGTGGGCCGTCCAAAAGGTTGGCCGCTGCATCGTAGGCGTAGGTTTCGCTCCGGCTCACCTGATGGCTGACGAGAATACGTTCGGTACTGTCGTAACCCAACTGCTCTTGCCGATCATGAACACGGTCAACACGCCGACGCCCGATCAGGTTATCGCTGGGATCGTAGCTGTAGTCAGTCTCAACCAACGGCGGCAACTGCCACGGTTGGTCAATACTGCGGCGCTGGCGTGAGCGAACCCTTCCACTGCGGTCATACGCGGTGTTCGTCCTGAGTTGGCCTTGAGTGCGCTGCACTTCGCGATGCAAACGATCACGCTCGAAGTCGCTGATGACCTTCCCATCGAGATTCAACTGATGCAGGTGACCGCTGCCGTAGTAGAGGCGGTTGAGCCATCGACCGTCGGGCAACTGGGTCTGAATCAGGTTCCCCAATTCGTCGTAGTGATGCTGCAAGGAGCCCGCTGTGCTTTGCTCCTGCAGCAGTTGCCCCAGTGCGTCGTAGCTGAAACCCAGTCGCTGCTGCTGACCGTCAATCGCGGTGAACGTGACGCCGACCAGTTGGTCGTTCAGATCATGTTCGTAAACGGTGGTGCCGTCGGCGGTGACTTTGCTGACCAGGCGTCCAACCGGATCTCGCTGAAACTGGTGTGACAATGGCGCTACCGGTTCGCCTTCCGTCCCCGGCAGGAAGTCCACGGCGACGACATCATCCAGCGGATCATAGGTGTAGCAGCGCTGACTCTGGTCGAGGTCTTGCTGCCGCACCATGCGGTCGCACGCGTCCCACTCAAAGCGATAGCTTTCACCGTTCTCATTGGTCAGCTTGCGCAATCGGCCATAGGCGTCATGGTCGAACATGACCGTGCGGTTGTGCGCATCCCAGCGCTGTTTGACCAGGCCACGCAGGTCATAGGCATAGCGCGTGGTGCTGCCGGCCGGGTCGACATGGGCCGTCAGGTAACCGCTGGCGCTGCGCTGGAACTGTTCCACGCGGCCATCCGGGAGCTGGCATTCCAGCAATAGCCCCTGAGGACCGTACCGGTAGCGAACCGACTCACCTTCCGCATTGGTCTGCACCACCATATTGCCAAAGGCATCGTATTGATAACGGGTGGGATAACCCGAGCAATCCACCGCTTCGACCAGTTGGCTCCATTCGTTCCAATGCAGCGTTTTGGTTTTTTCCGTGGCGTCGATGATGCGCACTGGTTGACCGAACCCGTCGTAGACGTAGCGCGTGCTATTGCCCAGCGGGTCGATTTCCTCGATGCAGTTGCCTCGCTGGTCATAGCGATAGTGCCAACTGTTGCCCGCAAGGTCGGTCTCTACTTGGGGCAACGCCCAGTGCGCGAGCCACTGCGTGCCGCTGGTTCTGGACAGTGGATCGATCACCGCGCTCAGGTTGCCGGACGCGTCATAATTGAAGCGCCACTGACCGTTTTGCGGGTCAATCGCGCCGAGCAACTGGCGATCTTCGCTCCACTCGAACTGCCACGTATGGCCCAGGTTATCGACGTAGCGAGTGATCTGGTACTGCGGGTTCCAATGCCGTGTGCTGACGCGCATCAGGCCATCGGTCACGCGGGTAATGCCGGCGTCGAGATCGTAGTCGAAGGTGTATTCATCGCCTGCGTCTGTCCAGTGGCGGCTGACGCGCCACTCGTCACCGTGGGGGCCGGTCACTGCACTCCATTGATAGAAGCAGCGCAGGCCACTCGGCAACTGGTGTTCGACCATTCGCCGGCCATTGTCATAAGCAAAGCGTCGAAGGGCTGTGCCTTGCACATCCAACACTTCAGCCAGGTCGCCGTTGCTGTCATAGCGGTAGCTGACGAGCACATCGCTGCGCGCATCGAAATGTTCCTGGCGCAGATAACGCCGTTCGATGTGGCTCACGCGCCGTGGGTGTTCAGCCGAGTAGCTCAGTTCGACGTGCATCAAGTCATGGGTGTCGCGCAGGCGATACAGCCGCCCCTGAGCGTCGTAGTCGAGAAAGATCCGCCCTTCATTACGATCACCCAGCAGCTGCAGACGCATCCGCGCGCTGTTCAGCGGGTCGGGCTCGAACAGGCGATACAGGCCGTCGATGCTCTCGATCAATACCGCGCCGTCGGCACTGCGCCTGACCGCAAGGCCTTCGCCCGGGTCGAATGCTCCGCCGGACAAGGGGATGTAGCCGATCTCCAGACGGCGTCCTTGCTCATCGATGTAGAGCAGGTTTTCGTCTGCATCTATCTCGATCGAAACTTCATACGCAACGCTCCAGCCCGCGCCAAAGAGGCCGTCCTGGCGTGTGTCGAGGCTGCTGTAGAAACGCTGCCAATCTATCGGGAGCAAGCCCGGCAGCACGAAGTCCAGCTCCTCGTCCCCACCCAGGACCTTGGCCCCGGTCGCGCTGTGAACCGGATTGGGCGAGCCATTCATGGCGCTCTTGAGCGCAGAGGTGACCTTGCTGGTTGCATACGAAATGGCACCGCCCACCACCAAGCCACCGACCAGGCACGGCAGCTTGGTCCAGAAACACTTCAGGTTGCCCCGCAACGCCATCACCACCGCAATCGCCAAACCCACGCCCGGCGTCTTGCCGCTGCGAATCTCTTGCACCACGATGGTCCCGCCACCGATGCGCACATCCGGCGAGATCAGGCCCGGGGCTGTGCCGATCTTGGCGTCGCACGTGCTGCGATCGCCACTGCGCGCCGCAGGCTGGCCATTGATGAATACCGAGCTGGACCCCTCGGCAATGAATTGCAGGGGCATTGGCGGGTGCTTGTTGCACCCCACGGTGTCCAGCGGGCAAGGCTCGGTGCCGGGGGCGGGGGAGGCGACGGTCGGGCGCCACATCTGTGAGAAAAACTCCCCGGCCATGTCCAGGAAGCTGGGGGCTGGCGGTTCGCTGGGTGCGACCGGAACCGCAGTCATCTTGCCTGCGGCGCGGGCAGCTTTTTTGCCATTGATGAAGACGTTGTCCGAACCGCTGGTGATGAAGGCATCGATCACCGGCGGGAACACCCAGTTGGCGGCGGACTCGCACCAACTGGATATTTTCAGGTCAGCCCCTGTGAGCCCTGCGGTGATCCCAACGACTGCCCCCACTACCAAGACCAATGCAACGCCGCCTGTGGCGATGGTCGCACCGGTCGCGAGGAAAACCGCCCCTGCAACGGCCAGGCAGCCCACGGTAGTGAGTGCGGCATAGGCGGCCACTTCCAGCACGCCGCCGAGAATATCGGCCATCACCGAGGTGTGCAGCAGTGCGTCGCCTTCGCGGGCAGCCCAGAGGTCTTCACTCATTGTTCAGACTCTGCTCAGGGGGTGACGGCAAAGTTGAGCGTGTTCTTGAGCGTTGCCCAATGTGCCGCCTCGGCAGGTCCCAGGGGCTGGGTCTTGACGTAGCTCAAGGCGATCAGGTTGCGTGTGCCGGGTATCTGCATTGCCAACTGATATTGGTAAATATTGTCGCTGCCTTTGTTGAAACGGTTCTGCACTTCAAAGGCGTCGATGTCCTGCGCCGGCCCCACCTTGATGGCTTGCGCCGGCGAATAACGAAGGTCCTTGACCTGCTGTTCGAGCTTTTTCAGCTGGCCCTCGAAGTTGTTTTGCAAGGTCTCGCCATCGGCCAACGGGCTGCGGCTGACCACCAACGTGGTGCCCAGCTTGGCGAACTTGAGAATGTTGATCGAGGTGTCCTGTACCTCTGCATCGGGCAGGGTGAATTGGGCTTCGTTGATCAGGTAATTCATGGTGGAGAAATCTCGTTATTGACCAGCGCCGGGCTTGCCAGGGAATTTTGATTCGACGGCGGACTTGATCGTGCTTTGCACGCCTTGGGCGCCGGGCACCGTGCCCTTGTCGCTGCCAAGGTTGATATCCAGTTTGCCCTTCGTCTGGATTTTGCTGCTGCCGGTAGAAAACAGGTTGAACGAGCCACAGGTCAGGTTGATGTCTCCGCCAGCCTTGAGCTCAATCACACTGTCGCCGCACACCAGGCGAATACTGTCGCCAGCCTCGATGGTGTAGGTCGTGGCGGCGCTGTCGGACTTGGCCCCGCCCACAATCACGGTGTCGTTGTTGCGCACGACCCGCAGGCGGTTTGAGCCAATCGTCACCGTCTCGTTATGCCCAATACTCTTGTTCCGGTCATGCCCCACCGAATGACTTTCATCCACCTCTACCACGATGTCCTGATTACGCTCGGCATGGATGTACAACTGCTCCAACCCCTTCTTGTCCTCCATGCGGATTTCATTGAAGTTGGCCGGCGTGCCGCCTTTGCTGGAGCGGCTTTTCATCCCGCTTTGGGTGGCGTTTTCCGGCAAGTCGTAAGGCACGGTCTGCTCGGCGTTGTACACGCGGCCGGTGATGATCGGCCGGTCGGGATCGCCTTCCAGGAAGCTCACAATCACTTCCTGGCCGATCCGCGGGATCTGCATCGAGCCCCAGTTTTTTCCGGCCCAGGACTGCGATACGCGAATCCAGCATGAGCTGTTTTCGTTGGACTGGTCGTGGCGGTCCCAATAGAAATGCACCTTGACCCGGCCATATTGGTCGGTCCAGATTTCTTCGCCTTTGGGCCCCACCACCAGCGCCGTCTGCGGGCCTTTGACGATGGGCCGGTAGGTGTTGGCCAGCGGGCGGAAACTCTGTTGTGCGTCGATGCAGGTGAGGGTGCTTTCGAACTGCGCCGAAGGCGCGCCACCGCCGCTTTCGAGGCTTTCCTGGGAGATGTAGTAGCGGGCGCCGACGATCAGGTATTCGCGGTTCTGGTCGCGGCGACTGAAGCCGGTGAGGCTGAACAGGTGGCCGGAACCCAGGCCCCGGGCGTTGCCGCTGAACTCCACTTGTTCGTGCAGGGTTTGCAGGGCTTCGATGCGGGTGCGGGCGTAGTGTTCGCCGTCTTCGCTTTTGACGTAGGTGCCGGGGTAGTCGTACAGCGGGTAGTCGCCGGCGGTGTGCGGGCGCGGCATGGCCGAGCGCACGTCGATGCTCGCGCTGGGGCGCTGGAAGTCGTAGTCGTTGAGCTCAAGGGAGCCGGGCTGTACTTCCTGTGCCAGGTGCCAGTTGTGCATATGGTCGCGTTCGCGCTGCTGCTCGTCCTTGGGGTAGTAAGGCACCGAGGCGTAGCCGGGCACGTTGGCGTGGGCACCGTAGGCATCGGCCAGCACCAGCACGTGGCGGTCCTGCTCGTGGCGGAAGAAGTAGTAGATGCCTTCCTGTTCCATCAGGCGGCTGACGAAATCGAAGCTGGTCTCGCGGTACTGCACGCAGTATTCCCACTCGCGGTACGGGCGGCTCAAGGCGTCTTCGAAGTCGGAAAAACCCAGGTCGCGAAACACCTGCTTGATGATCTGCGGGATGCTCAGGTTCTGGAAAATCCGGCAGTCGGAGGTGCGGCTCAGCAGCCACAACCACGGGCGCAAAGTCACCTGATAGCTGGCGAACTGGCCCTGGTCGATGTTCTGGCTGCAGCGGGCGACGATGCCGTGGAAGTGCCGCTCGCCACCGTCCGCCAGTTGCAGGTTCAGGCTCATGGGCTTGCCCAGCAACTGGTTGAGGTCGATGTTGGCGTCCAGCGAGGTCAGCTGCAGTTCGAAATTGAACAGCCGACCCAGCTCTTCGCCGCCACCCATTTCATTGAGCAGCAGCACATCCGGCCCCAGGGGGCTGGTGATCTTGGCCAGGCGTGAGGCTTGGTTGAATAACATCGGTTAACCCGTAAATAGCGTAATAACTGTAGGAACCGGCTCCAACTGTGGGAGCGGGCGTGCTCGCGAATGCGGTGAATCAGCCACTGGATGCATCAACTGATGCACCGCCTTCGCGAGCACGCCCGCTCCCACAGTTTTGATCGCATTCCGTCAGGTCAATCGTTGAAGTCGTAGTGCAATTCGTTATCCCGCGTGCTGATCCGCACCCCCGCCAGCGCCTTGCCTTCGAGCATGCGGGTGAGGAATTCGCGACTCATGTCCGGCAGCAGGCTGTTGGTGAGGATGGTGTCGATCATCCGCCCGCCGCTTTCGGTTTCGGTGCAGCGGGACACGATCAGGTCGACCACGTCGTCGTCGTAATCGAAGGCGACTTTGTGGGTGTTCTCCACACGCTTCTTGATGCGGTTGAGTTGCAGGCGGGTGATTGCCTTGAGCATCTCGTCGCTGAGCGGGTAGTACGGAATGGTCACCAGGCGGCCGAGCAGCGCCGGCGGGAAAATCTCCAGCAGCGGCTGGCGCAGGGCCTTGGCGATTTCCTCGGGCTCGGGGATGTTCGCCGGGTCTTTGCAGACCTGGGAAATCAACTCGGTACCGGCGTTGGTGGTCAGCAGGATCAAGGTGTTCTTGAAGTCGATCACCCGGCCTTCGCCGTCTTCCATCACGCCTTTGTCGAACACTTGGAAGAAGATTTCATGCACGTCCGGGTGGGCTTTTTCCACCTCGTCCAGCAGCACCACGCTGTAGGGTTTGCGCCGCACGGCTTCGGTCAGCACGCCACCTTCGCCATAGCCAATGTAGCCCGGTGGCGCACCCTTGAGGGTGGACACGGTGTGGGCTTCCTGGAACTCGCTCATGTTGATGGTGATCACGTTCTGCTCACCGCCGTACATGGCTTCGGCCAGGGCCAGGGCGGTTTCGGTCTTGCCCACGCCGGAGGTGCCGGCGAGCATGAACACGCCAATCGGCTTGCTCGGGTTGTCGAGGCCGGCGCGGGAGGTCTGGATGCGCTTGGCGATCATCTGCAAGGCGTGGTCCTGGCCGATGATGCGTTTCTTCAGGTGCTGGTCGAGGTTGAGCACCGTCTCCAGTTCGTTGCGAGCCATGCGGCCCACCGGGATGCCGGTCCAGTCGGCGACCACCGAGGCCACCGCTTGGTAGTCTACGGTCGGCAGGATCAGTGGGGTTTCGCCTTGCAGGGTGCTGAGGCGTTGTTGCAGGTCTACCAATTGGGCACGCAATTGATCATCGCCGCTGTCCACGACACCGGATTTTTCACGCAACGTCGCACGGGTGGCGAGCAACTCATCCACCAGGGTTTTCTCTTCGGCCCAACGGGCTTCCAGGGTGGCCAGGCGCTCGCGTTCGGCGTTCAGCAGCGCTTCGCTGTTGGTCTGGCGCGCACCGATGGCGATGCCGATCGCATGCTCGCGGGCGATGATTTGCAGCTCGGTTTCCAGTGCCTCGATACGGCGGCGGCTGTCGTCGACTTCTGCCGGCACCGCGTGCAGGCTGATGGCGACGCGGGCGCAGGCGGTGTCCAGCAGGCTCACGGATTTGTCCGGCAATTGACGCGCCGGAATGTAGCGGTGGGACAGCTTCACTGACGCTTCCAGCGCTTCGTCGAGGATCTGCACCTGATGGTGTTTTTCCATGGTCGAAGCCACGCCGCGCATCATCAGCAACGCCTTGTCTTCCGACGGCTCGGCCACTTGCACCACCTGGAAACGGCGGGTCAGGGCCGGGTCTTTTTCGATGTGCTTCTTGTACTCGGCCCAGGTGGTGGCGGCCACGGTACGCAAGGTGCCGCGGGCCAGGGCAGGCTTGAGCAGGTTGGCCGCGTCACCGGTCCCGGCGGCGCCACCGGCACCTACCAGGGTGTGGGCTTCGTCGATAAACAGGATGATCGGTTTCGGCGAAGCCTGGACGTCTTCGATGACCTGGCGCAGGCGTTGTTCGAACTCGCCTTTCATGCTCGCGCCGGCTTGCAGCAGGCCGACATCGAGGCTGCGCAGTTCCACATCTTTCAGCGCGGGTGGTACGTCGCCGGCGACGATGCGCAGGGCGAAGCCTTCGACCACGGCGGTCTTGCCGACGCCGGCTTCACCGGTAAGGATCGGGTTGTTCTGGCGGCGACGCATGAGGATGTCCACCAGTTGGCGGATCTCTTCGTCACGCCCGACGATCGGGTCGAGCTTGCCGCTACGGGCCTGTTCGGTCAGGTCGACGGTGAAGCGCTTGAGGGCTTCCTGCTTGCCCATCGCGCTCGGGGCCATGGCGCCGCTGGCTTCGCCCGGTACTGCACCGGCATTGAAACCGTCGCTGGCACTCAGTGCATTTTCGGGCGAGTCGCCGACGTATTCGTCAAAGCGTTCGCTCAGGGCTTCGGCCTTGATCTTGTCGAACTCACCGGATAAGCCCAACAGCGCATGGCGCAGGCTCGGCGTCTTGAGAATCCCCAGCACCAGGTAGCCGGTGCGTACCTGGCTTTCGCCAAACATCAGGCTGCCATAGACCCAGCCACGCTCGACCGCTTCTTCCACATGGGACGACAAGTCAGTGATCGACGTCGAGCCACGGGGCAGGCGGTCCAGGGCTTCGGTCAGGTCGCGGGCCAGACGCGCCGGCTCGACATTGAACTGTCGAATGATGCGGTGCAGGTCAGAGTCCTGCAGTTGCAGCAACTGGTGAAACCAGTGGGCCAGTTCCACGTACGGGTTGCCCCGCAGCTTGCAGAACACGGTGGCGGCTTCGATGGCCTTGTAGGCCACGCTGTTGAGTTTGCCGAACAGTGCGGCGCGACTGATTTCACCCATGCTCTGGATTCCTTGAGGTGTTGGCGTGTTCGGCGTAATGCCGGGCCAGGATTAGGTCGTTGGCGTCATGCTCGGGTTGGCCGAGCCAGGTGTTGAAGCCCAGGCGGAACTGGCCGTTGAGTTGCAGGGCCGGCACTTCCGGTTGTTGCAGGATCAGGTTCAGGTCCCAGTCCAGTTCGTGGCCCAGGTACTCGGCGACCCACGCCACCAGCTCGTTGAACGGCTGGCTGCCGGGCAGCATGCCCATGTAGTCATCGAGCTTCAGCGGGCCCAGGCGGATGCGGAATTTATGCTGGCGGTCCCACACGTGGCTGCCCAGGCAAAAGTCCACGCCCAGCTGGTTGGCGCTGACACTCACGCGGCTGCGCTCGGGCAGCTCCAGCCATTGGCCGACGTATTCTTCGATCTCCACCGGCAGGCCGAAGTACTCGCCGAGAATCGCCTTCAGGCCGTCCGGATAGCGGGTTTGTGCCGACAGGTGGCCGCTGTAATGCAGCTTCGCGGTGTCGGGGATCAGGCCCTGGTTGAGCAGGCTCGGGGTGCCGCGACCGCTCAATGCGGCGAGGCGCGCCGACCAGTAGTCATCGTCCGGGCGGTCATGGCTGACGGTCGGCCGTGCCTCGGCCCAGGCACGATAAAACAGGGTCAGCAGGCGATGGTGGAACACATCCAGGAAGCGCTTGCTGGTGCTGTCGGCGTTGTTGCGTTGGCGCTCACGCACGTACTCGGTGATGTGCAGCGGCAGCGGGCCGTTGGGGCCGCCGAGGCCGAAGAAGAACTGCTCCAGCCGTGCAGGCTGGCCTTCAGCCCCAGGTTCGACCGAGGCCAATGTGGCCGGCGCAAAGGTGCAATCGGCCTGCTGCCCGAGACGCAGCGGGTCATCCGCCAGGCGCAGGGAGTGCCCCAGGCGTGGCAGGTCCGGCGATTCGCACTCGATACGCCGCAGCGCCTGGAAGAAGTCATATTCCCAGGGCTCCTGATGCATTGCATCCAGGGTACTCACAGGGTCGGACGGCGTCCGGGCTTGGCTTTCCATCGCATGATCTCGCCGCGTTCGGTGGTACGGATCACCGTCTCGGTAAAACTGTTGATCGACACGTAGCGTGCCAGGAACCGTTCAAACACCGCACCGAGCAGGAACACGCCGGTGCCGCGGAACGCGTTTTCATCAAATTCCAGAGTGATCTCAAGGCCGCGGCCAAACACGATCGGGCCGGGCATCGGCAGGCGCCGGGTCACCGCCTTGCTGCTGACTTCCCGCAGGCCTTCGATCTGCAATTGCAGGGCGGCGTCGTTGCTGTCGCCATACAGGCGCAGCAGTTCACGCAGCGCGGCGGCGCCCTGGCCTTGCTCGCTCAGCGACAGGTAGTTCAACGACAACTGGCTGATCAGGCGCCAGGCCTTGGCGTCATGGGCATGGCTGGCGCGCGGGCGGCTTGGCCCGGCGACGCAGCGCACGGCCAAGACCGGCGCACTGTCGGCCAGGGTGAAGTCGGTCTTGCCGTTGCCCACGCTCATGAACAGCGGCAAGTCGCGGTTAGTGCACATTGCGGTCACGCCCAGTTGGCGCAGGTCATGGCGGTACGGGGCTTGCTGGGTGTCCACCAGGCTGACGAAGGTTTCGCTGCCCACATAGGTGGAGCGCGGCCCGTTGCGGCGCTGGTCGCTGGACAACACGCGGGGTTCGCGGCGCACCGTGTAGTAAGCCTGGTCACGGCCATAGCGCGACGGATCGCGTACTGCGTAGAACGGCAAGAACGGTTGCTCGGGCCCGGTGCCGTGGCCCGTGATGCCGCTCAAGGAGTGAATCTCGAAATCCATCGGCCGCGTGCGGTCGGCGATCACATGGTGTTCGTTGACCCGCTCGGACAAGTGAATCCGGTCCACGCGCTTGGGAAACAGGTTGATTGCCGGGGTGCAGAACGGCACGAACTGCGCCTTGCCGACGCTGCCTTCCAGGCTTGGATCGTGACGGTCGAACAGCACGATCAGTTCCAGTTCCTGGCCGTCACAGCGTTTGACTGCACGGCTCAGTTCAGCGAATTCGACGAACAGAAAACGGTGGGGCAGGGCGAAGTATTCCTGGAGCAAGCGATATCCCTGGAACGCTCTCGGCACCACCGGCATCGCCGCATCGGCGTCATCGAAACCCCGGGAGCGCAAGGCCTCCGGCGGCAGGCGCTCAACCCAGTCACCGCCGGGCTTGCGCGCGAACACCGCGCAGGCATTGCCCAGCAGTTGTTCGTAGAGGCGGAACGGTTGTTCGTCGGCACCGCTGAGGTACAGCGGCAAGTTATCCAGGGCGAGGCTGTTGAACGGCAGCTCGGCGCCGGTACGCAAGGTCAGGCGCAGGCCAGCCTTGGCCTTGGGTTCGCTGGCAGCCAAACGCCCGAGCACGGCGGACGGGTTGCCGAAGTACTCGGCCTGGGCGACCTGCAACGGCCACAGCGTCACCGGGTGCGCGGTGCGGTACTCGCAGCAGGTCTGGGTTTCGCGGCCCAAGGCGGCGCGCAGGACGGTGTCGCGGGGCAGTGGAAAACCACTGGCCAGGGAGCCTTCATCGGGATCGGCCTGCAACTGCACCACGGTCATCGACGGGGTCGGCGCCAGGTAGTGCGGGTAGGCGATCTCCAGCAGGTTGTTGGTGAAGGTCGGGTACTCGGCGTCGAGCTTGAGCTGGACCCGGGCCGTGAGATACGCAAAGCCTTCGAGCAAACGCTCGACGTACGGGTCGGCGCAGTCCATGCCGGACAGGGTCAGCCGACTGGCGATCTTCGGGTATTCCTTGGCGAACTCGGCGGCGCTTTCGCGCACGTGGTGCAGTTCCTGGTTATACAGCTCCAGCAAGCGCGGGTTCATGGGCGTCTCCGCTGGTCGGCGTTCACCACACGCACATGGCCGGACTCCAGGTCCAGGTCGGTTTGCAGCAACAGGCGCAACGGCACCGGCTGCGCCCACAGGTCGCCTTCGATCTCGAAACTCAGGGCGTTGTGGTTCATCTCACCGTGGCCGACGCGTGCCTTGACCCGCAAGGTGTGGCGCAGGATGCGCGGCTCGAAGGTGGCGATGGCTTGTCGAATCAAGGCTTCCAGGGCGCTGATGTCGACACTGGAGACACTGTTGCCCGCCAGCGCCGGCAGCCCGTAATTGACCACCGACGTACCGGCAGGCGTGTGCAGCGTGGCATCGGCGTTGAGCAGTGAAGTGGTGTTGAGCAGCCACGTCAGGTCACGCAGCACCGAGGCTTTCAATTGGCTCAGGGACAGCACGCGTTTGTCGGCGCTTTCCTTGGGATTGGTCGGGTCATCGTCGGTCAACCGGTCCAGCAGGGACGGTTGCAGGCGATCGCGGGAAGCAATTTCAGTTACCACCAAAGCAGCTCCACGGACGGGTTGCGAGAGGAACAGGGGGCTTGCAGCCGCCACTTGGGGTGGCGGCTACAGGGGCAATCAGCGTTTGGTGTTGGAGCGAATGTTCCAGCCAAACTTGATCGCGCCGCCGTCTTTGGTGCCGTCGGCTTTCTGTGGCTGGTAGTCCACCATCACCTGGGCAAAGTTCAGGGTCACGTTTTCGGTCAGGCGGTCATCGCTGCCCGAACCGCCGGTGCTCAGGGAAGTGACCAGCACTTCTTCCAGGTTGATGATCATGTACTCGACCTGGCTTTCACCGCCGGCCTTGCGCACGGTCAGCGTGACCTTGTCGATGTGCTTGCCGCTCGCGCAGTGCATCATCAGGTTGGGCGAGGCCTTGTCGACGTACTTGGTCAGCGACAGGTCCTGGATGTTCACCTTGCCCGCACCGCCGCCACCGCCCACGTGCATGTTGCCGGACTGGGCCATGCCCCAGCTCCAGTTCAACACGTCGATTTCGTCCTTGTGGGCCTTGTCCATGGACTCGCCCTTGATGTCGCCGATCTTGATGAAAATATCAACAGCCATGTTTTCTCCCTGTGTGGTCTCAGCCACAGAATTTGTTAACGCTGATCGTTCCCACGCTCTGCGTGGTAACGCATCTTGTGACGCTCTGCGTCACTGGGACGCGGAGCGTCCCGGGCGGCATTCCCACGCGGAGCGTGGGAACGAGCGACGGTGTTACGCGCCTTTCGCCGAAGGCAGTTTCGATACCAGGCGCAGCGACACGGTCAGCCCTTCAAGCTGGTAGTGCGGGCGCAGGTAGAACCTGGAGTTGTAGTACCCCGGGTTGCCTTCGACGTCTTCCACGATCACTTCGGCGGCAGCCAACGGATGCTGGGCCTTGGTGGTTTCGGTGGAGTGCGCCGGGTCACCGTCGACGTAGTTGAGGATCCAGTCCTGCAACCAGCGTTGCATCTCGTCCTTCTCTTTGAAGGAACCGATCTTGTCGCGCACGATGCACTTCAAGTAGTGAGCGAAACGGCAGGTGGCGAACAGGTACGGCAGGCGCGCGGCCAGGTTGGCGTTGGCGGTGGCGTCCGGGTCATCGTATTCGGCCGGTTTCTGCAACGACTGGGCGCCGATGAAGGCGGCAAAGTCGGTGTTTTTCTTGTGCAGCAGCGGCATGAAACCGTTCTTCGCCAGTTCCGCTTCGCGGCGGTCGCTGATAGCGATTTCGGTCGGGCACTTCATGTCCACGCCACCGTCATCGGTCGGGAAGGTGTGGGCCGGCAGGTTCTCGACTTCACCGCCCGACTCCACGCCACGGATGCGCGAGCACCAGCCGAAGTGTTTGAACGAACGGTTGATGTTCACCGCCATCGCGTAAGCGGCGTTGGCCCAGGTGTACTTGGAGCTGTCGGCACCGTCGGTATTTTCTTCGAAGGCGAAGGCTTCCACCGGATCGGTCTTGGCACCGTACGGCAGGCGCGCCAGGAAGCGCGGCATGGTCAGGCCGATGTAGCGCGAGTCTTCCGATTCACGCAGCGAGCGCCAGCCGGCGTATTCCGGGGTGGTGAAGATCTTGGTCAGGTCGCGCGGGTTCGACAGTTCCTGCCACGAGCCCATGCCCATCACGGTTGGCGAAGCGGCGGCAATGAACGGTGCGTGCATGGCGGCGCAGACTTTCGACAGCTCCCCCAGCAGCTCCACGTCGGGAGGCGACTGGTCGAAGTAGTAGTCGCCCACCAGGCAACCGTAGGGTTCGCCGCCGAACTGGCCGTATTCTTCTTCGTACATCTTCTTGAAGATCGGGCTCTGGTCCCACGCGGTGCCCTTGAATTTCTTCAGGGTCTTGTGCAGGTCCGGCTTGGAGATGTTGAGCACGCGAATCTTCAGCTGCTCATCGCTCTCGGTGTTGTTCACCAGGTAGTGCAGGCCACGCCAGGCGCTTTCCAGCTGCTGGAAATCCTGGTGATGGATGATCTGGTTGACCTGGGCGGTGAGCTTGGCGTCGATGGCGGCGATGATCGATTCGATCGACTTGATCGCGTCGTTGGACACCAGGTCGGTCTGGGCCAGAGCCTGCTCGGCCAGGGTGCGCACAGCGGTTTCCACGGCTTCGCGGGCACGCTCGGTCTTGGGTTTGAATTCTTGCAGCAGCAGGTTCGCGAACTCGCTGGCTTCTTCGGTGGTACCCAGGATCTGGGTGCCTTCGCGGGCGGTATTGTCAGTCATGATTACTGCTCCCCTGCAGGCTTGGGCGCGCTGGCAAGTGCCTGAAGCAGTGCCGGGTCCTTGATCGCCTTCATGATGATTTCTTCAGCGCCGGTCTTGCCGTCCATGTAGGTCAGCAGGTTGGCCAGCTGGGTGCGGGCTTCGAGCAGTTGCTTGAGCGAATCGACCTTGCGCGCCACAGCGGCGGGGCTGAAGTCGTCCATGCTTTCGAAGGTGATGTCCAGGCTCAGGTTGCCTTCGCCGGTCAGCTCGTTGGGCACGTGGAACGCGACGCGTGGCTGCATGGCCTTGAGGCGCGAGTCGAAGTTGTCGACGTCCACTTCAAGGAACTTGCGGTCGGCCACAGGCGCCAGAGGTTCGGCGGGCTTGCCGGCGAGATCGGCCATCACGCCCATGACGAAGGGCAGCTGGACCTTTTTCTCGGCGCCGTAGAGCTCGACGTCGTACTCGATCTGCACCCGAGGCGCACGGTTGCGCGCGATGAATTTCTGAGAACTTTGCTTCGCCACGTTGCTGCTCCTGGTCGCTTGAGCGACGGTGTTGTAACTGCGCGATCCGTACGCTTATTCGCTGTCCGGCCCGCGCAGATTTTCAAATTGGGACATGCCGTCGGGAATCAGGTTGCGCACGATGGCCGCAAAGTCGGCGTGCACCAGATTCTTCGCTCGGCTCAACAGCACCGGCAGCGGGCTCGAAGGCTCGTGCCGGGTGTAGTACGCAAGGATCTTGTCGAGGCTGCGCAGCACTTCATCGCGGCTTGCGATGTCGCCGGTCGGGCGTGCTGCAACGGGCGCGGCGGCGTATTCAACCGAGGGGGCATTGTCGTCACTGACAACCTCGGGCTCGCTGGCAGCGCCGCTGTGCGGGGCGTATTGGTTAAGTATCTGCGCGGCCTGCTTGAGCAGTTGCTTCAAGGGGGCGAGGTCCACGCCCTGGGCGGAACCGACCTGGTCGCTGACGTATTGTTCGATGGCCTCACAGGCGTCGCGGGCGGCGTTCAGCGCGTCGCGGGTGGCTTGCAGTTGCTCGGCATCGCTGTCGAGGAATGCGCCGTTAAGCTGTTCGGCACCGAGGTTTTCGCCGGGGAAACTCTGTAGCCCGCTGGCATTCAGCGCGGCGCGCAGGCTGACGGGCCCGAAGGTGCGGGAACGGGTGAGGATAGCCTCACGCAGCAGGCGGATGTTCGCGTCGCTGGCCACGCCGCTGAGGGCGTTGATGCGCACGGTGGGGTCGTTGTCGTCATCGGCATCCAGGCGCGGATGCAGGTCGGCCCAGTATTCGCGCAGCAGCGCGTTGATCAGTGCGAGTGCGTCGGCAAGCCCTGCAATGCCCTGGAGGGCGAGGGCGGCTTGCAACAGGAAATGGGTGATGCGCAGGTCTTTGCTGCGTTGCAGGAGGTCGAGACTTTGCTGCTGGATGCTGCGCCATTCCGGAGGTTCGGCAGGCAGGATCGAGTCGCCCATGCTGCGCTCGGGTTGACCCTGTGCGGCACGCTCAAGATGCAAGTAATCGGCGTCATATTCCAAGTCTTCGCCACAGGGCGAAGTCGCGGAAACGGCGGCGAGCAGCAGAGGCACATCCACTAAATTCGATCTCCCTATCAGCCCGTTAGATGACGGGCAACTCATGCATTAGTTGCGCGAGGAACTTTGCATGTTTTCTTGGTCTTATTTAGCGCTTTGACATCATTCTGATTTCAAAGTGCCATCATTGGTGTTCAAGAAGTTGTGCATTTTTGGTGTAGTACTTATGCCTTGTCAAGGTAAGCTATTCGCCCTCTATGACAGATGTGCGGTGCTTAACATCTTGTGCGACTGATCAGTCGAAGCAGGTGCCGAGGCAGGATTTTTGTCATACAGGCCGGTTAAGATCAGCAATTACGCGGGTTGAAGCAGGCTTTCAAGGTTTTGAAAGGATCTGTCGTGGATCTCTCGGAGCATTTCTCCCAGGGAACGGCCGCGCGCGAAGTATCAGCAAGGAGGCAAGATGTCGCTGTGCTTGACTATCACTAGTTATCACAAGATTACCCCTGGCCAGTGTTCTGAAAAGTCCCTGGATCAGGGAGTGATGGCTATTGGCCGCGGTTCCGAAAATGACTGGGTACTGCCTGATCCAGAACGTCTTGTTTCCACGCAACATTGCGTTATTCAGTACAAAGATGGTCGTTACTACTTAACTGATAACAGCACTAATGGAGTTGAGTTAGTGCATGCCGGTATTCGTTTGCGGCGGGGAAGCAGCGAGCCATTGCAGGACGGCGAACTGATCCGCATCGGCGATTACGAGATCCAGGCGCGTATCGATTTCAACCTGAAAGTGACAGATACCCCGTCTTTCACCGGTGACGCTTCCAACAGTTTCGAAGCCCTGATGGGCGCCGCCGTGAAGGCCCCGACGCCACCTCCGGTGATCGCGCCGCAGTTCCAGGGCGCCTCGTCGATGGACACCCTGCCGGACCTGTTCGACTTCCTCGCGCCCACCAGCGTACCGCCGGCCACCGTGCACGATCACGTGCCGGCCGAGCAGCACGACTTCCGCCCGCCGACACCGCTGCCCGTGGCTGAGCCGCCTGCGCCGGTGGTCTCGGGCTCAGTAATCCCCGAAGACTGGGATCTGTTCGGCGATGCCCCGGCACCCAGGCCTGTTGCACCGCCGGCGCCAACACCGCCACAGCCGCCGGTCATCGACCCGCCCAAGGTCGAGCGCCCGCTCCCGGTGGCTGATGCCAGCCAGCCCGACCTGTTGCAAGCCTTCCTGCGTGGTGCGGGCCTCGATCAGTTGCGCCTGGACAAGGCCCAGGCCGAAGCCCAGATGGAAAGCATCGGCCGCAGTTACCGGCTGATGGTCGAAGGCCTGATCGACGTGTTGCGTGCCCGCAGCAGCCTCAAGGGCGAGTTCCGCATGCAGCAGACGGTGATTCAACCTGTGGAAAACAATCCGTTGAAATTCGCCCCGAATGCCGATGAAGCGCTACTGCTGCTCCTACGCCACAGCAATCAGGCGTTTATGGCACCGGACTTGGCCGTGCGCGACAGTTTCGACGATCTGCGCGCCCACCAACTGGCCGTCATGGCCGGGGTCGAAGCCGCCATCAAGCACCTGCTGACGCGCTTTGAACCGGCGCAGCTCGAAGAACGCATGGGCAAGCCCGGCGGGCTATCGAGCATTTTCAACGGCTCGCGCCAGGCCCAGTACTGGCAGCAGTTCACCGAGCTCTACAGCAATATTTCCCGCGAGGCCCAGGAAGATTTCCAGGACCTGTTCGGGCGTGAATTCAGCCGTGCCTACGAAGCGCACAGCAGCCGACAGCGTCACTAACAACGCAGTACATGGAACAACGGATAGCTAAGTACGTCATTGAGGACGCAGGATGATTCCCAGGTTTTTACTCGCAGTCGCCACCGCGCTTCTGCTGACGGCGTGTGCCAAGGATGCGGCCAAGCCCGAGGCCGCCGAAGCTGAGGCAGACACCGCCGCCGTCGAGCTGCATTTCCATGCCATCGCCGGGCTCAACCCCGGCGCCAATGGCCAGGCAGCCCCGGTACGGGTGCGGATTTTCGAACTGAAAAACGCCGCCACCTTCAGCCGTTCCGACTACTTCGCCCTGGCCGATCGCGCACAGTCGACCCTCGGCCTCGACCTGCTCGACCAGGACGAAGTGGTGATCCTGCCCGGCCAGCAATTGAGCATCCAGCGCGACCTCGACCCGTCCACCCGCCAGATCGGCCTGCTGGTGGGCTATCGCGAACTGGACCGCGCCGAGTGGCGCACGGTGCTCAACGTGCCGGCACGCCAATACACCGAATACCAGATCAGCCTCGATGTGCATGCCGTGCGTGCCGACGTCGTGGTCCCCCCATCCAGCCCTGCCCAATAAGAATCGGAGCCCCCATGTCCTGGAACAATCGCGTGGTCTGGTCGGAAGGCATGTTCATCGGAACGCAGCACTTCCAGCAGCATGACCGTTACCTGGAAAACCTGATCGATGCGCGCAGCCGCCCGTTGTCGGCGGGGGCCTGGGGCTTTTCCGAACTGTTGATCGACCAGGGCCTGCTGGCCCAGGGCAAGCTGGCGATCGTCTCGGCACGTGGCCTGTTACCGGATGGCACGCCGTTCAATATCCCCCAGGACGACCTGGCGCCGAGCCCGCTGAATATCGACGACAACTTGCGCGATGGCCTGGTGTACCTGGCGTTGCCCCTCAAGCGTGCCGGCGCCCGCGACACCGTCGACGAAGGCGAGGCCCTGGAAGCCGCGCGCTATGTCAGCCAGGTGCGTGAAGTGCGCGACGACAACGCGCCCTTCGAAAACCGTGCGCCGGTGGCGGTCGGCTCCCGCGCCTTGCGCCTGTTGACCGCCCAGGATGGCATCAGCGATTACGCGGCCATTGGCCTGGTGCGCATCAAGGAAAAACGCGCCGACCGCGCCCTGGTGCTGGACGAGAGCTACATCCCGCCGGTCCTCGACGTGACGGCCAGCAAACCGCTGACCGCGTTTCGCAGCGAACTGCTGGGCCTGCTGCACCAGCGCGGCGAAGCGTTGGCCGGGCGCGTGGTGGCTTCGGGCGCCGGTGGTGCTTCGGAGATTGCCGACTTCATGCTGCTGCAACTGGTCAACCGCGCCCAGCCGCTGATCCAGCACCTGAGTCAGTTGAGCCCGCTGCACCCGGAGCGTTTCTTCAGTGAGCTGGTGAGCCTGGCCGGCGAGTTCTCGACCTTCTCCACCACTGGCCGCCGCCCCCACGAATATCCGCAGTACCAGCATGACGACCTGGCCCTGAGCTTCACCCCGGTGATGCAGGCCCTGCGCGAGGCGCTGTCGATGCTGATCGACAGCAAGGCCACGCCGATCCCGATTGTCGAGAAAGCCTACGGCGTGCACGTGGCGATGCTGGCCGACAAAACCCTGATCGACAGCGCCAGTTTCATCCTGGTGGTGCGCGCCGATGTGCCGGGCGAAACCCTGCGCGCGCGCTTCGGCCAGCAAAGCAAAGTCGGCTCGGTGGAACACATCCGCGACCTGGTCAACCTGCAACTGCCGGGCATCGGCCTGCTGCCGCTGCCGGTGGCGCCACGGCAGATTCCGTACCACGCAGGCTCCACCTACTACGAGCTGGACCGGGGCAGCGAGCACTGGCAGCAACTGGGTAATTCCGGTGGCTTTGCGTTCCACATCGCCGGCCAGTTCCCGGGGTTGAACCTGGCTTTCTGGGCCATCCGAGGGTAATCCGCGATGCATCCGAATGACGATGACCGCACCCAGTTCATGCCGCGTCCCGGTGGCCGCGCGCCGGAGCCTGTTCGCGCAGAGCCGGCGCCGCTGTCGATGCCCGCTGCGCCGATCCTGACCGGCAAGGCCCAGGGCCTGAACCCGCTGGAAAGCGCCGCCGGCCCGTTGTTGTCGCTGCTGACGCGCCTGCGCAACACCATCTCGCACCCTGCGCCAGCGAGCCTGCGTGCGCAGTTGCTGGCTTACCTGCGCCAGTTCGAAGAACGTGCCGAGGCGGCCGGCGTGGCCCGCAACGATGTGCTGCTGGCGCGTTACGCGCTGTGCACCGCCCTCGATGAAGCCGTGCTGAGTACGCCGTGGGGCAGTGCCAGTGACTGGGGCAAGCAGAGCCTGCTGATCACCGTGCACAACGAAGCCTGGGGCGGCGAAAAGGTCTTCCAATTGCTGGATCACTGCCTGCAAAGCCCGCGGGAACGCCTGTACCTGCTGGAGCTGTTGTACCTGTGCCTGTGCCTGGGTTTCGAAGGTCGCTACCGCGTGATGAACGATGGCCGCAGCCAGCTGGAAGCCTTGCGCGAGCGTACCGCGGCGGCGATTCGCAGTGCCCGTGGCGAGCATGAGCGCGAGCTGTCGCCCCATTGGCGCGGCGTAACCGTGGCCCGTGATCGCCTGGCGCAGTTCATGCCGCCGTGGATCGCCGTGGCCATCGGCCTGGCACTGCTGTTGGCATTGCTGTTCGGGTTGCGGATGAAACTGGCGTCGGATGCCGAGCCGGTGTTCAAGAATATTCATGCCCTGGGCGAGATCCCGGTGCAGGCCATCGACCGTCCGGTGGCCCAGCCGAAAATCATCGAGCGGCCACGCCTGGCAGGCTTCCTGGTGGAAGACATCAAGGCCGGTCGCGTAGCCGTGGAAGATGCCGTCGACCGCTCCGTGGTGACCATCCGTGGCGATGAACTGTTCGCCTCGGCCAGCTCCAGCATCGTCGATGACTTCCAGCCGCTGATGCTGCGTATTGCCGACGCCATCCGCAAGGTCAAGGGCCAGGTGCGGGTGACCGGCCACAGCGATAACCGTCCGATTGCGACCCTGCGCTTTCCGTCCAACTGGGCGCTGTCCGAAGCGCGGGCCAAGTCGGTGCTGGAGATTCTCGCGGCCAAGACCGGCCAGCCGGAACGCTTCAGCGCCGAAGGCCGCAGCGACACCGAGCCGGTGGCGACCAACGCCACAGCCGAAGGCCGTGCGCGCAATCGCCGGGTAGAAATCACCGTATTGGCGGAGGGCGTCGAGTGAAGGCGTTTTTCAGTTTTGTGATTCGCTGGGTGATCCCGCTGCTGGGCCTGATCGCCTTGAGCCTGATCATCTGGTTTGTGGGCCCGTTGCTCGATGTGCTGGTGCCGGAAGGGCGCCGCTGGGCGCTGATCATCCTGGTGTTCGCGGTGTGGATTGCCTACCGCGTATTCCGGATTATCCAGGCCCGGCGCCAGGCCGCCGAAGTGATGCGCAGCCTCGCGGCGGAAACCCCGCCAGACCCTGCCAGCGTCGCCACCGCCGAAGAGCTGGCGACCCTGCGCCAGCGCATGGACGAAGCCCTGGCCCTGTTGAAAAAGGCCAAGCTGGGCGGTGACGAGCGCCGCAACCTGTATGAGCTGCCGTGGTACGTGATCATCGGCCCGCCGGGCTCGGGCAAGACCACCGCGCTGGTCAATTCCGGGCTGCACTTTCCCTTGGCGGCGCAGTTGGGTGCCGGTGCGGTACGGGGCGTGGGCGGTACGCGCAATTGCGATTGGTGGTTTACCGACCAGGCCGTGTTGCTCGACACCGCTGGCCGCTACACCACCCAGGACAGCAACTCCACGGTGGATAAAGCCGCCTGGCTGGGCTTTCTCGACCTGCTGAAAAAGCAGCGTTCCCGGCGCCCGATTGACGGTGCGTTTATCGCCATCAGCCTCTCGGACCTGCTGCTGGGCAGCGACGCCGAGCGTGCCGCCCATGCCGCCGCGATCCGCCTGCGCATCCAGGAGCTGTACACCCAACTGGGCGTGCGCTTCCCGATCTACCTGATGCTCACCAAGCTCGACCTGGTGCCGGGCTTCATGGAGTTCTTCGACAACCTGAGCAAGGAAGAGCGCGCCCAAGTGTGGGGCATGACCTTCGCCCTGGACGACGGCAAGAACAGCGACAGCCCGCTGGCCCATCTGCAAAGCGAGTTCGCCGGCCTGGAACAGCGCCTCAACGAGCGCCTGGTGGAGCGCCTGCAACAGGAACGCGACCCGGCGCGGCGCGACCTGATCTACGGTTTCCCGCAGCAGTTCGGCGCGTTGAAGGATTGCCTGCAAGGCTTCCTCGAAGGCGTGTTCAAACCCAACGCCTTTGAAGAGCGCGTCTTGCTGCGCGGTGTGTACTTCACCAGCGGCACCCAGGAAGGCAGCCCGATTGACCGCTTGATCGGCGCCATGGCCCAGAGCATGAACCTGGACCGCCAGCACCTGGCGCGCCAGACCGGCACCGGGCGCAGTTACTTCATCGAAAAACTGTTCACCGCCGTGGCGTTTGCCGAGCGTGGCCTGGTGGGCGTCAACCCGAAGGTCGAGCGCCGTCGCAAGTGGATTGCCCGGGGTGTGCTGGCCGCAACCGTGGCGCTGGTACTGGTCGTCAGCACGTTGTGGTGGGTGAGTTATCGCGCCAACCAGGCCTACATCGCCCAGGTTGACCAGAAGGTCGCGCCGTTGGGCCAGACCGTGCAGAACCTGAGCCCGGCGCAGCGCGAAGTACTCGCGGTATTGCCGTTGCTCAATGCGGTGAAGAACCTGGCGGGCGACTCGCCGAGCTGGTCCGAAGGCTTGGGCCTGTATCAGGGCGACATGCTCGAAGCCGAATCCTCCAGCGTCTACCGCAAGCTGTTGATCGCCGTGTTCGCGCCCCGTTTGGTGACGCGCATCGAAGAGCAACTGCACGGTGGCGGCAATTCCGACTTCCTCTACGAAGGTTTGAAGGCCTACCTGATGCTCGCCGACAGCGAGCATTACGACCCGGACTTCATCAAGGCCTGGATCGCTCTCGACTGGGACCGCAACCTGCCGCGCGACCTGCCGGCGGACCAACGCCAGGCCCTGATCGGGCACTTGCAGGCCCTGTTCGAGCGGCATCCGCCCAGCGCCCGTCTCGACCCGCGCTTGATCGACGACCTGCGTCGGCAACTGCAGCAACTGCCGGTGGCCCAGCGCGTCTACGACCGCATCAAGCGCCAGAAACTGCCGGAAGGCGTGCCGGACTTTCGCATCAACGAAGCGGCGGGCCGCGATGCCGCGCTGGTGTTCAGTCGCAAGAGCGGCAAGCCGTTGGGCGAACCGTTGAGCGGTTTCTTCACCGCCAAGGGCTATCGCCAGGGCTTCCTGCTGACCAGCCTGAACCAGACCGGCACCCTTGCTGAAGAGCAGTGGGTACTGGGCCGCGAGCAGGCCGACCAACAAAACGTCGTCAGCCTCGCCGCCGATGTGCGCCGCCTGTACTTCCAGGACTATCAACGCCAGTGGGATGCGTTGCTGGCGGATATCGACTTTGTGCCGATCACCAGCGTGGCCCAGGCGGCCGACGTCTTGCGGGTGATTTCCGGGCCGACCTCGCCGCTGAAGAAGCTGCTGGTGGCGGTCTCCAAAGAGACCGACTTGCAAGCGGAAGAACGCTTGCTGGCCGCCAAGGGCGCGCCGGTGGAAGGTGGCGTGGACAAGCTCAAGGAACGCCTCGGCAGCCTGCTTGGCCAGGACCAGCCAACTGCGAATGCACCAGCGGCCAGTGAAGATCCGGTGACGGCGCACTTCGCCGAACTCAACAGCATCGTCAGCAAGAACGAAGGCGAACCGGCAGCCATTGATGGCCTGCTGGCGGACATGAATGCGCTGTATGTGCAAGTCAGCGCCATGGTCGGCGCCAGTGGCGATGCGTTGCTCGGCGAAGCGAAAAACCAGGCGGCGGCTGCGGCCACGCGGGTCAGCCTGAATGCCGAACGCCAGCCGCCGCTGGTGCAGGGCATGGTCAAGTCAGTGGTCAACTCCACCACCAACAGCATGATGGGCGGGGTGCGCAACCAGCTGAATGCGGCGTGGGTCAGCGAAGTGGTGAACGTGTATCGCCAGTCCCTGGCCGGGCGTTATCCGATGTCGCCCGGCAGTGCGCGGGACGCGACCCTGGATGACTTCGGCCAGTTCTTCGGGGTGGGCGGGGTGATGGACAATTACTTCCGCAAGTACCTGCAACCTTACGTCGACACCTCCACGCAAACCTGGCGCTGGCAGCCGGGCGCGGCGCAGAAACTCGGCATCGCGCCGGGCGTGCTGCAAACCTTCCAGCGTGCGGCGACCATTCGGGATGCGTTTTTCCGTGCCGGTGGCACCCAGCCGATCGTGCGCTTTGAACTCAAACCGGTGGCGATGGACGCGACCATCACCCAGTTCCTGCTGGACCTGGACGGCCAGCAACTGAGCTATGACCACGGCCCGAGCCGGCCGGTCGCGATGCAGTGGCCGAATCCCGGCAGCATTGGCGTGGTGCGCATTTCCATCATGCCGCCGTCAGCCAGCGGGCGCTCCGGCGTGACGCTGGACGGCCCGTGGGCCTGGTTTCGTCTGCTGGAGCAATCGGACCTGACCGCCGGCAATTCGCCGGACCGCTTCAACCTGCGTCTGCGGGTCGACGGCGCGAGCATCTCCTACGAGTTGCGGGCCAACAGTGCCTTCAACCCGTTCAAGAGCCGCGTGCTTAACGGCTTCAGCCTGCCGGAGCGGCTATGACCACGCTGGGTTTCTACGGCAAGTTGGCGTGCCGCGGCGACTTTGTCAGCCGCGCGCTGCCCCAGAGTTTTATCGGCCCTTGGGACAGTTGGCTGGCGTCCGGATTGCTCGCCAGCCAGACCCGCCTCGGGGCTGACTGGCTGAATGCTTACCTGGTCAGCCCATTGTGGCGCTTCGTGTTGGCGCCGGGTGTGTGCGGGCCGGACGCGGCGGTGGGCGTGGTGATGCCGAGCATCGACCGGGTGGGGCGCTATTTCCCGCTGACGGTGGCTGCGCTGTTGGATCACGACACCGACCCGGCCTCCGTCGTTGGCGGCCCGGACACCTGGTTTGAACAGGTGGAAGAGCTGCTGCTGAGCACGCTGGATGCCGGTGCCAGCTTCGAAGGTTTCAGCGACGGCATCGAATCCCTCGGCGCTCCAGCCTGCCAACCTCGCACCTTGGGTAGTCGCTTTGCGGGCTTGCAGCGTGTCAACGCCACAGACCCTCAAGCGCGGATGACTGCGCTTGCCGAACAGGCCTGCGAAGGCGCGAGCCTGTGGTGGGGCCGTGGTTCGCAACAGATTTCTCCCGGTTTAATGCGGTGTCAGGGCTTGCCTGCCGCCGACGATTTTGCGCAATTTTTGCTCGGCCAAGAAGGTGTTGTGTAGATGCGGTCCACGTTCAAATCCGCCAGCAAAAGCCACGTCGGCATGGTTCGCCAAGTCAATGAAGACGCTTGCCTCGACCTGCCGGAAAACGGCCTGTGGGTGGTGGCCGACGGCATGGGCGGGCACGCGGCGGGGGATTACGTCAGCAGCCTGATTGTCGACAGCCTGCGCAGCATTCCCGTGGGCCGTTCTCTTGAGGAATACACGGCGGCGTTGCGCAGCGACCTGCTGCGAGTCAACGGCGCGGTGCGCGAAGAAACCGCCCACCGTGGCGTGACCATGATGGGCAGCACCGTGGTGTTGCTCGCCACCCGAGGCTTGCGCGGCGTGTGCCTGTGGGCCGGCGACAGCCGCCTGTATCGCCTGCGCGACGGCCTGCTGGAAAGCATTTCCCGCGACCACAGCTACGTGCAGGACTTGCAGGACAGCGGCCTGCTCAGCGAAGCCGATGCGCGGGTGCATCCACGGGCGAATATCGTCACCCGCGCGATTGGCGTGGAAGCACAGTTGGCGTTGTCGTCGGTCGACCTGTTGATCGCCCCCGGCGACAGTTACCTGCTGTGCAGCGACGGCCTGAACAAGACCGTCGAAGACCACGAGATCCGCGAAGTACTAAGCCATGCCGAGCCGGACGAAATCGTCCGCAGCCTGGTGCACCTGGGGCTCAATCGCGGCGCGCCGGACAATATCACCGCCATCGTTGTGAAGGTGTCGACATGAACATCATCATTCCCGGCTACGACATCGAAGGCGAAATTGGCGTTGGCGCCATGGCCAGCGTGTACCTGGCGACCCAGCGGTCCCTGGAGCGCAAGGTGGCGCTGAAGATCATGGCGGCAGCGCTGGCGGCCGACCTGAGCTTCTGCGAACGCTTCCTGCGCGAAGGCAAGACTTTGGCGCGCCTGTCCCACCCGCATACCGTGACCATCCATGACATCGGCAATGTCGGTGAGCTGTATTACATGGCCATGGAATACCTGCCCAACGGCACGCTCAAGGAGCGCATTGCCGCCGGCCTGACGCCGGAGCAGGGGCTGACGTATATCCGCCAGATCGCGTCGGCGCTGGGTTATGCCCACGCCCAGGGCCTGGTACACCGCGATGTGAAGCCGGCGAACATTCTGTTCCGCGCGGATGGCACGGCGGTGTTGTCGGACTTTGGCATCGCCAAGTCCCTGGATGACCGCACGCAGTTCACCCAGGCCGGATTTGCCGTCGGCACGCCGAGCTACATGAGCCCGGAGCAGGCCCGGGGCCAGGAAATTGACGGGCGCGCCGACCTGTATGCGCTGGGCGTGGTGCTCTATGAAATCCTCGTGGGCAAGTTGCCTTACAACGGCACCGATGCGCTTTCCACAGCACTGGCACACCTGACTGAACCGCTGCCGGAATTGCCGGTGCACCACGGGCGCTATCAGGAGGTGCTGCGCAAGCTGCTGGCCAAGGACCCGGCGGAGCGTTTCCCGGATGCTGCGGCGTTGCTGCTGGCGCTGGATCAGTTGCCGAAGGAGCAGCAGGTAGAGGCGACGTTGATTCGGCCCCTGCCGATTCCGGTTGCGGTCTCCAATGACCTGGCCGGACTCACGCCGGTTTCCATCGAAATCCCGACCGAAAAGCCGCAGCCACAACCCGTGCGGCAACCGGTGGTGACGCCGACGCAACACTCGGCCGTGTCCGGACAAAACCGTGGGCCGGTGCTGGCGTTGGCGGCAGTTGCCGTGGCGGTAGCGCTGGCAATTGCGGGCGCAGGTTACTGGTGGTTGAAAGATGACGCGCCAGCCGCCGCGCAGCCGGTTGCCGAGGCGGCCAAGACCATCGCGCCGCCTGCCGCGCAACCGGTAGCGGCGCAGGTTGACGGCGGTCAACGCCCGTTGCTGATGGCCGGCAAGAAAACCCTGTTCCAGCGGGTACTGAGCAAGCCTGGCGCCAAGCTTTCCCACGAAGCGGGCGGGGCGCCTGGCGAAGGTTTGCCGGCGTTTTCCGTGCTCTATGTCTACCAACGCAAGGACGTCGACGGCAGCCCCTGGCTGCGGGTTGGCGCCGCCACCGACGGGCGCAGCGACGGTTGGCTGCCGGCGGCGCAAGCCAGCGACTGGAAGCAGAGCCTGGTGCTCAAGTTCACCGAGCGTTCGGGCCGGGCGCCGGTGATGTTCCTGCGTCAGTCCGCTGAAGTGGAGAAGCTTTTAGCCGATCCCGCAGCGGCGAAAAACCTGCTGCTCAAGGTGCAGAAAAACACCGAGGACAACCAGCAGGTTCTGGCCCTGGAGCCGACCGCCAGCGCCGTCCCGCAGAACCAGTTCTATTTGCTGCCGATCTTCGACTCCAAGGAGAGCTTCGACGAAAACGGCCAGCCGGTGCAGTTGCTCAACGTCGCCTCCATCGACCCTGGCAGCACACCTGATGTCATCGCCAAGGCTGTCGGTCGAACGCCGGTGATTGATGCCAATGCCGATGCCTTCCGCACGGCCGTGGTGCTGGTGGTCGACACCACGGTGTCGATGCAGCCCTACATCGACCAGGTTCGCGACGTGGTCCACGAGCTGCAAACCCGCATCGCCGAGCGTGGCGAACTGGACAGCGTGAGCTTTGGCCTGGTGGGTTTTCGCAACAGCATCAAGAAAACCCCCGGCCTGGAGTATGTGGCCAAGACCCTGATCACCCTCGACCAAGGGCGCGACCCGCAGCGCTTCCTCGACATGGCGCGGCAGGTCAAAGCGTCGACGGTGTCCAGCCACTCGTTCAACGAAGACGCGTTCGCCGGTGTCATGCAGGCGGTGGAAGGCATGGACTGGTCCGGCTACGGCGGGCGCTTGATCCTGCTGGTGACCGACGCCGGTGCGTTGCGCAAGAACGACCCGTTCGCCACCACCCAGATGAACGAAGCCGAAGTACGCCAGGCTGCATTGGGCAAGCAGATCAAGATCTACGCCTTGCACCTGCGCACCGACGCCGGCAAGAAAACCCACAGCGGCGCCGAAACCCAGTACCGCACCCTGACCGCCGACGCCAACCCGCAGATCGGCGACCTGTACACGCCGGTGCCCGGTGGCGATGTGCGCAAGTTCGGCGAGCGGGTCGACGAGATCGGCACGGTGTTCGCCAACCTGGTGCATCAGGTGCGCAGCAACACACCGCAGCCGGTGCCGCTGCTCAGTGCCGCGCCGACCCTGGCGGACAAATCCGCGGCCGTCGGTTACGCGATGCACATGGATTTCCTTGGCCGCAAAACCGCGAGCCAGGCGCCGCAACTGGTGAGTGCCTGGACCGCCGACCGCGACCTGACCAACACCGCATTGCCGGCCTTCCAGGTGTGCGTGATGTTGACCAAATTGCAGCTCAACGACTTGCAGCAGTCCTTGAAACTGATCGTCGACGCCGCGCGCAAAACCCAGACCTCACCGAAGGATTTCTTCCAGGAAATCGCCAGCGCCTCGGCCTATATGAGCCGTGATCCACAGGCCTTGAAAAAGGGCGGCAACCTGGCGGACGGCGGCATCCTTGGCGAATACCTGGAAGGCCTGCCGTACCGCAGCAAGTCGCTGAACATGACCCAGGATTTGTGGCTGTCGTTGAGCGTGGCCGAGCAGGAAGACTTTATCGACGAGCTGGATTCGAAGATCCGCCTCTACGAAACCTTCCATAACGATGTGGCCAACTGGGTCCGTTTCGGCGATGCCGAGCCGGGTGATGCGTTGTACCGCGTGCCGCTGTCGACGCTGCCGTAATGCTGAACTTGAGCGCAGTGCACAAGAGCCGGGGCGTTGGTGCCCAGCGCTACAGCCTGGTGATACCGGGCTTGCAACTGCGTGCGGGTGAACAGTTGGCGGTGGTCGGGCCGAGTGGCTGTGGCAAGAGCACCTTGCTGGATTTGCTCGCGCTGGTGTTGGCGCCGGACCAGGTCGGGCAGTTCGATTTCAACCGCGTCGACATTGCCGGGCTTTGGCGTGGTGACCAGCAAAGCGCGCTGGCGGAGCTACGCAGTCGGCACCTGGGTTACGTGCTGCAAACCGGCGGCCTGCTGGGTTTTCTCGATGTGCGCGGCAACATTGCGTTGTCGCGGCAACTCCTGGGTTTGAAAGACGACGGCAGCGTGGCGCGGTTGGCCGAGCAGTTGGAAATCACTGATCAGTTGGACAAGAAGCCGGCGGCGTTGTCCGTCGGCCAGCGTCAGCGGGTCAGTTGCGCAAGAGCCCTGGCCCACGGTCCGCAGCTGTTGCTGGCGGATGAGCCCACCGCTGCGCTCGACCCGTTGAACGCCGAGCGGGTGATGCAGGCGCTGTTGGCCCAGGCCCGGCATAACGGCGCGTGCTGCGTGATCGCCACCCATGATGAACCCCTGGCCCGGGCCAGCGGCTTGCAGGTGCGGCGCATCAGTTGCCGTCGCGACGCCGACGGCGGCGTCACCGCCACCCTTGGGGAGGCGTGCTGATGCGTATCGCCCTGGTGGCTTCCCTGGCCTGGCAGGATTACCGCAACGATGCGTGGCTGTCGGTGTGTTCGGTGCTGGCGCTGGTGGCGGTGATCGCGCCGTTGCTGGTGTTGTTCGGCCTGAAATTTGGACTGGTTAGCAGTTTGACCGAACGTTTGGAGAACGACCCGGCCACTCGGGAAATTATTCCGTTGGGCGGTGGTCGATTCAGCAGTGAATTTGTCGAGCAGCTCCGCCAGCGCAGCGACGTGGCGTTCGCCTTGCCGCGCACCCGGCAGATTGCGGCGACGGCGCAGTTGGAGGCGGTGACGGTGGAGATGCTGCCGACCGCCGCCAACGACCCATTGCTGGCCGGCCTGCCGATGCCCAAGGGCCTGGATCAGATCGTGCTGAGCCACACCGCTGCCGAAAAGCTCGGGGCAAAGGCCGGGGATTGGCTGGAGGCGAGTTTTGGGCGCCAGGTGGCGGGGCGCATCGAGTCGCAACGCCTGCGGGTTCAAGTGCTGCAGGTAGCGCCGCTGGAAGCCTTCGCCCGGGATGGATTGTTTGCACCCTTGGGCTTGCTGGAAGCAGCGGAAGATTATCGCGATGGCCGCGCGGTGCCGGCGTTTGGCTGGGACGGCGATGCGGTGGGCGTCAGCGAGCAACGGGTATACCCGGCGTTCCGTTTGTATGCGCGGCGCCTGGTGGATGTGGAGCCGCTGCGGGTGTATTTCGCCGGGCAGAATCTGTTGGTGTCGACCCAGGCCCAGACCATCGCCCAGGTGCAGTCGTTGAGCCGCAACCTGTCGATCGTGTTCTGGATCATCGCCGGGCTGGCGTTGGCGGGCGCGTTTGCCGCGATCTTTGCCGGGGCGCTGGCGTCGGTTGCACGCAAGCGTCGGGAGCTGTCGGTATTGCGGCTGTTGGGGTTTTCCACCGCCGGGTTGTTGCTGTTTGTGGTGTTGCAGGCGCTCTACAGCGCGGGGTTTGCCGCTGTATTGAGTGGGCTTTTATATGGCTTGGCAGAGTCCGGCCTGAACCAATTATTCGTGCAGGTGCCGGGCGAATACGCCAGTCACCTGCTGGCGCGTCACTACGGCCTGGCCTTGGCAGCTGTCCTCGGCGTCAGCGCCGTGGCGGCGGCGTGTGGCGGTTGGCGTGTGGCGCGTATCCAGGCTTCTGAAGGAGTCAGAGATGTATAAGTTACTGGGCGCCGCCATGGCGCTGACCCTGTCCTGCGTGGCCTGGGCCGATGAGGCGAGCGACAAGCTGGACAACCCCAAGCCGTTGCCGGATGACGTCAGCCTGCCGCTGCCCTGCGAAGGCAACATGGTGTTCCGCTATGCCTACGTGCTGGCCCAGGGCACCCTGGATGACCGCGAGATCAGCCTCGGCTACCCGTTCAGCGAAGGTGAAGCGGGCTATCAGCAGTCGTTCATTTCCGGTTATCGCCGCGACTTCATCAACGGCCAGTTCACCCTCAAGGACCTGCCCAAGGACTGGAACAAGGTCATTGCGCCGCTGATGCCGAAGACCGACGCCAAGACCCCGCTCAAGCCGATGCTGTACTTCATCGGCAAGTACGAAGTCACTGCGCGGCAATATGCGCAGGTCATGTCCCAGGCGCAATCCCTGGCCAGCGGCGAACCCGCCCCGGCGTGTGATGTGCCTACCGGGATGGCGGCGCGCTTGCCCAAGGTCAAGCTGTCGCGCTTTGAAGCCGAACGTTTCTCGGCGGTGTACAGCGCCTGGTTGATGAAATACCACCGCGAGCTGCTGCCGGTGAGTGGTCGCGGTGCTTCGGCAGATGACGGCGGCCTGGGCTTTGTGCGCCTGCCTACTGAAGTGGAGTGGGAGTTTGCCGCGCGCGGTGGCCAGGCGGTCAGCCGTCAGGACCTGGAAGGCCGGCTGTTTCCACGGCGTACCGAGGGCAGCGAAAGCGACGGCCCCCTCGCCGATTATGCGGTGTTCAATCAGGTCGCCGGTGGCACCGGCCAGGCCGCACGCTTGATGCCCATCGGCACCAAGTTGCCCAACCCGATCGGCATGTTCGATGTGATCGGCAACGCGGCGGAAATGGTCCAGGAATCCTTTCAACTGGTGCACGCCGGGCGTCGTCAGGGCACCTACGGCGGGTTCGTGGTCAAGGGCGGCAACTATCTGGAAGGCGAGGGCACGCTGTTCACCGGCATGCGCCGCGAGTACCCGTTGTTCGCCGCCGACGGTACCGAACAAAGCAACGAGACCACCGGCTTTCGCGTGGCGATTGGCGCCTTGTCGGCACCGCGTTCGCGCTACAAGGAACTGTTCGCCCAGTGGCAGAAGGAAGGTCGCCTGGCCTCGCTGACCGATGCCATCGACGACGCCCAGGACCCGACCAAGCGCCTGGACAGCATCATTGCCGCCAGCGTCGACCCGCGCCTGCAAGCCGAGCTCGGCCTGGTCAACGAAGAGCTCAAGCGCAACGTCTCGCTGATCGCCCAGCAGCGCGAAGAAGCGGCCGGCAACCTGATTCAGTCCGCGGCCCTGGTGGCCGAGACCATCAACAACTACAACATCCGCCTGATCAATTTGCAGAAGAGCCGCCAACAGGCCATCGACGCCAAGGACGAGGCCAGCGCGCAGCTGTTCGCCACGGCGATCACCAATGGGCGCAGTGCGCTGGACGGCGCGGTGGCGATCTACATCGACAACCTGGCCACCGGCACGCGCTACACCGATGCGGTGATCCAGGCGCAGTTTCAACGGATCAAGGAAGAGTTGGATCGCAAGCCGGTACTGGGCAAGAGCCTGGTGACGCGTGCGACGTTATTCGTTCGCCATGTGGGCAACTACCGCAAGCAACAGCGGGCCGACCCGGCGACGATTTTGAAGGAATTGCTCGCAGCGAGCGGTCAGCGGTCTTGACCGCTGGTTGTACAGCGAGCTTGGAAGGGACTCAGGCGGCGGTGGGCCGCGCTGGGCAAGTCAAACTTAAAAGAGAACACAACGATGATTTTTTCCCGTAAGGCGGTTTCCAAGCGTCATCTGCTGCTGATTGCCGCAGGCTTCAGCACGGTGCTGACCGGTTGCGCAACGTCGCCGACCAACAAGGTCGCCTCGACCACCAAGGTCGAGTACTACCCGAACTGCTACGAGCCGGTGCAGCACCTGCGTGCTACCGATTCGGACCTGACCAAGTCGGTGGTCACCGGCGCCGCCCTGGGTGCGGCCGGTGGTGCTTTGCTGGGCGCCCTGACCGGCGACTCCGACAAGCGTGGCCGCAACGCTGCCATCGGTGCAGCGGGCGGCGCCCTGGCCGGTGGTGCTGCGGGTTACTACACCGAGCGCCAGAAGCAGATCACCGATGACAACCAGCGCATCGCCTCCTACGCCACCGACGTCAACAAGCGTGCCTCCGACATCGACCGCAGCACCGCGTACGCCAAGGCGTCCCAGCAGTGCTACCAGAGCGCGTTCACCAAGCTGGTGGCCGACCGCAAGGCCAAGACCGTCAACGACGTTGAAGGCCGCAAGCGCCTGGCAGAAATCGTCTCGGGCCTGAAAGAGTCCAACGACCTGATCGTCGCGGTGAACGGCAAGGCCAGCGAAGACCTGAACAACTACACCCAGGCGTACGAGCAGGATCTGCAACAAGTGGGCGTACAACGCGCCGACGTGGTCACTGTTGCGACTGCCGATACGACGCCGGTGGTGACGCCAGCCAAAGGCAAGAAGCCGGTAAAAGTCGCGAAAAAGCCGGTACTGCCAACCGTGCCGAAAGAAGCCGTAGCCACCGAGAAAACCATCCAGACCGCCCAGACCAAACAAGCTGAAAGCAAGCAGGTTGCCAGCGCCGGTAAAGCGCAGATCGAAGGCACTTGCCGTGATCCGAACCTGGCGGATTGGGCACCGGTTCCTTGCCCTAACGTCTGAGGAAAGTTGTTGCTATAAGCGTTAAACGCCAGCCGATCTCCTGCTAAAACGGGAGATCGGTAGCGTTATTTGCACAAATCGTTAAACTGCTGCGGCCACCCAATAATTACACTGAGGCCGTGTGCATGAAATTTCGTTTTCTTCTCTGGATGCTTGGCCTGTTGATGGGCAAAGCCAGCCGCACCAACCCTGCGTTCCAGCAGCAGTTGGGTGACAAGGACCTGGCGTTCCAGTTGCAGACCCTCGACGGCAAGGTTGCCCGTCACTTCATCGTCAAAGACCAGCGCATTACCAGCCGCTCGGGTGTTCATCCCGCGCCTGCGTTTGCCATCGCCTTCAAAGACGCCGCCTACGGCTTCGCCACGATGCAGGCGAAGAACAAGCAACTGGCGTTCATGACGGGGATTCAGGACAAGTCGATCCAGATCAAGGGCAACCCGGCGCTGGTGATCTGGTTCCAGGGGTTGACCAAGTATTTGAAGCCGAAGAAAAAGCCCAAAGGCTAGGGGTTCTTCAGCAATACTGCGTCGCCTGCATTCGCGAGCAAGCCCGCTCCCACATTCGACCGAGTTCCAACTTTGGAATGGGATTGAATGTGGGAGCGGGCTTGCTCGCGAATACGGTGTAACAGGCGCCCGATTTATCCCTGGCTGAACTGCGAAGCCAACTCGCGCAACAACGTTTCCGCGTCCAGCACCTTGCTCACCACATCCTCTGCCTTGTCCCTGGTCAGCCCCAGGCGCTCAAGCAGTTCGTCCGGGATGGATTCATCCGGCCCCGAGCCGATGCCGCGGCTGCGCAACAAGCGCACCGCCAGGCACACCAGGTTCGGGTATTCCGCATATTGGCCGTCGTAGGTCGGGTCGTGCTGGAAGCGCAGGGCGGTGGACAGTTCGTCCGGCATGTCCCAGTAGCGCATCAACCACGCACCAATCTGCTCGCGGCTGATGCCCAGCAGATGCTGCTCGATGTAGCTGTGGCACAGGTGCGGGTTGACCTCCAGGTGCCGGCAGATCAGTGAGAAGTGCGGCGGGAAGACGTGGGCCAGCAACAGGTAGCCGAAATTGTGCAGCAGGCCGGCGAGGTACGTCAGGCCGGCTTCCGGGCGCTGGGCGCGGGGCATGGCGCGCGTCAGGCCTTCGATGACGGCGGCGGTGTAGATCGACTGGTGCCAGTACGGCGTGGCCTGTTGCGGGTGGTCCTTGGGCAGGCTCAAGGTCTTGCCCAGGGCCAGGCCGAGTGCGAGGTTGATCACCAGGTCAAAGCCCAGCACGCGCACGATGGCGTCTTCCACCGAGCGGATCTTGCCCGGCGAGGCGTAGTAGGGCGACGCGGCCCAACTCACCACCTGGGCGGCCAGGGCCGGGTCGGTTTCGACCACGCCGGTGATGTCGTCGATGGTGGCGTTGGGGTCGACCCGCAGCTTGATGATCTTTTGCGCGGTATCGGCCAGCGGTGGAATTTCGATGGTGGCTTCCAGGCGCTGCTGGATACGGCGGGCGGTGAACGCCTGCATCGCCTGGGTGATTTCCTCGCGGTCGTCGTTGGGGCGATCCAGGTTTGGCCTGATGTTGCTCAGCGGCTCGCCGAAATGCGCGGCGCTGGCCTTGGTAAGCATGCTCTTGAACGCGTCGCTGGAAATCTCCAGCAGCAGCCCGGCTTCGCCCGAGTGCACCAGCACGGTCGGCTCACGCAACAGGCTTTCTTCGTACAGGCAGGGAGAACTGGTCAGCGGCGGCAGGCCGGGCAGCAGGCTCAGGCTGTGCTTGCCGAGCATGCGCTCCAGGCGCTCCGGCGACACGGCCGTGAGGCGCCGACCGGTGAGCTCGGCGAGGCGATTAAGGTCCAGCAACTGGTTCTGTGGAAACAGCACCATGAGTGCACCCACGGCATCATCGAGCAGTACGGCTTGAACCTTCTGCGCCGGGTTCAGGCCGGGGCGTTCGGCAACTTCCGTGTAGCTGATGGCGAGCTTTGCAAGCAGCGTCCGAATCACCGAGGGTGCAGTCGGTGGGGCTGTGGCGAGGGCAACTTCTGACATGGCCTGAATCCAATTTCCTACAGTCATTGGAGTATAACCAGCTTGATACAAGTGAGGGTTGTCTAAGTGAGTCAGCCGTCACACTTGGCCGTATTGCTGCCCATGTCTCAGCCAGCGATCCAGCAGCGGGCTGACGTGTTCCGGCCAACGCTCCAGTAACGCCTGGGCCGCGTCGCGCACGGCGGGCAGCAAGTCGGCATCGCGCATCAGGTCGGCGACCTTGAATTGCAGCAGGCCGGTCTGGCGGGTGCCGAGCATCTCGCCGGGGCCGCGCAGTTCGAGGTCTTTTTCGGCGATCACGAAGCCGTCGTTGGTTTCGCGCATGATCCCCAGGCGCTGGCGACCGATCTGCGACAGCGGCGGGTGGTACAGCAGCACACAGTGGCTGGCGGCGCTGCCCCGGCCGACGCGGCCGCGCAATTGATGCAGTTGCGCCAGGCCCAGGCGCTCGGGGTTCTCGATGATCATCAGGCTGGCGTTGGGGACGTCGACGCCGACTTCAATCACCGTGGTCGCCACCAGCAATTGCAGGTTGCCGGCCTTGAACTCGGCCATTACCGCGGCCTTTTCCACCGGCTTCATGCGACCGTGAATCAGCCCGACCTTGAGTTCACCCAAGGCGCTGGTGAGGTCTTCATAGGTTGTTTCGGCGGCCTGGCAGGTCAGCTCTTCGGATTCTTCGATCAGCGTACACACCCAATACGCCTGACGGCCTTCGGCGCAGGCGCCGCGTACCCGTTCAATGACTTCGACGCGGCGGGTGTCGGTGACCAGCACGGTGTTGACCGGCGTTCGGCCCGGCGGCAGTTCGTCGAGGATCGAAGTGTCGAGGTCGGCGTAGGCGCTCATGGCCAGGGTGCGCGGGATCGGTGTGGCGGTCATGATCAACTGGTGCGGGCTCATGCGGCCGCCCACGCCTTTCTGGCGCAGGGCCAGGCGCTGCTGCACACCGAAGCGGTGCTGTTCGTCGATGATCACCAGCGCCAGATTCTTGAACTTCACTTCGTCCTGGAACAACGCGTGGGTGCCCACCACCATCGGGGCGCCGGCGGCGATCTGCTCCAGGGCGGCTACGCGGTTCTTGCCCTTGAGCTTGCCGGCCAGCCACGCGACTTCCAGGCCCAGCGGTTCGAGCCAGCGCTTGAAGGTGATGAAGTGCTGCTCGGCGAGAATCTCGGTGGGCGCCATCAGCGCCACCTGATAGCCGGCTTCGAGGGCCTGCAACGCGGCGAGGGCGGCGACCACGGTTTTACCCGCGCCCACGTCGCCCTGGATCAGCCGCAGCATCGGTTCTTTCTGGCTCAGGTCGTAGGCAATTTCGTTGCCGACCCGTTGCTGGGCGCCCGTCGGTGCAAACCCCAGGTTGGCCAGGTATTGCGCAGGCAGGCGCTTGGCCTTGGGCATGGCCGGCGCGCGCAGCGAACGCATGCTCTCGCGCAGGCGCTGCTGGGACAGTTGATGGGTCAGCAGTTCTTCGAACGCCAGGCGATGCTGGGCCCAGTGATGCCCGAGAGCCAACTCGTCGACGTCGGCATCGGCGGGTGGGTGATGCAGGTAGCGGATCGCATCATCCAGCGGCGCCAGTTGATAGTCGCGCGCCAGTTCCTGGGGCAGCCAGTCGGGCAGGCTTTTTGGCCCGAGCATCGTCAGAGTCTGCATGCACAGTTGGCGCAAGCGCTGCTGGGTCAGGCCCTCGGTGAGCGGGTAAATTGGCGTGAGGGTGGTGTCTACCGGCGGCGGTTCGTCGCCGGTAATCGCGCGGTATTCCGGGTGATAGATTTCCAGCCCCGAAGCGCCGGGCCGGGCTTCGCCGTAGCAGCGCACGCGGGTACCACGCTTGAGGCCTTCCTTCTGGGCGTTGCTGAAGTGGTAGAAGCGCAGGCTCAGGCCGCCGGTGCCGTCTTGCAGGCGCACCACCAAGCTGCGGCGCTTGCCCATGACCACGTCGGCGCCGCTGACGGTGCCTTCAACCACGGCGTCCTGCCCAGGGCGCAAGTGGCCGATGGGCACCACGCGGGTGCGGTCCTGGTAACGCAGGGGCAGGTGGAACAGCACGTCCTGGAGATTTTCCAGCCCGACCTTGGCCAACTTCTCGGCCATGGCCTCCCCGACACCCTTGAGTGCCGTCACCGATACCTGCGACAGCTCAGTCATACCGTTACTTAGCTCGCAGCAGGCGGCTTGGCCACCGAACACAGGCGGATCGAGTCGGCGAGGATTTCAATCGCTTTCGGACGCGGGAAGCTCGCACGCCAGGCAATCGCCACGGTGCGGAACGGTACCGGCGGCGTCAGTGGGCGCACGGCGATCACGCCGGGGGCGTAGTGATGGCTGTCGACCGCCGACAGCGGCAGGATCGAGATACCCAGTCCGGAGGCGACCATATGGCGAATGGTTTCCAGGGAGCTGGACTCCACGGTGGTGTGCTTGGCGCCGTCGTTGCCCTTGGTCAGGGTCGGGCAGGCTTCCAGCACCTGGTCGCGGAAGCAATGGCCTTCGCCCAGCAACAGCAGGCTCTTGTCGTTGAGCAGGCCCGCGTCGATGGTGTCTTTCTGCGTCCATGGGTGGGACGCCGGCATCAGCACGTAGAACGGTTCATCGTAGAGCGGCAGGGTCAGCACATCCGCCTCGTTGAACGGCAGGGCGATGATGATCGCGTCCAGCTCGCCGTTGCGCAGTTTGTCGCGCAGCACGTGGGTGAAGTTTTCTTCGATATACAGCGGCATCTGCGGCGCGACGCGGTGCAGTTGCGGAATCAAGTGCGGGAACAGGTACGGGCCGACGGTGTAGATGGCGCCGACTTTCAGCGGGGCGGTCAGCTGGTTCTTGCCGGCCTGGGCCAGCTCGCGAATGCTTTGGGCCTGTTCTAGAACCTTCTGGGCCTGGGCGACGATGCCTTCGCCGACGGGCGTCAGGCGCACAGCGCTTTTGCTGCGCTCGAAAATCAGCACACCGAGTTCGTCTTCAAGCTTCTTCACACCCACCGACAGCGTCGGCTGGCTGACGTGGCAACGCTCGGCCGCGTGGCCGAAGTGCTGCTCTTGGGCGAGGGTAACGATGTAGCGTAATTCTGTAAGAGTCATAGCGGGCGTCCATGAGGTTGCGGGCCAAGCATACCGGCTGCAATCGATAGACGCACGTTATCAGACAGCGTAGGGGCCGCGACACCGGTTAATCGGGTATCGCCGCCCCGTATTTCACTTTTGCGGGTACTTGAAGGTGAAGGTTTCGGTGAAGGGAGCCCACCATTCAGGCACGCCGGTTTCCTTGTCTACATGGTGGAAGAAGCCCTTGATCTGTGGGCTTTCATAGCGCAACACCACGGTGTAGGTGCCGGGGCCGTCCATTTTCACGTTGTTGGCGTAGTGGGCGCCGTCTTTGGCCACCATCGGCAACAGCGTGCCGATTTCCTTGTAGTCGGGCGAGCCCTCCTTGACCAGTGAGTAGCTGATGGTCAGGTAGGGCACCCACTCACCGTTGGACAGGCCGTATTTGTTGTCGGCGGTGGCGTGCACATCGGTCTCAAGGTGTACCGAGTCCTTGCTCATCACCATGCCTGGCGGCATGGGCGCCATTTCGATGCCCACCAAGTACGAGGAGGCGATCTCCATGTCATTGATCTGCACCGGTCCGCCAATCGGGTATTCGCGGGCTTGGGCGAGGGAGGAAGCGGCCACGGCGCTGACGAGCAGCAGTGCGGCGGCGAAGGGGTTGCGCAGGTGTTTCATGGTGGGGCTCCTGGGGCGGTTAATGTGATTGTGTCGGGCGTGAATGCAGTAAACGGTTACCCAGCACCAGGAGCGAGAGGGTGACAAGCCACGCCACCAATTGAACGCCCAGAGGTCGGTCGGTGTAGCCCACCAGCGCGGTCAATGCGCGGCCGGTGAGGCTGCCATCGGAGACCAGCCAGGAGGTGTCCCAGAGCTGGTAGCCCCAGGCGGGAATCAGGTCGATACCGGCGAGGATCGCGGCGGCCCGGCCAGCCATGCCGGCGGCAAGCAAGGCGATCATCCAGCCGGTAATCGAGAACAGGCGCTTGAGGCTGATGGCGACCAGGCCGCGGTACATCAGCCAGGACAGCGCGGCGCCGGCGACGATGCCGAGCACGCCGCCGGCCAACATCGACAGTGGGTCTGTCTGGCTGGAGGCGGCGATGCCATAGAGGAACAGCACGATTTCCGAGCCTTCGCGCAGCACGGCCACGGTGATGACCACGGCCAGGGCCCAGAGTGATTTTTCACCCTTGAGTACTGAATTGCCGACGCTGCGCAGTTGGGTCGCCAGCTCGCGACCATGACTGGCCATCCACAGGTTGTGCCAGCCCAGCATGACTACGGCGACCACCAGGATGGCTGCGTTGAAAATCTCCTGGCCAAAGCCCTGCAGCGCCTGGGTAATTGCGCCGGTAAATAGTGCGAGGATGCCGGCACCGAGCACGCCGGCTGCGATTCCGCCGCCAATGAACAGCCCACGTCTTGCCAGGCCCTGGGTGGCGGCCATCACGATGCCCACCACAATCCCGGCTTCCAGCACTTCTCGAAACACGATCAACAGACAGGCCAGCATGGCTTACTCCTTGGCCGCGACGGCGGTGACCGTGCCTTTGGCCTGGTCGGGGTGGTAGTCATCGAAGAAGGTGTAGGTGCCGGGATGCAGCGGGCCGGCAAACACCGTGATGGTGTTGCCGGGGACGATGATTTTTTCGAATTTCATGTCGTAGCTTTCGAACTCGTCGACGCTTTCATCGTGGCTGGTGAGTTGAATGCGAAAGCGCTCACCGGCCGGCACCTCGAACGTCGAGGGGCTGAAGGTGTGGTTCTGAATGACCAGGGTGACCAGCTGATCCGCCTGTGCAGCGACGGGTAAAGCCAGTAGGAGGAGAGCCAGCCGGGCAAGGTTGGGCATGCCGAATGTCCGCTAATGAGAACTATTCGCGGATAATTAGCGTTGTCTTTAAGTGTTACAAGTGAAGATCGAGTTAGGTGTTGACTCGTTCAAGCCTGGTTCAGGTTGCGGTGATGCGGGGGGAGGGAGCAACAGCCGTAGGCACCCGAGAGTGCCCACGGTAGGGTTTAGCGGCGACGTTTTTCGATGTTGTAAACGAATGGTGCAACGATCTCGATGCTCCCGCCTTTCAACATGTCGGCCGGCGGCTTGGGCAGCGGCTGGGCACGACGGATCATGTCGAGGGTGGCGCGGTCCAGGTCGGCGTTGCCGGAGCGGCCCACCAGTTCGTAGGACAGCACGTTGCCATCGGCATCAACCACGAAACGCAGGCGGTTCAGGCCTTCCTTGCCACGCGCCTGGGCGCCCGGCGGGTACTTCTTGTACTTCTGCAGGTGGCCCAGCAGGGTACTTTCCCAGGTGGCCTTGGCCGCGATCTGCTGCGGTGAAGGGCCCGGTTGTGGCTGGGCGGATTTTTCCGTAGGCGCGTTGTTCTGCGGAGTTTCGCTCGGCGGCTCTTCGGAAGGTTTTTCCTTGGGCGGATCGGGCTTCTTCTCCACAGGCTTGGGCGGCTGTGGTTTTGGCTTGGGCTTGACCGGCTTTGGCACCTGGATCGTCGGCTTAGGTGCCTCGGCCAGTTTCGGCAATGGCAGCTCTTCGACTGGCGCAGGCGGCTGTGGTGGCGTGATCACCTTCGGCGGGGCCGGAGGTGGCGGCGCCGGCATCGGTGCCAGGTCGATGACCATGGCGGCCGGAGGCAGCTGGACCATATGTGGCGCCGACCACTGGAGCGCGATGATGATCGCGACGGCGTGGACGCCCAGCACGACGGCAAGGCTGGTGCCATAACGCGTCAGTTTGTGGCGCGTCGTGATCATTTCTTGGCTGCCGTCTCAAGTCCGACCAGGCCTACCTTGAGGTAGCCGGCGGCCCGCAGGGCATCCATCACGCTCATCAGGTCGCCGTAGTCCACGCCCTTGTCGGCCTGGAAGAAGATGGTCGTGTCTTTCTTGCCCTGGGTCTTGGCGTCGAGCACCGCGCCCAGGGTGTCGGATTTGACTTCTTCTTCGCCCAGGAACAGACGCTGGTCCGCCTTCACGCTGAGGAATATCGGTTTCTCCGGCCGCGGCGCAGGTTTCGCGCTGGAAGCGGGCAGGTCGACCTTGATATCCACGGTGGCCAACGGTGCTGCCACCATGAAGATGATCAGCAGCACCAGCATCACGTCGATAAACGGCGTGACGTTGATTTCGTGGTTCTCGACGAGCTCGTCGTCGCCTTGATTCAAATGCAGGCCCATGGCCGATTACCCCACTTTCACCATATGCGGTTGCGAGCTGCGCTCGGTAGGCAGGTGATCGAGGTCACGGCTGACCAGCAACAGGACTTCTGCCGAAGCGTCCGACACCTGCGCCTTGTAGCCGGCGATCGAACGGGCGAAGACGTTGTAGATGACTACCGCAGGAATCGCGGCAACCAGGCCCAGTGCGGTTGCCAGCAGGGCTTCGGCGATGCCGGGCGCCACGACGGCGAGGTTGGTGGTCTGGGTTTTGGCGATGCCGATGAAGCTGTTCATGATGCCCCATACGGTACCGAACAGGCCGACGAAGGGCGCGGTGGAACCGATGGTGGCCAGCACGCCGGTGCCGTTGCTCATGTTGCGACCGCAGGCGGCAACCAGGCGCTCAAGACGGAAACTGACGCGTTCCTTGATGCCTTCCTTTTCACGGGTGTTGGCCGACAGGCGCATCTCTTCGAGTGCGTCGTGAACCAGCAGGTGCGCCAGGGTGCCCTTCTTCGCCGCGCTTTCGCTGGCTTCTTTCAGGGTGGTGGCTTTTTTCAGGTGGACGATTTCAGTGCGCAGGCGACGCTTGGCGCCCAGCAGTTCGAAGCCCTTGGCGATCCAGATGGTCCAGGTGATGATCGAAGCGATGGCCAGGCCGATCATCACGATCTTCACGATGATGTCAGCGTTCTGGTACATGCCCCACGGCGACAGGTCGTGGGCCATGCCCAGGCTGTTGTCTTCTTCCAGCACGACGCCGGAATCGTCAGCCGGAGCACCTTCGGCGGCCAGGGCCGGGTCGGTCGCGGCCGGTGCGGCGGCTGGCGCAGGAGCGTTTTGCTCTGTAGCTGGCGCGCTCGCTGCAGGCGGGGCGGCCGGCGCGGTGTTGTCGGCGAACGCGGCGGTCGGTGTCAGCAGGACGCTGAACAGCACTGCAGCAATCGCACGCCAGGCGCGGGATGGGCTGTGAGGCTTGGTTGGCGAAGCGGGGGATGTATTGCGTGTCATGCTGGCCGGACCTGAGAGAAAAAATGAGTGAGCGTCCTTCCAGACCGTAACGGGTCGAGGACAAATGGGCGGTTATTATTGCAAGTAATTCTTGTTAACAGAAGTAATACAGTTACTTTATTTGTCGTTTTGCTGGCCGCTGGTCATCTGCGGGGGCTAACCTTGACCTTTAAGAACGGAGTTTTGTGATGTCTGCGCCTTCTGTGGTGATTGCCGGTTGCGGCGATGTCGGTAGCCGTCTGGCCACCCAATTGCTGGCCCAGGGCTGGGAGGTTCATGGCCTGCGGCGGGATATTTCGCGCCTTCCCAAGGGCGTTATCGGGATTGCCGGCGACCTGTTCAATGAAGACTGCCCCGATACCTGGCCGGTGGGCGGGGTGGATTACCTGGTGTATTGCGCGGCCGCCACCGATCACGACGAGGCGGGTTATCGTGCGGCATACGTGCAAGGGTTGCGGCATGTGCTGGAGTGGCTGAACGACTACGGCCAGGAGCCCAGGCACCTGCTGTTTGTGTCCAGCAGCAGTGTGTATGGGCAGCAGAACGGTGAGTGGGTCGACGAAAGCTCCGAGACCAAGGCAGGCGGTTATTCCGGCCAAGTCATGCTGGAAGCCGAGCAAGTGGCGTTGAATAGCGGCATTCCCGCGAGCGTGGTGCGCCTCACCGGTATCTATGGCCCGGGCCGGGAATGGCTGCTGAGCCAAGTGCGCCAGGGCTATCGCGTGGCGATTGATCCGCCTTTATATGGCAACCGGATTCACGCGGATGACGCGGCGGGTTTGCTGGCGTTTTTGCTGCAGCACGTGGAGCAGGGGGGTGTGCTGGATAAGTGCTACATCGGCGTTGACGATGCTCCGGCCCCGCTGGCCGAGGTGGTTGCCTGGTTGCGCGAGTACCTTGGCGTGACCGAATGGGCCGAGAACGCCAGCGTGCGACGCGCCGGTAGCAAGCAGTGCAGCAACGCCCGGGCCAAGGCGTTGGGCTGGGTGCCGCGTTATCCGAGTTATCGCGAAGGGTATGCGGCGATCCTGGAGGGTTGATCGCGGCTTGAAGAAAAAGGAGCCTGAGGGCTCCTTTTTTGCGTCACTGTTTTTCCAGCAACCACTGTCGTGGCCCGGGGGTGAACGAGGGTACCTCGTCGGCCTGGGCGGTGTTGATCGCCTGGAAGATCTCCAGTTGCTTGCCCTTGCGCGCAAAGATCCACGGGTTGCCCTGGCCGTTCAACTGTAGCCAGATACTGTCGTAGCCGCCGCTCATGGAGGCGCAATCGCCCGCCAGGCACAGCGAGTACTGATCAGCGCCGGGCAAGCCGGTTACCTGGCCATTGGCCTGGAACTGCACCGTCGCGCCTTCGCCGTTGCCGCTGCTGATTTTCCAGGTGCCCCCCATATAGGCGGCGTACAGGGTGCGTTCGAAGTTGGCGCCAAGTGGCGCGCCTTCGGGGGCAGGGTCCTTGGCGCGGGCAAATAGCTGCTCGGGCTCGTTATCATTGGCCCCTTGCAACAGTAGTTTGCCTTTACGCTTGAGTTCAGTGGCGGAGCTGCCGTAGAAGTCGACGCTCCAGGCGCCGGATTTTTCACCCAGCAATTTGCCTTCAGCTACTTCAAAACCGTTGTAGTAGCGGGCCTGGGACGCTTTGGTGTTCACCTCCCATTCGAGGTTCGGACCATAGCTCTGCAGGGCTTCACGCAAAGGGCCGCCCTTGGCTGCCGCGTCGATGGCGGCCTGGTTGATCCAGGTGCCGCTCACATCCAGGTCGGCGGGATTGCTGGCGCAGCCGCCGAGCAACAGGGCGAGCAACGAAGAGGCAACGAGCGCTTTGCGCATTACGAAATCCTTCCAAGAACCAATTCGGCGCAGCCTTCCCGTGGAAGCGCTGCGCCGGATGTTTTACTCGATGACCAGAATGGCGTCCATCTCAACCTGCGCGCCCTTTGGCAGGGCGGCAACGCCGATGGCGGCGCGGGCTGGGTACGGCTGTTCGAAGTACTTGCCCATGATCTCGTTGACCTTGGCGAAGTGGCTCAGGTCGGTGAGGAAGATGTTCAGTTTGACGATGTCCTTGAACGAACCGCCCGCAGCTTCGGCAACCGACTTCAGGTTTTCGAAGACCTGGATGGTCTGGGCTTCAAAGCCTTCAACCAGCTCCATGGTTTTTGGGTCCAGTGGAATCTGGCCGGACATGTAGACGGTATTGCCCGCCTTGATCGCCTGGGAATAAGTACCGATTGCTGCTGGTGCCTTGTCGCTGGTGATAACAGTCTTGGTCATGAATGACTCCTTGTAATGGATGGGCTAGGCGCGCATGCGGGTGATGCGGATGACCCCGGTCAGGGCGCGCAGTTTCTTGATCACGCGGGCCAGGTGCACGCGGTCGTGCACGCTGACCACCAGTTGGACCACGCTGATGCGGCCATCGCGTTCGTCCATGCTGATTTTCTCGATATTGCCGTCGGCCGCGTTCACGCTGCTGGCCAGCAGGGCAATCAGGCCGCGCTGGTGTTCCAGCTCGACCCGCAGCTCGACGTTGAATTCGCCAGTGACATCCTTTGCCCACGAAAGCTGGATGCATTTCTCGGGGTTGTGGCGGATTTCACTGATGTTGCGGCAGTTGTCCAGGTGCACCACCATGCCTTTGCCCGCAGACAGGTGGCCGACAATCGGGTCGCCCGGGATCGGCGTGCAGCACTTGGCGTAGCTGAGCACCAGGCCTTCGGTGCCGCGAATCGCCAGCGGGCCTTCGGGGCTTGGCAACTGTTCGCCTTCGCCCAGCAGGCGGCGCGCGACCACATAGGCCATGCGGTTGCCCAGGCCGATGTCTTCCAGCAAGTCTTCGATCAGTTCCTGGCGGTACTCGTGCAACATCGCCTGCACGCGTTCGGCCGGGATCTTGTCCAGTGAGCTGTCGAAGCCGTTGAGCACCTTGTTCAGCAGGCGTTCGCCCAGGCTGATGGACTCGGAACGGCGTTGCAGTTTCAGGGCGTGACGGATGTGGGTGCGAGCCTTGCCGGTGACCACAAAGTTGAGCCAGGCCGGGTTCGGGCGCGCGCCCGGTGCGCTGACGATCTCCACCGTGGAGCCGCTTTGCAGCGGTTCCGACAGCGGGGCCAGTCGACGATTGATCCGACAGGCTATGCAGCTGTTACCCACGTCGGTGTGCACCGCGTAGGCAAAGTCGACCGCCGTGGAGCCTTTGGGCAGCTCCATGATCCGGCCTTTGGGCGTGAACACGTAGACCTCGTCCGGGAACAGGTCGATCTTCACGCTTTCGATAAATTCCAGGGAGTTGCCGGCACGTTGCTGCATTTCCAGCACGCCCTTGACCCACTGGCGGGCGCGGGCATGGGTGCCTTTTGGCTGCTCGTCGCCGGTGGATTTGTACAGCCAATGGGCGGCGATGCCGTTGTTGGCCATCTCTTCCATTTCGCGGGTGCGGATCTGGATCTCGATCGGCACCCCGTGCATACCGAACAACGTGGTATGCAGCGACTGATAGCCGTTGGCCTTGGGAATCGCGATGTAATCCTTGAAGCGTCCCGGCAGGGGCTTGTACAAATTATGTACAGCACCCAGCACGCGGTAGCAGGTATCGACCTTGTCGACGATGATCCGGAACGCGTACACGTCCATGATCTCGTTGAAGGCCCGGCGCTTGCCGCGCATCTTCTTGTAGATGCCGTAGATGTGTTTCTGCCGGCCGCTGACTTCGCCCTCGATCTCATCGATCGCCAGGCAATGGCTCAGGGATTCTTCGATCTTGTTGACGATTTCCTTGCGATTGCCCCGGGCGCGTTTCACTGCCTGGTAGATGCGCGCGGAACGCATCGGGTGCATGGCCTTGAAGCCGAGGTCTTCGAACTCGATACGAATGGCGTGCATGCCCAGCCGGTTGGCGATGGGCGCGTAGATTTCCAGGGTTTCCTTGGCGATGCGCCGGCGTTTTTCACCGGACAGCACTTCCAGCGTGCGCATGTTGTGCAGCCGGTCGGCCAGCTTGACCAGGATCACCCGGATGTCCCGGGCCATGGCCATGGCCATCTTCTGGAAGTTTTCCGCCTGGGCTTCGGCCTTGGTCTCGAAGTTCATCTGGGTCAGTTTGCTGACCCCGTCGACCAGTTCGGCCACGGTTTCGCCAAATTGCGCACTGAGCGCTTCCTTGGCAATGCCGGTGTCTTCGATCACGTCATGCAGCATCGCGGCCATCAGGCTCTGATGGTCCATGTGCATGTCGGCAAGAATATTGGCCACGGCAAGAGGATGCGTGACATACGCCTCGCCACTGCGGCGGCGTTGGCCGTCGTGGGCTTGTTCGGCGTAGAAATACGCTCGGCGGACCAGGTTG
>NZ_JBIUVK010000010.1:71282-161061 GCF_044742865.1 Pseudomonas sp. NPDC087814 | reverse complement strand
TCCAGCACTTCGTTCGTAAAAGAAGTCAGCCGCGCCCGTACCTTTGGTTTCATGAGTGACATCGAGTACCTGCGCAAGCACAACCTCGCACTCGGCGGCAGCGTTGAAAACGCCATTGTGGTCGACGCGGATGGTGTACTGAACGAAGACGGCCTTCGCTATGAAGACGAATTCGTGAAGCACAAGATCCTCGATGCAATCGGTGACCTCTACCTGCTGGGCAATAGCCTGATAGGCGAGTTCAAAGGCTTCAAGTCTGGCCACGCCCTGAACAACCAACTGCTGCGCAAGCTGATTGCACAGACAGATGCCTGGGAAGTCGTGACCTTCGAAGATGCCAGCACCGCACCGATCTCTTACATGCGTCCCGTCGCGGCGGTGTAAGTAACAACTCTCTTTCCTTTTGTTTTTAAAGGCTGCCTTCGGGTGGCCTTTTTTTTGATCGTTCCCACGCTCTGCGTGGTAACGCCTCCTGTGACGCTTCGCGTCACGGCTTTAAAGCGCCGGCATCAACAACGCGATTACGCCCGGTATGCTTGGCCTCATACAGCGCCTGGTCGGCGTTGAGCAGTAATTCCTCCAGCGTGGTGCGGCTGTTTTTGGTCCAGGTACTGAGGCCGATGCTGACGGTAATCGGCACCGTATCCCCGCTCACTCGCGGCAGGTGTTCGACACTGCTGCGGATATGTTCAGCAATCACGCGTGCACCCTGGCTGTCGGTATGCGGCAGCACCACTGCAAATTCTTCCCCGCCATAGCGAGCAGCGAGGTCGGCCGGGCGGCGGATATTGCCCTCGATCACCTGCGCCACCGTGCGCAGTGCCTCGTCGCCACCTTGATGGCCATGTCGGTCGTTGAACGCCTTGAAGTGGTCCACGTCAATCATCAGCACCGTCAACGGCTCGGCCGAACGCTGGGCGCGGTCCCATTCCAGGCGCAGGCGCTGGTCCAGGGTGCGGCGGTTGGCCAGGCCGGTGAGCGCGTCGGTGGCTGCCAGTTCTGACAGCACCTGTTCGGCACGGTGGCGCCTGCGCAGTTCCATGCAAAGCATCCAGGTCAGCCACAAAAGGCCGATGCACAAAATCCCGGTGGCGCCGCTGATCACCAGTGCTGCGCGCTTCCAGGGGGCGAATATGTCATTCGTGGACAGCCCCACGACGACGATCAGCGGTAAATCGCCCACCGTTGAGAAGGTATACAGGCGGTGCTCCTCATCCACACTGGAGGTGCCGCGAAAGTTGCCGTCGCGCTCGTGCAATATGCGCGCGACGTTGGGCCGCTGGCTGAGGTCCTTGTCGATCATGTCCCGTTCCAGCAACGGCTGCTGGGCCAGCAGGATGCCTTGCCGGTTGATCAGGTTGATGGTGCTGTCGCTGCCGATATTCAGGCTGCGGAACAGTTGCTGAAAGTACGACAGGCGCATGGTGGCCACGGCCACGCCGAGGAATCGCCCATCCGGCCCGGAAACCCGGCGGCTGAAAGCGATACGCCATTGGTCGTCACACACGCAGCGCGCCATGAAGGGCCGGCTGATGAACAGCCCCAGGTCGGGATTCTGCCGATGGGCCTGGAAGTAGTCGCGGTCGGCGAAGTTGGCGGATTTGGGTGTCTGCAGGGCTGAGTCGGCGATCACGTTGCCATCCTTGTCCAGCAACAGGATGTCGCCTTTGTAGGGCGCCGCTTCCGAACGGTCGAACAGCACCAGGTGACGGATGCCGGCCGATACCCCAGCCAAATCAGTGCGTTCGGTGGCGGCGATCAGGCCTTTGATCGACAAGTCGTACAGCTCGACGTTGCGCAGCACGTCGGCGTCGATCAGTTGGGTGATGTTATTGGCCGTGCGCTGGGCCGCCTGCAACGTGTTGGCGTGTTCGCGAATCAGCAGCACCGCGACCACCGACATGATCAGCAGCACCGTGACGCAACTGCCGATGATCAGCAGCAGCTCCGGACGGTGGGTGGGGCGGGGCGGGCGGGTAGTGCCTGGGCTCATCGGGCGTACTTCTGCTTCGAGGATGCCCTTAGCGTAGTTGCTGATAACGGCTTATGTGGCCTGGCTGTGAACGATGCGGTTGCGCCCGGAATGCTTGGCGTCATACAGCGCCCGATCGGCACTCAGCAGCAGCTCTTCCAGCGAGCCACGGCTGCGTTTGTCCCAGGTACTGAGCCCGACGCTGACGGTGACCGACAGCGCGTCGCCGTCCGCCGGTGGCAAGTGCTCCACCGCACTGCGGATATGTTCGGCGATGGTGCTCGCCCCCTCGCCGTCGGTATCCGGCAGGATCACCGCGAACTCTTCGCCGCCGTAGCGCGCGGCCAGGTCGGCGGGGCGACGAATATTGCTGCCGATGACCCGGGCCACGTTGCGCAAGGCCTCGTCGCCACCCTGGTGACCATGGCGGTCGTTGAAGGCCTTGAAGTGGTCGACATCAATCATCAGCAAGGCCAGTGGCTCGCCTGAGCGTTGCGCGCGCTCCCATTCCAGGCGCAGGCGCTGGTCGAGGGTGCGGCGGTTGGCCAGGCCGGTGAGGCCGTCGGTGGCCGCCAGTTCCGACAACACCTTCTCGGCGCGATAGCGGCGGCGCAGTTCCAGGCGCAGCATCCAGGTCAGCCACAACAGCCCCACACACAGTACGCCGGTGGCGCCACTGATCAGCAGGGCGGCGCGCTTCCAGGCGGCAAACACGTCATCGCTCGACAACGCTACCACCACAATCAGCGGCAGCGCGCCGACGCTGGTGAAGGTGTACAGCCGTTGCGCGCCACTGATGGCGGAGATGGCGCTGAAACTGCCGCTGCCTTCGCGCAGCATTCGCTTGAAGTTGGGCCGCGCGCTCAGGTCCTTGTTGATCATGTCTCTTTCGAGCAGCGGCTGCTGGGCCAACAGGATGCCGTCGTTATTCAGCAGGTTGATGCTGCTGCCGCTGCCGATGGTCAGGCTATTGAACAACTGGTCGAAATACGCCAGGCGCATGGTTGCCACCGCCACACCGGCAAACTCGCCATTGGGTCCGGGCACCCGGCGGCTGAAGGCGATGCGCCAGACTTGATCGCAGTCGCAACGAATCTTGAAGGGCCGACTGATGAACAGCCCGGCATCGGGGTTCTGCTGGTGGATCTGGAAATAGTCGCGATTGGCGAAGTTGCGGGGCGTGGGCGCCAGCGTGGAAGAGTCGGCGGTGACCGCGCCGGTTTTGTCCAGCAGCAGGACTTCGCCTTTGAAAGGGGCGGCCGTGGACTGGTCGAACTGCACCATATGCAGGACTTCGGCGGAAACCTGGGGCAGGTCATCGCGAGTGGTTGCGGTGATCAGGCCGTTCAGCGCCAGGTCGTAGAGCTCGACGTTGCGCAGCACATCGGCATTGATCAGTTGGGTGATATTGCTGGTGGAACGCTTGGCTGCCTGCAAGGCGCTGGCGTGTTCGCGGATCAGCAGTACGGCAACGATGACCACGATCAGCACGACAGTAAGGCCACTGCCCAGAATCAGCAAAAGCTCCGGGCGTGCAGGAAGGGTGAAGGCGCGGCGTTGACTCATGGGACTGGCTTCGGCACTCAAGATGCTGGCAGTTTAGTTCCATGCTGTGAAAAATAAGTCGTCGCCGCTAAAAGAAAGCCTGAAGGTTAAAAAACGTCAATCGGATAGTCGACGATCACGCGGTACTCATCCACGTCCCGGTCCACTGCCGCGTAGCCATTGCCGCCGCGATTGGTCGCCCATTGCAGGCGCACGGCCAGATCCTTGGCCTTGCCGCCTTGCACCACGTACTTGAGGTCGATGTCCCGTTCCCAGTGCTTGGCGTTCTTGCCGTCGGCACTGTACCAGGATGAGTAACCACGGCTGTCCGGATCGACCGTGGTCAGGTCGGTCTTGCCGCTGATGTAAGACACTGCCGAGGTCAGGCCCGGCAGGCCCAGCCCGACGAAGTCATAGGCGTACTTGAGCTTCCACGAGCGCTCGTTGGGGCCGTTGAAGTCGGAGTATTGCTGGGAGTTGTCCAGGTAGATGCTGTCGCCCTGGCTGATGTAGTCGAACGGCGTGTTGCCGTTGACCCGCTGGTAGGCGGCGGTAACGCTGTGATTGCCCACGCCCACGGTGAAATGCAGGCTGTAGGTGTTGTTGTCGATGTTGCCCAGCAAGGCTTTGCCGGTCTCCTGGGTGTGGTAGTAGTGCAGGCCCGGGTTCAGGCTGACCAGCTCGTTCAACTGCCAGGTGTAGTCCAGGTCGTAGTAGTACTGGTTCCAGATGTCCTTGAGTTCGGACGCGTACAGGTTGCTGGTCAGCCCCGGCACGCCGCTGAAGGACACGCCGGCCCAGTCCAGGTGGCGGCTGTCTTCGCCATTGGGCAATGCGCCGTAGCTGGTGCCGATGCGGCGACGGCCGCTCTGGTTGTAGAGCTTGGTGAAGCTGGCCTGGCCGCCTTCGAACATCCAGCCGTCCAGGCTGTGGTTGGTCAGGCTCACGCCGCGGAAGGTCTGGGGCAGCATGCGGGTCATGCCGCCGGCAATCACCGGGTTGTTGAGGAGCAGGTCGCCGGCTTTCAGTTCGGTGTCGAAGGCGCGCATTTTCAGGGTGGCGCCGGCGGTGGAGAACGAGCCGGGCGCTTTGCCGTTGCCGGAGCTTACCGGCAGGATGCTCGAGCCATCGGTGCCGCCACCGCCGTCGAGCTTGAGGCCGAGCATGGCGTTGGCGTCCAGGCCGAAGCCGACGATGCCGGGGGTGTAGCCGGATTCGAAGATGCCGATGAAGCCCTGGCCCCATTCCTTGCTGTCATCGGTGTGAATGTCGCGACGGTCGCGGTTCATGTAGTAGTTGCGGGTGTTGATCTTGAAGCTGGAACCTTCGACGAAGCCGTCGGTGGCCGGGGTGTCTGCCGCGTGGGCAAGGGGAACGATCGTTGCAGCAATCGCGAGGAATAACGGGGTGAACGTCAGCGAGGTTTTCACCGGTGGAGCTCCTTTGGGTCAATCGAAACCGGCCAGTGTTGTTGGGGTTCCTGGCCTTTTTTCAGCGCAAAAAAAAGCCGCTGAACTCAGCGGCTTTAAGACAGATTCCCAGTGTAGAGCCCTGGAAATAAGTCGAGGGAAATCGGGGGAGAGCGGGTCGGTCTTAACCGCTGCGCTCATCGATGCGACAAATTAGCGCAGGTGAGCGGTGCGATACAGAGTGTAACAAGATAATGACTGTTGCCCAAATCGCAACAGTCTGGCAGTGGGGTGTGAGGGGCGGCCTGACAAGCCCTACCAAGAATGTTAGCGTGCTTGCCATTCCCACGTAGTCGATGAGCCCGCCTTCCATGAAAAAGACCGTCCTCGCCTTCAGCCGCGTCACCCCGGAAATGATCGAACGCCTGCAACAGGATTTCGATGTCATCGCCCCCAACCCCAAGCAGGGCGACATCAACGCCCAGTTCAACGAAGCCTTGCCCCATGCCCACGGCCTGATCGGCGTAGGCCGCAAACTGGGCCGCGCGCAACTGGAAGGTGCGAGCAAACTGGAAGTGGTTTCCAGCGTGTCGGTGGGCTACGACAACTACGACCTGGCGTACTTCAATGAGCGCGGGATCATGCTCACCAACACCCCGGATGTGCTCACCGAAAGCACCGCCGACCTGGCCTTCGCCCTGCTGATGAGCAGCGCCCGCCGCGTCGCCGAACTGGACGCCTGGACCAAGGCCGGCCAGTGGAAAGCCAGCGTCGGCGCGCCGTTGTTTGGCTGTGATGTACACGGCAAGACCCTGGGTATCGTCGGCATGGGCAACATCGGCGCGGCGGTGGCCCGTCGGGGTCGCCTGGGTTTCAATATGCCGATTCTGTACAGCGGCAACAGCCGCAAGACCGAACTGGAACAGGAACTCGGCGCGCAGTTTCGCAGCCTCGACCAGTTGCTGGCCGAAGCCGACTTCGTCTGCCTGGTGGTGCCACTGAGCGAGAAAACCCGCCACCTGATCAGCCATCGTGAACTGGGCCTGATGAAATCCAGTGCGATCCTGGTGAACATCTCCCGTGGCCCGGTGGTGGATGAGCCGGCGCTGATCGAAGCTCTGCAAAACCAGACCATCCGTGGTGCCGGCCTGGATGTGTACGAGCAGGAGCCGCTGTCCGAGTCGCCGCTGTTCCAGCTGAGCAATGCGGTGACCCTGCCGCATATTGGCTCGGCCACCAACGAGACCCGCGAAGCCATGGCCAACCGCGCCCTGGAAAACCTGCGCAGCGCCTTGCTGGGCGAGCGTCCGCAGGATCTGGTAAACCCGCAGGTGTGGAAGGGCTGACGACTGCTTGTTGTAGGTAGGAGCGAGTTTGCTCGCGAAACGCGTCAACGATTACGCGGGCAGCCTGGATAAACACAGCGCCCTCAGGTTTTTCGCGAGCAAGCTCGCTCCTACAGTTTTTCGCGTGCAAGTCGATAACGGTCTATAGATCGTCATCCCTGATCCACAGAAGGTTTTTATGTCCACCACCAAAGCCCGCGCAGATTCACTCTCGCTTCTGCTCTTTACCTTGCGCAGCGGCAAGCTGATGGCGATCAACCTGCTGAAAGTCAGTGAAATCATTCCCTGCCCGCCGCTGACCAAGCTGCCGGAGTCGCACCCCCACGTCAAAGGCATCGCCACCTTGCGCGGCACCGCGTTGTCGGTGATCGACCTGAGCCGCGCCCTGGGGGAAATGCCCCTGCAAGACCCGGACGGCGGCTGCCTGATCGTCACCGATGTAAGCCGTTCTAAGCAGGGCCTGCATGTGCAGGCGGTGAGCAAGATCGTGCACTGCCTGACCACCGACATTCGCCCGCCGCCGTTTGGTTCCGGCGGTACGCGTTCGTTTATCACCGGTGTGACCCAGGTCGAAGGCGCCCTGGTGCAAGTGCTGGACATCGAGAAAGTCATCCACGGCATCGCCCCGGCGCAGATCGAAGCGGCGCCCACCGACCTGACCATGGAAGAGGCCGAAGTGCTGGGCAACGCCCGAATCCTGGTGGTGGACGACAGCCAGGTAGCGCTGCAGCAGTCGGTGCACACCCTGCGCAACCTCGGCCTCACCTGCCACACCGCCCGCAGTGCCAAGGAAGCCATTGACCGTTTGCTGGAGCTGCAAGGCACCGTCGAGCAAATCAACGTGGTGGTCTCGGACATCGAAATGTCCGAAATGGACGGCTACGCCTTCACCCGTACCCTGCGGGAAACCCCGGACTTCCAGGACCTCTATGTGCTGCTGCACACCTCCCTGGACAGTGCGATGAACAGCGAAAAAGCCCGCCTGGCCGGTGCCAATGCGGTACTCACCAAGTTTTCTTCGCCGGAACTGACCAAGTGCCTGGTGGTAGCCGCCCAGACCGTGGCGCAACAGGGCCTGTGACCGGTGGGTGAATATTTCCAGCTGCTGCGCCGCGACCTCACCGGCAGCCTGCCCGCCCCGCAATGGCCGGCGGATATCCAGCTGGATCATTACCGCGAAGCCATGGCCCCGGCGATCCACGCGGTATTGAGCCTGGCCCAGGAACAAGGCGGCGGACGGGTCGGCTCCCTTGAGCACTGGCGCCAGCAGTTCGTTACCGATGCCGAGTTCGACCCCAAACTGTGCCTGGTGGCGAGTAACGCCAGCGGCATCCTGGGTGTGTCCCAATGCTGGACCAGCGCCTACATCAAGAACCTGGCCATTCACCCCTGTGCCCAGGGCATGGGGTTGGGCCGTGCGTTATTGCTGCACACCTTCCAGGTGTTCAAGCAACGCGGCGAAGCGTTTGTCGACCTCAAGGTGCTGGAGTCCAACTTGCGGGCACGGCAGTTGTATGAACGTGCGGGCATGGTGTTTGTGCTTCGCGACCTTGTCCCCGAGGACTGACGGCGCTGGCGCATAACTTGCTTTGCACAGAGGCAGAACGGTGAACAGAGGCAAAAACCCGCCACCGTTCATGAGTGCCTTCTGACCTTGCCTGGTGACAGATCCTCCATGAATACCCATTTTTCCTGCGTCGGTTGCGGTAAATGCTGCACCGACCACCATGTGCCCTTGACCCTCGAAGAAGCCCGCAGTTGGGCGGCTGACGGCGGTAATGTCATCGTGCTGGTGGAAGGTTTCCTGGGCAGTGGCCTGGGGCTGCCCGAGTTGCAACGTGACCACGCACAACGCCGTTCCGCCATCGTGCCCAGCGGCAATACCGAGGCGTATGTGGCAATCACCTTTGCCGCCTATAACGCCGGGCGCTGCCGGAATCTTGACGAAGACGACCGTTGCCGCATTTACGAGCGGCGGCCGTTGGTGTGCCGCATCTACCCGATGGAGATCAATCCGCACATCCCGTTGAACCCCGGCGCCAAGGACTGCCCGCCGGAATCCTGGGAGCAGGGGCCGGCGCTGATCGTGGGGGGCGAGTTGATGGATAAGGAGCTGGCCGAGTTGATCCGCCGCTCACGCCAGGCTGACCGCGATGATATCCAGGCCAAGGAAGCCGTGTGCGGGTTGCTGGGCATCCATACCACGGCGCTCAAGGGCGATGGGTTTACCGCGTACTTGCCCGACATGGGCCTGTTTGCCCAGGCGATCGAGTTGGCGACGCAAGAAGTCGTGCAGGCCAATGAGTGGGTGTTTCATGTGTCCGGGATGGACATTGCCGAGCAACTGCTGGATGCCGGCGCCCGGATTGCCACCGAGGTGCCGGCGAACTACGCCTTCATTTCATTGCGGGCGGCTTAAGCGCTAGCGGCGCTTGCCCCAGAATTCCTCCGCCAACCGCCGCAAGTCATCCGCCAGCCCCGCCACGTCCCCTGAGCTGAGCTGGCTCTGCTGGCCAGCGCTGACCGTCACTTCCCCGGCATTGCGAATGCCGATGATGTTGCGATTGATGTCTTCGCTCACCGCACTCTGTTCTTCCACCGCCGCCGCGATCTGCTGGCTCATGGCGGTAATTCGGGTCACTCGCTGGCTGATCCCATCCAGTGCGGCAGCGGCGCGCTGGGCCTGATCGACGCTGGCCTCCACATGCTGGCTGCTTTGCGCCATCGCCTGCACCGCATCCCGGGCGCCGCCTTGCAGGGTGCTGATCATGCGCTGGATCTCATTGGTCGAATCCTGCGTACGCTGGGCCAGGCCTCGTACCTCATCGGCCACCACAGCAAACCCGCGTCCTTGCTCCCCGGCCCGCGCCGCTTCGATGGCGGCATTCAGCGCCAGCAGGTTGGTCTGTTCGGCAATCGCCCGGATCACTTCCAGCACCCCGGAAATATCGCCGCTGTGGCTTTCCAGTTGATGGATCACTGCGGTGGCCCGCGCCAGTTCCTCGGACAAACGCAGCACCGCGTCGCGGCTTTCATCCACTCGTTGATGGCCCTCGCGGGTTTCGCTGCCGGCCTGGTCTGCGGCCCTGGACGCCTGCAACGCGTGCTCGGCGACTTGCGCCACGCTGGCGGCCATTTGATTGATCGCAGCGGCGACCTGATCCGTCTGGGTCTGTTGGCCGAGGCTGCTGGTGTGGCTGCTGTCCAGTTGTTGCACCAGCGCCGCGGCATGGCCGGACAGACGTTGCGATGCATCGCCAATCCGGCCGACCACCGCGCCCACCTGGGCCTCCAGCATCTGCATGGCAAACTCGATACGCCCGAACTCGTCCTTGCGCCCGGTGTAGATCGCCTGGCTCAGCGGGTTATCGGCAATCAGCCGTGCCCGCTGGTTCAACTGTGCCAGGGGCCGTAACAAGCCGTGCACACCCGCTATCCCCGCGGCGCAGGCCGCCGTTCCCGCCAGCAGTTGCCAGGTCAGCGAATAAGGCGCCAGCCCAAGGCCCAATGCCCAGGTTGTGGCGCAAGCCCCCAGGACCCATGCCGACAGCTTGAAGGTCATGCCCACCACGGGCCGTGCTCGCCGAGTGCCGGCACGCAGGCGGGCATAGGCCCGTTCGGCCCGATGCACCCGCCGTGCATCGGGCTTGGTGCGCACCGATTGATACTCCACCGTCACGCCGTCCCGGGTGACCGGCGTGGCATAGGCACTGACCCAATAGTGATCGCCGTTCTTGCAGCGATTTTTCACCATACCCATCCACGAGCGACCGCTTTTCAATACCTGCCACATGTGCGCAAACGCCGCGGCCGGCATGTCCGGGTGACGCAGCAGGTTGTGCGGCGTGCCCAGCAGCTCCTCGCGGGTGTAGCCGCTGATATCGATGAAGTCCTGGTTGGCGTAGGTAATTGCGCTGGTCAGGTCGGTGGTCGAGAGGATATTGGCGTCGGGGGCAAAATCCACATTTCGACCGGTGACCGGCAGATTGATCTTCATGAAAAAGCGCGCTCGTGATTGTTGGAGGAGTCGGCAGGGCGTCGACTCTAAGCGCACCGGTTGGGCAAATACTGATCCAGCTCATGTTCCGCGCAATTAATTGGCCATTACGGTCTGGAGAGCGGCGCGTCCAGGCGGTAGGGCTCGATGATGCGTTGGTATTCGCCGCTCTGCTTCAGTTGCTCGAGGGCGTGATTGAGGGCGCTGCGCAAGGCGGTGTCGGGCTTGCGCAGTGCGATCGCCACGCCGTTACCCAGCAGTTCGGTGGAGACGTGAGGGCCGAGGAAGTCGAAAACCTGACCATCAGCGGTGTCGAGCAGCGCCTCACGGATTTCCACGGTGCCTTGCAATGTTGCATCGATGTCGCCTGCCAGCAGGCTGCGGATCAACTCGTCATTGCGCCAGAATGCCTTGACGATGACCCCCTTGGGCGCCCACTTCGACAGGGCGAAGGCTTCGCGGTTGCTGCCCACCAGAACGCCCACGCGCTTGCCCTTCAGTGACCGTGGGGTCGGCTTCAACCCTGATGTCTTGCGGGCCACCAGGCGCGTGGTGATCGGATAAAGGTTATCGGTGAAATTCACCCGCTGGCGCCGTTTCAGTGTAGGGGCCATGCCCATGATCGCGTCGAATTGCCTGGCTTCAAGGGCGGGGAAGTTTTCCACAAGGACCTGGTCGACCCAGGTACACCGCACATTGAGCTGTATGCACAGGGCATTGCCCAGCTCGATGTTCAGCCCTGCAAGCTGGCCATGTTGATTGCGGCTTTGGAAGGGTGGGAATTGCGCAGCAACGGCGAAACGAATTTCATGCCGTGATTGACCGCTGGCCGCAGTGGTGGAGAAAACGCTGGCCATCAGCGACAACAACAGCACGACACAGGTGCGTATCAGAACCACAGGGGACGTCCTTTTCCAGAAAACCAGCTTTACCACGTCCAGCCCCGAGCGAAAGAGTCGGGGCAAGCGGGTGTTATGCAAGCTTTCAAGAATTGGCCGCAGGCCTACAAGGCGAAACGTCAGTAACTGTTGTAGGCATAAATCTCCATTACGGAGGATTTATTACCGGTCAGCGCTTGCCCATCGAGCGACGGGTGCCGGGAGGCGCCATGCCCGGGCTCTTGGTGTGGCCGTTCTTGGCGCCGTTTTTGTACCACGGCTGGCTGGCGTTTTTCGCCCCGGCCAGTTCGCCCGGCTTGAACGGAAACTTGAACGCCGGGATCTCGGCCTTGGTTTCGCCTTCGACGCTGTCAGGGTTGGCCTGTTGGTCGATGTCGACCGCTTCAACAGCGGGTTGTGTCGGGGAATTCATGGAAGCTCCGGGGAGTACTGAAAATGACGCGGGCCCGACTTGCAGGCCACACCGCCGCGCAGTATACCTGCGCGCCTCGGATCTTTAACCACTGCTCGTACGAATGGTCGGACTTTACTGACGGCGCTGTCAGTTAGCAGTCACTTTGCTGACCCGGTTGGCGGGCTATAAAGAGCCTTCATTCTTCCGATCCTTTGCCCTGGCGCCTCACCCCATGCACATTCAACGAAAACCTGCCTTGATCGTGGGCGTCCTTGTGGTACTGGCCGTGGTTGCCTGGGTGGTGACCCGCCCGGCCAAGACCAAACTGACCGCATCGTCGGCGATCCCGGTGCGGGTGATCAGCGTCAAACAGCAGGACATCCCGCGGTTTGTCAGCGGCATCGGCTCGGTGCTGTCGTTGCACAGTGTGGTGATTCGCCCGCAGATCGACGGCATCCTTACCAAATTGCTGGTCAAGGAAGGTCAACTGGTGAAGGCCGGTGACCTGCTGGCCACCATTGATGACCGCTCGATCCGCGCCAGCCTGGACCAGGCCAAGGCGCAACTCGGGGAAAGCCAGGCGCAACTGCAAGTCGCGCTGGTCAACCTCAAGCGCTACAAGGAACTGAGCATCGACGACGGCGTGTCCAAGCAGACCTATGACCAGCAACAAGCCCTGGTCAACCAGCTCAAGGCCACGGCCCAAGGCAACCAGGCCGCGATTGATTCGGCCCAGGTGCAGCTTTCGTACACCCAGATTCGCTCGCCGGTTACCGGTCGCGTCGGGATTCGCACAGTGGATGAAGGCAACTTCCTGCGCATGAGCGACACCCAGGGTCTGTTCTCCGTGACCCAGATCGACCCGATTGCCGTCGAGTTCTCCCTGCCGCAACAGATGCTGCCGACCCTGCAAGGCCTGATCGCCGCGCAACTGCCCGCCGACGTCAACGCCTACATGGGCGCCGACACCGACGGCCAGACCGGCGACCTGTTGGGGGAGGGCCGCCTGAGCCTGATCGACAACCAGATCAGCGGCACCACCGGCACCATCCGCGCCAAGGCCGAGTTCAGCAACGGCGCTCAGAAACTCTGGCCGGGGCAGTTGGTGACGATCCGCATCCAGACCGCCCTGCACAAGAATGCCCTGGTGGTGCCGCCTACCGTGGTGCAACGAGGCCTGGATTCGCACTTCGTGTACCGGCTCAAGGGGGACAAGGTAGAGGTGGTGCCGGTGCAGGTGCTGTACCAGAACAGCGACATGAACATCCTCCAGGGTGTGCAGGCCGGCGATGTGCTGGTCAGCGACGGCCAGTCCCGGCTCAAGGCGGGCGCCCAGGTCGATGTACTCAAGGAGCCGCCGCAGGTGATCCAGACCGTTGATGCCAAGGTGCAGCCATGAGCGGCAGTCGTTCGCCGTCGGCCTGGTGCGTCGACCACCCGGTCGCCACCTTGCTGCTGACCTTCGCTTTGGTATTGCTCGGGATGATCGCTTTCCCACGCCTAGCCATCGCCCCACTGCCGGAAGCGGAATTTCCGACGATCCAGGTCAGCGCCACGCTGCCCGGCGCCAGCCCGGACACCATGGCCTCATCCGTGGCAACGCCGCTGGAGGTGCAATTCAGCGCCATCCCCGGCATGACCCAGATGACCTCCAGCAGCGCCTTGGGCTCCAGCCTGCTGACCCTGCAATTCACTCTCACCAAGAGCATCGACACCGCCGCCCAGGAAGTGCAGGCGGCGATCAACACCGCGTCCGGCAAACTGCCCAGCGACATGCCGAGCCTGCCGACCTGGAAGAAAGTCAACCCGGCGGACAGCCCGGTGCTGATCCTCAGCGTCAGTTCCGACAGCATGCCCAGCACCGAGCTGAGCGACTACGTGGAAACCCTGCTGGCCCGGCAGATCAGCCAGATCGACGGGGTCGGCCAGATCAACATTACCGGTCAGCAACGCCCGGCCATCCGGGTGCAGGCGTCGGCCGATAAACTCGCGGCCATCGGCCTGACCCTGGCGGACGTGCGCCTGGCGATCCAGCAATCGAGCCTGAACCTGGCCAAGGGCGCGATCTACGGCGAGAACAGCGTGTCGACCCTCTCGACCAACGACCAGTTGTTCCACCCCGAGGATTACGCCCAACTGATCGTGTCCTACAAGGACGGGGCACCTGTACAGCTGCGGGATATCGCCAAAGTCATCAACGGCTCGGAAAACGCCTACGTGCAGGCCTGGTCCGGCGACACCCCAGGCGTCAACCTGGTGATCTCCCGCCAGCCCGGCGCGAACATCGTCGAGACCGTGGACCGCATTCAAGCCGAACTGCCGCGCCTGCAAGCCATGCTGCCGGCCTCGGTGCAGGTCAGTGTGTTGACCGACCGCACCAAGACCATCCGCGCGTCCCTGCATGAAGTGGAAGTGACCCTGCTGATCGCCATCCTGCTGGTGGTGGCGGTGATGGCGCTGTTCCTGCGCCAGCTGTCGGCCACGTTGATCGTGTCCAGCGTGCTCGGCGTGTCGCTGGTGGCCAGTTTTGCCCTGATGTACCTGATGGGCTTCAGCCTGAACAACCTGACCCTGGTGGCGATCGTGATCGCCGTGGGGTTTGTGGTGGACGATGCGATCGTGGTGGTGGAGAACATTCACCGCCACCTGGAAGCGGGCCTCGACAAGCGCGAAGCCGCGATCAAGGGCGCGGGTGAAATCGGTTTTACCGTGGTCTCCATCAGCTTCTCGCTGGTGGCGGCGTTTATCCCGCTGCTGTTCATGGGCGGTGTCGTGGGGCGGTTGTTCAAGGAGTTTGCCTTGACAGCCACCTCGACCATCCTGATTTCGGTGGTGGTCTCGCTGACCCTGGCGCCGACCCTGGCCGCATTGTTCATGCGCGCACCAACCCATCATGCCCACGACAAACCCGGTTTCAGCGAACGCCTGCTGGCCGGCTATGCGCGCAATCTGCGCCGCGCCCTGGCCCATCAACGCACCATGGCCGCGATCTTCATGGTGACCCTGGCCCTGGCCGTGGTCGGCTACGTGTTTATCCCCAAGGGTTTCTTTCCGGTACAAGACACCGGCTTCGTCCTCGGCACCAGCGAAGCGGCGGCCGACGTGTCGTTCCCGGACATGGTCGCCAAGCACAAGGCTATCGCCGAGATCGTCAAGGATGACCCGGCGGTGGAAGCGTTCTCCCACTCGGTGGGTGTGACCGGCAGCAACCAGACCATCGCCAACGGCCGGTTCTGGATTGCCTTGAAAGATCGCGGGGATCGCGACGTGTCGGCCAGCCAGTTTATCGACCGGATCCGCCCGAAACTGGCGAAAGTGCCGGGCATCGTCCTGTACCTGCGGGCCGGCCAGGACATCAACTTGAGCTCCGGCCCCAGCCGCGCCCAGTACCAGTACGTGCTCAAGAGCAATGACGGCCCGACCCTGAATACCTGGACCCAGCGCCTCACCGAAAAACTGCGGGCCAACCCGGCGTTCCGCGACATGTCCAACGACTTGCAACTGGGCGGCAGCATCACCCACATCAGCATCGACCGTCAGGCCGCCGCGCGGTTTGGCCTCACCGCCACCGATGTGGACCAGGCGCTGTACGACGCCTTCGGCCAGCGCCAGATCAACGAGTTCCAGACCGAGATCAACCAGTACCAGGTGGTGCTGGAACTGGACACCCAGCAACGCGGCAAGGCCGAAAGCCTGAACTACTTCTACCTGCGCTCGCCGCTGACCAACGAGATGGTACCGTTGTCGGCGGTGGCCAAGGTCGACCCGCCCACCGTCGGGCCCTTGTCCATCAGCCATGACGGCATGTTCCCGGCGGCCAACCTGTCGTTCAACCTGGCACCCGGCGTCGCGTTGGGCGATGCGGTGATCCTGCTCAACCAGGCGAAGAATGAAATCGGCATGCCGACCACCATCATCGGCAACTTCCAGGGCGCGGCCCAGGCGTTCCAGAGTTCATTGGCCAGCCAGCCCTGGCTGATCCTCGCGGCACTGGTGGCGGTCTACATTATCCTGGGTGTGCTGTACGAGAGCTTCGTGCACCCGCTGACGATCATCTCCACCTTGCCATCGGCGGGGTTGGGGGCGCTGATCATGTTGTCACTGATGGGCCAGGACTTTTCGATCATGGCGTTGATCGGCCTGGTGCTGCTGATCGGGATCGTGAAGAAGAACGGTATCCTGATGATCGACTTCGCCCTGGACGCCCAGCGCGTACGCGGCCTGCCGCCCGAGGAAGCGATTTATGAGGCGTGTGTCACGCGGTTCCGGCCGATCATCATGACCACCCTGGCCGCGCTGCTGGGTGCGGTGCCGCTGATGCTGGGCTCCGGCCCCGGCGCGGAAATGCGCCAGCCGCTGGGTATCGCGGTGGTGGGCGGGTTGCTGGTGAGCCAAGCGCTGACGCTGTTCACCACACCGGTCATATACTTGTACCTCGAGAAGTTTTTCCACAGACCCAAACCAGCTCCCCAGCTGGCAATCACACACTGAGGCTGAGGCCCCGTCCTGGAACAAAAGGCTCATGCGTGTACTGATTATTGAAGACGAAGAAAAAACCGCCGACTACCTGCACCGCGGCCTGACGGAGCAAGGCTATACCGTCGACGTCGCCCGTGAAGGCGTCGAAGGGTTGCACCTGGCCCTGGAGAACGATTACGCGGTCATCGTGCTCGACGTGATGCTGCCCGGCCTGGATGGCTTTGGCGTATTGCGCGCGCTGCGGGCGCGCAAGCAGACGCCGGTGATCATGCTCACCGCCCGCGAGCGCGTGGAAGACCGTATTCGCGGCCTGCGCGAAGGCGCGGATGATTACCTCGGCAAGCCGTTCTCGTTCCTCGAACTGGTGGCGCGCCTGCAAGCCCTGACCCGTCGCAGTGGCGGGCATGAGCCGGTGCAGGTGACCATCGCCGACCTGTGGATCGACCTGATCAGCCGCAAGGCCAGTCGCAACGGCGTTCGCCTGGACCTGACCGCCAAGGAGTTCTCGCTGCTCAGCGTATTGGCCCGGCGCCAGGGTGAAATCCTGTCCAAAACCTCGATTGCGGAAATGGTCTGGGACATCAATTTCGACAGCGACGCCAATGTGGTGGAAGTAGCGATCAAACGCCTGCGGGCCAAGCTCGACGGACCGTTCGAACAGAAACTGCTGCACACCATCCGTGGCATGGGTTACGTGCTGGAGAACCGCAGTGTCGGCTAACTCCATCGCCCTGCGCCTGAGCGGCATGTTCACCCTGGTGGCGCTGCTGATCTTCCTGTTGATCGGCGGCGCGCTGTACCAGCAGGTGGACAAAGGCCTGGGCCTGCTGCCCGGGGCCGAGCTGGATGCGCGCTACAGCGTGCTGGAGTCTTCGGTCAATCGCTTCGGTACGCCGGACCATTGGGCGAAGATCACCGCCAAGCTCAAGTTGTTGGGAGAGGAAGACAAGCGCATTCGCTTCTGGGTGGTGAGCAGCGACCCGACCTACGAATACGGCAACCCGGACGCGCAGATTCGCGCCTTCGCCGCCGGCCCGACCGGCAAGCGCGACTTGCGCCTGCCGGGCCATGCCTACCCGTTCAAAGTATTGGTCAGCCAGTTTCCAGCCAAGGAGCAGCGCCCGCCGCTGCGTTTCCTGATCGCGGTCGACACCGAGAACTTCCGCGCCACCCAGCATCAACTGCTGGTGGCGCTGATCGGCCTGGCGTTTGTCGGCGTGCTGCTGGCCTCGCTGCTGGGGTTCTGGGTGGCGCGCATCGGTCTCAAGCCGCTGATCAAGCTCTCGGACGAGGCGCAGAAACTTGCACCGCCGAAACTCTCCGGGCGCCTGCAATTGTCGCCATTGCCGCCGGAGCTGAAGCAGTTCGTCAACTCCTTCAACTCGACCCTCGACCGGGTGGAGCAGGCCTATTCGCGCCTGGAGTCATTCAACGCCGATGTGGCCCATGAGCTGCGCTCGCCGCTGACCAACCTTATCGGCCAGACCCAGGTGGCGCTGACCCGTGGGCGTTCGGCCGAGCATTATTTCGAGGTGCTGCAATCGAACCTCGAAGAGCTGGAACGGCTGCGCTCGATCATCAATGACATGCTGTTCCTGGCCAGTGCAGACCAGGGCAGCAAGGCCACCAAGCTGATCACCAGTTCGCTGGCGGATGAAGTGGCGACCACCCTGGATTACCTGGACTTTATCCTCGAGGACGCCCAGGTGCAGGTGCGTGTGACCGGCGATGCCCAGGTGCAGATCGAGAAGGCGCACTTGCGCCGGGCGTTGATCAACCTGTTGAGCAATGCGGTGCAGCATACGGCGCCTGGCCAGGTGATCGAGGTGAAGATCGAAGTGCTGGAGGACCACGTGGCGATCGGGGTGACCAACCCGGGCGATGAGATTGCCAGCGAGCATCTGCCCCGGTTGTTCGAGCGGTTCTATCGGGTGGACGCGTCCCGCAGCAATAGCGGGGCGAATCACGGGTTGGGACTGGCGATCGTCAAGGCGATCGCGTTGATGCACGGCGGAGATGTGTTTGTGCGCAGCGAGGGCGGCGGCAACACCTTTGGCATTACGCTGCCGGTGTAGCGCCTGCCCCCCTCAGTTACTCAGTCGTACCCCGCCCAAACTGCCACTTAGCTCATAGGCCGCCAGTTCCGCCTGATGCGCGGCCATGATTTCCGGCAGGGAACTGCGCAGGTATTCCACCCACGTCTTGATCTTCGCATCCAGGTATTGGCGCGACGGGTAGATGGCGTACAGGTTGAGCTCCTGGGAGCGGTAGTTGGGCATCACCCGCACCAGGGTGCCGTTGCGCAGCCCTTCAATCGCCGCATACACCGGCAACAGGCCAACGCCCATGCCGCTGGTGATCGCGGTCTTCATCGCATCGGCCGAGTTCACCAGGAACGGTGAGCTGTTGATCGCCACACTTTCCTGGCCTTCCGGGCCATTGAACGACCATTTATCCAGCTGAATCACCGGGCTGACCAGGCGCAGGCACGCGTGGTTGAGCAGGTCGCTGGGCCGTTGCGCGCAGCCGTTGGCCTTGACGTAGGCCGGCGAGGCACAGGCGATGCTGTAAGTTATCCCCAGGCGCTGCGAGACAAACCCCGAATCCGGCAGCTCGCTGGCGAGCACGATGGACACGTCGTAACCCTCATCCAGCAGGTCCGGCACGCGGTTGGCCATGGTCAGGTCAAAGGTCACGTCCGGGTGGGTGCGGCGGTAGCGGGCAATCGCATCGATCACGAAGTGCTGGCCGATGCCGGTCATGGTGTGCACTTTCAGCTGCCCGGCGGGGCGGGCGTGGGCGTCGCTGGCTTCGGCCTCGGCTTCCTCGACGTACGCCAGGATCTGCTCGCAACGCAGCAAATAGCGCTTGCCGGCCTCGGTCAGGGCGATGCGGCGGGTGGTGCGGTTGAGCAAACGGGTTTGCAGATGGGCCTCAAGGTTGGAGACCGCGCGCGAGACGTTGGCAGTGGTGGTATCCAGCTGCACGGCGGCGGCGGTGAAGCTGCCGGCTTCGGCCACACAACTGAAGGCGCGCATGTTTTGCAAGGTGTCCATTAAGGTGCTCTCAGGGGAGATGGCAAATTGTGACACGAAGTTGCAGGATCCAGTGATCCCTACGAACGGATTATCGCCTGAACGGTAACAAAGATTCACAAGAATCCCACCTTATCGCCATCCGGCCCGCCCCTTAGAATTGCGCCACCTTCCCCGCAACACCCTCTCAGGAATTCGCAGCAGTGCCGCGTCGCATCAGCAGAGAGCTGAAGACTCTCAGTGTTTGGGCCTTATCGTTAGCAATCAGCGGCTGCATCGGAACCGGAGGAATTGCCCCTCAAGGCCAGTCACTCGTCGCCAATTCATTGGCCACCGACGAGGCGATCAAAAGCGCCGCTCAGGACGCCCACTGGCCCACCGCGCAATGGTGGCAAGCCTACGGCGACCCGCAACTCAACCACTGGATCGACCTCGCCGTGCAAGGCAGCCCGAGCATGGCCATGGCCGCTGCACGTGTGCGTGAAGCCCGGGCCATGGCCGGGATCGCCGAGTCGGCCGAGTCGTTGCAGGTCAATGGCGACGCCGCGCTCAAGCGCCATAACTGGCCGAGCGACCAATTCTACGGCCCAGGCGCGCTGGACAATTCCACCACCTGGGACAACAACGCGTCCCTGGGCTTGAGCTATGCCCTCGACCTCTGGGGCCGCGAAAGCAACGCCACCGAGCGCGCCGTGGACATGGCCCACATGAGCGCCGCCGAAGCGCGCCAGGCGCAGCTCGAATTGCAGAACAACGTGGTGCGCGCCTATATCCAGCTGTCGTTGCACTTCGCCCAGCGCGATATCGTGGCCGCCACCCTGGCCCAGCAACAACAGATTCTCGACCTGGCGCAAAAGCGTTTGAGTGGTGGGATCGGCACCCACTTCGAAGTCAGCCAGGCTGAGACGCCGCTTCCGGAAACCCATCGCCAGCTGGACGCCCTGGATGAACAGATCGCCCTGAGTCGCAACCAGTTGGCCGCGCTGGCGGGCAAAGGGCCGGGGGCGGGCGCGCAGTTGCAGCGGCCCACCTTGTCCCTGGCCGCGCCGCTGAAACTGCCGTCGAGCTTGCCCGCCGAACTGCTCGGCCAGCGCCCGGACGTGGTCGCCAGCCGCTGGCAAGTGGCGGCCCAGGCCCGTGGCATTGATGTGGCCCACGCCGGTTTCTACCCCAACGTCGACCTGGTGGGCAGCCTCGGCTACGTCGCCACCGGCGGCGGAATGCTGAGTTTCCTGACCGGCAAGAAACTCAACTACACCGCCGGCCCTGCCATCAGCCTGCCGATCTTCGACGGTGGCCGCCTGCGCTCGCAACTGGGTGAAGCCAGCGCCGGCTACGACATCGCCGTCGCGCACTACAACCAGACCCTGGTCAACGCGCTCAAGGGCATCAGCGACCAGTTGATCCGCCGCGAGTCGATGGACAAGCAGCAAGCCTTCGCCGCCGAATCCGTGGCTTCGGCGCAGAAGACCTATGACATCGCGATGATCGCCTACCAGCGCGGCCTCACCGACTACCTCAACGTGCTGAATGCCCAGAGCCTGTTGTTCCGCCAGCAGCAGGTGCAGCAGCAGGTCCAGGCTGCACGCCTGAGTGCCCACGCCGAACTGGTGACCGCGTTGGGCGGTGGCCTCGGTGCCGGCAGCGATGTGCCTCAGGACAGCCAGACCTTACCGAGCAAGACCCCGGCGGACCTCGCCGTGTTTGACCACTGAGTAGGATGCGATGACTCCCTTGCCTGCACCGCTGCGCTGGTTGCACTCGCTTGAGTGGCGCCGTGGTTTCTTCGATTGGGCACGCAGTGATGGCGTGACCTGGGTCTATATCTTCAAGGTGCTGATCGCGGCCTTCCTGACGCTGTGGCTGGCGATGCGTCTGGAATTGCCGCAACCGCGTACCGCGATGATCACCGTCTTTATCGTGATGCAACCGCAAAGCGGCCAGGTGTTCGCCAAGAGTTTCTACCGCTTCCTGGGCACCCTGGCGGGCTCGGCGGTGATGGTGTTCCTGATCGCGTTGTTTGCGCAGAACACTGAACTGTTCCTCGGTTCGCTGGCGATCTGGGTCGGCATCTGCACTGCTGGCGCGACCCGCAATCGCAACTTTCGCGCCTACGGTTTTGTGCTGGCCGGCTACACCGCGGCGATGGTTGGCTTGCCGGCCCTGGCCCATCCCGACGGCGCGTTTATGGCGGCGGTGTGGCGAGTCCTGGAAATCTCGTTGGGGATTGTCTGCTCCACGCTGGTCAGCGCCGCGATCCTGCCGCAAACCTCCAGCGCTGCGATGCGCAACGCCCTGTACCAGCGCTTCGGTGTGTTCGCGCTGTTCGTCACCGACGGCCTGCGCGGTCGCAGCGAGCGTGAAGGCTTTGAACGCAGCAACGTGCGCTTTATCGCCGAAGCCGTGGGCCTGGAAGGGCTGCGCAGCATCACCGTGTTCGAAGACCCGCACATGCGTCGGCGCAATGGCCGGCTGACGCGCTTGAACAGCGAGTTCATGGGCATCACCACGCGCTTCAACGCCTTGCACCAATTGCTCGAGCGCCTGCGCAGCCAGGAGGCCGATCACGTGGTGGCTGCGATCAAGCCGGGCCTGCAAGACCTGGCGGAACTGCTCGACGGTTTTTCCGGTCGTGCGCTCACCAGCCCCGATGCGGCGCGCCTGGCCAATCAGTTGAACGCCTACAAGGAAGGCCTGCCCGCCAAGGTGCGCAGCCTGCGCACCCGCTTCCAGGAAAGCGCCCCCAGCGACGCCGAACTGTTGGACTTTCACACCGCCTATGAGCTGCTGTACCGCTTCGTCGACGACTTGCACAACTACGCCCAGACCCACGCCTCCCTGGCGGATCACAGCCACGAGCGCGAACACTGGGACGAACCCTACACCCCAAAAACCAACTGGCTGGCCTGCGCCGCCTCGGGGATTCGCGCCTCGTTTATCCTGATCGTGCTCGGCAGTTACTGGGTGGCCACGGCCTGGCCCAGTGGCGCCACCATGACCCTGATCGCCGCGGCGACGGTGGGTTTGTCGGCCGCCACCCCCAACCCCAAGCGCATGGCCTTTCAAATGGCTTGCGGTACCTTGATCGGGGCGCTGGTGGGCTTTGTCGAAATGTTCTTCGTGTTCCCCTGGATCGACGGTTTCCCGTTGCTGTGCGTGATGCTCGCGCCGGTGATCATCTTCGGTTCGTTCCTGGCTTCGCGCCCGCAGTACGCGGGAGTCGGCGTCGGGTTGCTGATCTTCTTCAGCACCGGCTCGGTGCCGGACAACCTCACGATCTACAACCCCTACACCTTCATCAACGACTACATCGCCATGGTCATCGGCATGCTGGTGTGTGCGGCGGCGGGCGCGATCATCCTGCCGCCCAACAGCCGCTGGTTGTGGCGTCGGCTGGAGCAGGACTTGCGTGAGCAAGTGGTGTTCGCCATCAGCGGCAAACTCAAGGGCCTGGCGTCGGGTTTCGAAAGCCGTACCCGCGACCTGCTGCACCAGGCCTACGGCTTTGCCGCCGGGCAACCCCAGGTGCAACGCAACCTGCTGCGCTGGATGTTCGTGGTGCTGGAAGTCGGCCACGCGATCATCGAATTGCGCAAGGAACAGGCAATCCTGCCGGTGCACCCGGCGTATGCCGAGTCCCAGCCGTGGCGCCAGGCGATCCGGGTGATGGGCCGCTCGCTGGTGCGGCTGTTCCTGCAACCCAGCGCCAGCAACCTGGAGCGCAGCCTGGTCGCCGTGGACCACGCCATCAGCCGCGTGCAGGCCACCGACGAACCCTTCGCCCCGCACTTCGACACCTCGGCCCTGCGCCGGGTGAAAAGCTACCTGCACTTTATCCGCACCTCATTGCTGGACCCGCAATCACCCCTGGCTGCCCTCAAGCCCGAAGGACCCGCCCATGCCTCGTGAAATCGCCTTCCACGGCGTCTACATGCCCACCATGACCCTGATGTTTCTGATCGCGGCGGGCCTGGCCTGGGCCCTCGACCGATTCCTGGCCGGCTTTGACCTGTACCGTTTTTTCTGGCACCCGGCGCTGCTGCGCCTGAGCCTGTTCGCTTGCTTGTTCGGCGCCCTGGCGCTGACCGTCTACCGTTGAGAATGCCCCGATGAAAAAGTTTTTCAGCCTGCTCGCGACCTTGCTGGTACTGGCCCTGGCGATCTGTATTGGCCGCACGTTGTGGGTGCACTACATGGAAACTCCCTGGACCCGCGATGGCCGGGTGCGCGCCGACATCATCAACGTCGCCGCCGACGTCACCGGCGAAGTGGTCAACGTTCCGGTGCGTGACAACCAGTTGGTGAAAAAGGGCGACCTGCTGATGCAGATCGACCCTGAGCATTACCAGATTGCGGTCAAGCAGGCGCAATCCCTGGTGGCTTCCCGCAAGGCCACCTGGGAGATGCGCAAGGTCAACGCCCACCGCCGCGCCGACCTCGACGCCCTGGTGATCTCCAAGGAAAACCGCGACGACGCCAGTAACATCGCCGACTCGGCCCTGGCCGACTACCAACATGCCCTGGCCCAGCTTGAAGCGGCGCAACTGAACCTCAAGCGCACCCAGGTGGTGGCGGCGGTCGACGGCTACGTCACCAACCTCAACGTGCACCGCGGCGACTATGCACGCATCGGCGAGGCGAAGATGGCGGTGGTGGATATGAACTCGTTCTGGGTGTACGGCTTCTTCGAAGAAACCAAGCTGCCCCACGTCAAAGTCGGGGACAAGGCCGACATGCAGTTGATGAGCGGCGAAACCCTCAAGGGGCACGTGGAAAGCATTTCGCGCGGCATCTACGACCGGGACAACCCGGAGAGCCGCGAGTTGATCGCCGATGTGAACCCGACGTTCAACTGGGTGCGCCTGGCCCAGCGGGTGCCGGTGCGGATTCATATCGATGAAGTGCCGGAAGGTGTGCTGTTGGCGGCGGGGATCACCTGCACCGTGATCGTCAACCAAACACAGAACTGAATGTGGGAGCGGGCTTGCTCGCGAAGGCAGTGTGTCTGTCAACGAAAATATCGACTGATCCACCGCATTCGCGAGCAAGCCCGCTCCCACATTTTTACCGTGTCAGGCCTGTAGAAACGTCTCGTGCAAATGGCGCCACAGCAGGGCGCCACTGGCCTGTTTTTCAAACACCACGGTCGATCGCCGATCGGTTTGGGCACCGCTGCCATCCACCTGCTGTTCGCGATAACTTACCGTTGCGCCACGGGCGTGTCGGTCAATCCCGGCAAACTCGCTGAGGCTGATCCTGAACCCGGGCCGCTTGCCGCCAGCCTGGCTGAACAGCTGGTTGAGCAGTGCAAAATCCAGTTGTTTGCCCGCCGGGGTGATCATGGAAAAGTCCGGCGAAAAACGCCTCAGCAAAACCTCCAGTGTTCCCTCGGGGGCTGTGCCGGCAAACCATTGCTCGATCTCGACATGGGCCTGGATCACTTCATCAAAAAAATCGCGGTAGTCAATCATCGTGTGGGCTCGCTGGCAGGGTGAAGCAGTGTCCGTACCTTGGACGCATCCAGGCACAGTACGGCAAATAATGGAAACAGGGTCAACGCCGCGGCAATCGCGAAGGTGACGGTGAACGAGTCCAGCGCAGCCAGCACCCCACTGAGCACGGCGGCACCGAGGCAAAAACTCAATTGCCGATTGATGTTCCACAAGGCGCTGGCATGCCCCATGCGCTCGGCCGGAATGTCGAGAAAGGCCAGGGTTTGCGCGGTGCTGCTGCACAGGCTGCCACCCAGGCCCATCAGGAGGTAGGCGAGCACCACGACAACCGGGTGCGGCTCGATCAGCAACAGGATGCCGAGGGCTTGCAGCAGCATGCCCGCCAGCAGCAGCGGCCTCGGCCCGCAGCGATTGAACAGTTTTTTGCTCAAGGCAATCGCCAGCCCCGAGGCCAGCGCCCACGGCAGCATCAGCGCGCCGATGTGGCTGGCGGTAAAGCCGAGGCCGTGCAGATAAAGAATCGCCACCAGGCTGGTGCCGATAAACACCCCCGGGATGAACAGGTAAACCAGCATCGCGACCCGCAGCATCGGGCGGCGAGCCTGGCCCAATACGTGACCGAGCTCCAGCGCCGGGCGTGTGGACGCGGGCGTGTCTGCCACCAGCCAGCGCAAGGTCAACATCAAGGTGATCAGCGCCAGCGGCAGGTTGGCGAAAAAGATCCAGCGCCACGACACGCTGTCCACCACCAGGCCGCCCAATGCTGGCGACAACGCCGGAATCAGCAGCGCCACCAGCATGACCCTGGCTGTCAGTTGGCTGCGTTCTGCCGGCGGAAAATGCCGATAGGCCAAGGCTTGCCCCACCGGAATCAACAAGCCGCCACCCAAGCCCTGCAACAGGCGCCAGCCGATCAGCGCTTCAATCGAGGCGGCCTGGCCCACCAGCACCGAGGCTACGCCGAACAGCAACAGGCTGACGGCAATCAACCGGCGCTCACCCAGCAGCGCCGCCAGCCAAACACTCAGGGGAATGACGACGGTCAGGCCGAGCATGTAGGCGTTGCCGATCCATGCCAGTTGCGTGACCGAGGCGTGCAACTCGCGGGCGATGTCCGGGTAAGCGATGGTGGCGACAAACATGTTCACCAGGTCGAGGGCGAAGCCCAGTAGAAAGATCCAGGTGACTTTCGAGCGGTAGGTCATTGCGCGGTTCCTGCTGTGGATGGCGGCAGGGTAGGCGGGTGCGGGCACTTGGGAAACAGCGGTTTGACTGTTAGATTGTCAAAAATATTTTGACAAAGGAGCGCGTGGCATATGGTCAGCCTGGATCGTTTCGACACCTTCAAGGCCGTGGTCGAGGCCGGTTCGTTGACGGCAGCCGCGGATGTCCTCGGGCAGACGCGAGCGGTGGTGAGCTTCAACCTCAAGCGCCTGGAAGCCGAGCTGGGCGTGACCCTGCTGACCCGCAGTACTCGGCAACTGGCACTGACCGATGCGGGCGAACGCTTTTACCTGCGCTGCACGCGCATGCTGGAAGAAGCGCGCCTGGCGGTGGAAGAGGCCCGTTCGGAGCACAGCCAGCTCAAGGGCACATTGCGGATCACCACCACCGTCGAATACGGATTGGCGGTGGTGGTGCCGGCAGTGGAAACCTTTCGCGGCCTGCACCCGGAATTGAACATCCAGTTATCCACCTCCTCCAGCCACGCCGATCTGATCTCCGAGCGCTTCGATGTGGCTATTCGATTGGGGCGGATGCTCGACTCCAATCATCGGGCGGTGCAGCTGTCGAGCTACGAAATCCTCGCCGTGGCTGCACCGGGGTTTGCCGGGGTCGCCACGCTGGAAGAGCTGGAGCAACTGCCCAAGCTGGGGCACGGGCGGCTGACGGAGTTGACGGTGCTCGACCCGGCCGGCCATGAGCACCTGTACCGTCCAGGCCCCGGCAAGGCTTCACTGGTTGCCGACAGTGCCGCCATTCTCCAGGCGTTTGCCTTGCGCGGGCATGGCGTGGCGATCCTGCCCCAGTGGCTGGTGCAGGAAGACCTGGATGCGGGGCGTTTGGTGCGGTTGCTGCCGGGGTATCGATTTGCGCCGCAGGGGGTGTACGCGTTGTACCCGGATACCCGGCATTTGCCCCTGAAAGTGCGGGCCTTCATTGATTTCATGAAAGGCTGATCAGCCGAGAAACCGTGTGGCGAGGGAGCTTGCTCCCGCTGGGGGGGGGCGAAGCGCCCCTGAAAAGGTCAGCGCATTCTTTCAGGAAACTTGGGCGGATGGTTTTGGGGCTGCTGCGCAGCCCAGCGGGAGCAAGCTCCCTCGCCACGGGGAGGCGGGGGCTCTTAGAGCTGGCCGCTCAGGCCAAAGCGCTTTTTCAAGACAGTCTCCAGCAAGCCCTTGGGCAGCAACGCCGCCATCAATGGCAGTGCCCGGCAACCATTACCCGAGCGCAACAGGCGCGGCGGCGTGCCCTGTTGCACGGCCTTGAGCACGTCCGCGGCAAAATCGCGAGCGGGCGTAGGCCGATCCTGGGAAGCCTTGGCCCGGGCGCGGATGCTTTCGCGCAGTGGCCACCAGGGCGACTTTTCATTGATCAACAGTTCGGCCTGGGTGCCGGCGTTTTTTGCAAAACTTGTATCGATGGCGCCTGGCTGCACTTCCATCACCCGCACGTCAAACGGTGCGAGCTCCATGCGCAACGCATCACTCAAGGCATGCACTGCGGCTTTCGAGGCGCAATACGCACCGGCGAACGGTGTGACCAACACGCCGGACACGCTGCCGATATTCACCACCAACCCTTTACGGCGACGCAGGGCCGGGAACAGCGCCTGAGTCACGCCGACCACTGAGAATACGTTGGTCTCGAATTGCTGCTGCATCGCCTGGGTGCCGCCGTCGAGCAACGGGCCCATGGCGCCATAGCCGGCGTTGTTGATCAGCACATCCAGCTCGCCGACCTGCCCGGCCAACTGCGCCAGTGCAGCGCTGTCGTTGACGTCCAGTTGCACCGCGTTAAAGCCGGCGCTGGCGAGTGCCGCCACATCCTCGCTGCGCCGGGCGCTGGCCCACACGTCAAAGCCGGCTTGCTTGAAGGCGTCCGCCAGGGCACGGCCAATGCCACTGGAGCACCCGGTGATCAGTACGTTGGGCATGGATCAGTCCTTTGTCGTTATCAGTCAGAGAAGCTGCCTTGCAAATGCTCGGCACGAAATTCCAGGGTTTGCGGGCGGTAGCCGGGGCGCAGCGGCGGCACTGGCAGGCAGTCTTCCCAGGTGGCGCCGGCCTGCAGTTCGCCGGGGCCGCGATAGCGCGGGGCAGCGTACACGTTGTCTGCCAGGTTGACCGTATCGCCCGGCGCATACGCGGCGATGCGCCAACGCAGTTCGGTCAGCGGTACGTTGTTGCCGTTGTTCAAGGTGAGCTTGAGCGGGCGGTCTGCCGGGCATTCTTTCGGCGCGTAGACGGTACGCAGTTCCAGGCGTGCCAATTGCTGGGCCTCGCGGTTGTCCAGCCACACCACCCATACCGCCACCAGGCCCAGGCCGACGGCGGCCGCGAGGGAAACCGGCAACGCCCTGGCGGGGTAGCGCAGCAAGAGGATCAGCCAGGTGATAATCAGCAAGACACCAAAGAACATGGCAACAACCTCGAAAACGGAACGGGCATCCTAACCAAGCGTAGGTGGAGTTGACCATCTTCGGGTTCCCCGGCCCCAAAGAAAAAGCCCCCGGCCCACCGGCTGCGGATAGGGGACGCAGTCGGTGGGGCGGGGGCTTGTTGTGCTGCTCTGTTTACTGCGCGATGGTTTTCACCGACACGCCACGCTCGATTGGCGTGGATCGACCGTAGATATCTTCAAAGCGCTCGATATCGTCTTCACCCAGGTAGCTGCCGGACTGCACCTCGATAATCTCCAATGGAATCTTGCCCGGGTTACGCAAACGGTGCACCGAGGCAATCGGGATGTAGGTGGACTGGTTTTCGGTGAGCAGGAACACGTTCTCGTCACAGGTGACTTCGGCGGTGCCGCTGACCACGATCCAGTGTTCGGCGCGGTGGTGGTGCATCTGCAACGACAGGCACGCGCCCGGTTTCACCGAGATGTGCTTGACCTGGAAGCGCCCGCCCATATCCACCGAGTCGTACGAGCCCCATGGACGGTACACCTCGCAGTGGTTCTGGGTTTCGCTGCGGCCCTGCTCGTTGAGGGTGTTGACCATCTGCTTGACGCCCTGGACCTTGTCCTTGTGGGCAATCATCATCGCGTCCTTGGTTTCCACCACCACGATGTTTTCCAGGCCAATCACCGACACCAGCTTGCCGTTGCCGTGGATCATGCAGTTCTTGCTGTCCTGGATCACCACGTCGCCCTTGCTGACGTTACCGTTGGCGTCTTTTTCATTCACGTCCCACAGCGATGCCCAGCAACCCACGTCGCTCCAGCCGGCAGTCAACGGCACCACGCAGGCCAGTTGGGTTTTTTCCATCACGGCGTAGTCGATGGAGTTGTCCGGGCAGCAGGCGAAGGTGGATTCGTCGATGTCGATGGTGTCGGCGGTTTGGTTGCTGCGTTCCAGGGTCAGCAGGCAGGTGTCGTAAATATCCGGGTCGTGTTTTTTCAGCTCTTCGAGGAAGCGGCTGGCACGGAACAGGAACATGCCGCTGTTCCAGAAATAACCACCGCTCTTGACGAATTCGGCGGCGCGTTTTTCATCGGGTTTTTCCACGAACTGTTGCACGCGGCTGACGCCTTCGGGCAGCAGCGAATCGTTGGTCGACTTGATATAGCCGTAGCCGGTCTCCGGACGGGTGGCCGGCACACCGAACAGCACCATTTCGCCACGCTCAGCCGCCACAGTGGCCAGGGCCAGGGCGCGTTGCAGGGCTTTCTGGTCATCCAGCACGTGGTCGGCGGGCAGCACCAGCATCAGTTCGTCGCGGCCTTCGTTGACCAGCATCATCGCCGTCAGGGCCACGGCCGGCGCGGTATTGCGGCCGAACGGCTCCATCAGGATGCGCTGGGTTTCCAGTTTGCGGGCAGCCAGTTGCTCGTTGACGATAAAGCGGTGGTCCTTGTTGCACACCACGATGGGCGCGTCCATGCCGTCGAACACCAGGCGCTCCAGGGTTTGCTGGAACAAGGTGTGCTCGCCGGTCAGGGCCAGGAACTGCTTGGGAAACTGTTTACGCGAAAGCGGCCAAAGACGTGAGCCGCTACCACCGGAAAGGATTACTGGGATCATGGTGTTTCTCCTTGAATCAAATTTGGTTAGAGCCTGTGGGAGCCGGGCTTGCCCGCGATGGCATCACCTCGGTGTACCTGATACACCGAGTTGTCCGCATCGCAGGCAAGCCAGCTCCCACAGGGGGCAGCGTCAATCTGAAAATCTAATCAGCGGGTCGACACAGGGCGTTTCACCCACACTGGCGACAGGTTGGCGCCGGTGCCGGTGACGTACAGCACTGCGGCCTCACCGCGTTCCAGAGCTACCGGCTTCACGTCGCCGACTTTTTTATCGCCTTCATACAGCGCCAGGCTGACCTTCACCGGGTTGATCTCGCGCTCGCCACGGCCCTTGGCGGCCACGGCCTGGACCACGTCGGTCTTGCCATCGGCGGTTTTCAGGGTCAGCGACTTGTCACTGAGGTTCTGCACGCGCACCAGGGATTTCTGCTTGTTCTTGAACGGCGGTTCTTCGATCAGTTGCGGTTGGCCGCTGCCGCTGCTGACCAGGGTGTAGTAGTGGTCGGCGGCGAGCTTGACCGGCAGGGTCTGGCTGCCGACCTTGGCGCTGTAGTCACCGCCCGGCATGAAGCTGAAGTCACTGCTGGCCAGCGGTGCAACCTCGTTGAGGTTGGTGCTGCCGACGGTGGCGCTGACTTCCTGGTTGCTGGCGTTGTACACCCGCACAAAGCTCGAGCCTTTTGGCGCGACGGGACCGTAGAGGGCGGCGTCGCCACCGGCGAAGGCGGACATCGAAACAACGCTCATGCCGGCGACGAGGGCAAAAGTTTTTGCGAGGTTAGTAGTGAAAGTCATGTGAGTTACCTCTCTTTCAGTTTTGCGCCCGGTCGGGCGTCTCGGAGTTCATGTTTTTAACGGTGGGGGTGTTGATAGCCATGTTCTGTTGGCGCATACCGGCTTGTTTGAGCTGCGCAACCCACTGCGGGTCGGCATCGCCGATTTCGTTGTTCACAGGCAGATAACGCTCGGGAAACTCCCAGATCAGCACCTGTGGCGGGCTGTTCTTGAAGTCGTCGCTTTTCAGGTAGCTGAGCATCGGCAGGATCGGGCCGTGGCCGTCTTCGGAGTAGTTGATGACGTCGCTGCCCAGGGCTTGCTTCAGCGCGCCGACAAAGTTCCAGTTCGGGTTGGCGCTGTAGCTGGTGCCCACCAGTGCCACCGGGGTTTCACTGTCGGTGAACAGCGCATCGTCGCCCTTGGTTTCAGCCAGGTGCGTCACGCGTTTTTGCAGCGGCTCCTTGGGCGGCATCAGGTTTTCGAACAGCGGGTCCAGCGGCAGGAACAGGCGCAGGTCGCCCTTGTGTGGCTCGGTCTTCTCGGCTTCGGTGACAAAGCGTTGAGGCTCGCCGCTCAGGGGCGTTTTGTTGGCAATTGTCTTGGCCAATTCTTTGGCCGCCACTTCAGCGCCGTCCGGGGTCCAGTGGGTGTCGGTGCGCAGGAACACTTGCTGGCCGTGCAGCTTGGCCTGTTGCAGCGGGCCCATCAGGTCAGGGGCGACGATCTTGTCGGCGGCCATGCGGGCATGGAAGTCCTGGTACAGACCGGCGCGGATGCTCGCCGGCTGCACTTCACCCACGTGTTCCGGGTACAGCCGCACCTTGGCTGGCACGATCGCCATCACCAGTTGGATACCCTGGGCCTTGAGCTTCTGGCGCACGCCTTCCACCAAGGCGTAGTTGCCTTGCAGGTTCTGGTCTTCGTTGACGATGGGGTTGAATTCCTCGTCGCTGTACAACCAGTGGTCGCGGCCAATTACCACGCCAGGGCGGCCTTCGTTGAACAGCTTGTAGTCCAGCGCTGCCCAGAGGTTGGTGCCCAGGCGCTTGATCGGGAACTGGTCGTCGTAGTGGGTCTCGACGGCCTTGGTCCAGCGGCCGTTGAGCACGGTGGCGTCGGCGTTGGTGCTGAAGCCCAGGAAACTGCGCATCGACCAGGCGCCCAACGCCAGCAGCACGGCGAGGAACAAGGCGATGTAGAGGACGCGTAATGAACGGGTCATGGTCGGCTCCCTCAGAACTGGAAGTAAAGGAACGGCGAGAAGCTCTGCGCCGAAAGTTTGAGAATCGACGCCACGAACAGCAGCAGTACTGCGGCGCGCATGGCGTAGCGTGGCCAGGTGGCGCTCCAGTAGGCCGGTTGCACGGTGGCCTCGGTGCCCACGGTGTAGCCGGGCTCATGGATGCTGCCCGGGTTGTCGCCCGGTACGGCCTTGATCAAGCCCGGTTGCGCAGTCGCCGGGCCATCGGCCTGGGTGTTGACCGCAGGCTTGGTTTTTTCCGGTGGGCGGTTGTTGTAGAAGTCCCGCAGGCCGAAAAACGCCAGGGTTGCGTACGCCACCACCAGGGTTGCCACTTGCAGGCCGGTGAGGCTGGCGCGGTTGAGTTCCGACAGCGACCACTCGCCGAAGCTGAACATCGCGCCGTACATACGGCCGGCGACGTGCAGGTTTTCCGAGCGGAAGATCACCCAGCCCATCACCACCAGCAGGAAGGTGAAGGCCCAGCGCACAACGTTGAAACTGCGCGGTGCGGTGTTGAGGCCGATGGCTTTTTCAATCGCCAGCCACATGCCGTGCCAGGCGCCCCACACGATGTAGGTGATGTTCGCACCGTGCCACAGGCCACCGAGGAGCATGGTCAGGAACAGGTTGCGGTAGGTGGTCAGCGTGCCTTTACGGTTGCCGCCCAGGGTGATGTACAGGTAGTCACGCAGCCAGGTGGACAGGCTGATATGCCAGCGCCGCCAGAACTCGGTGATCGACTGGCTGATGTACGGCTGCTTGAAGTTTTCCATGAAGCGAAAACCCATCATCAAGCCCAGGCCGATGGCCATGTCGCTGTAGCCGGAGAAGTCGAAGTACAGCTGCGCGGTGTACGCCAGTGCGCCGAGCCAGGCGTCACCCGTCGTAGGGTTTTGCAGGGCGAAGCAATGATCGGCGACCACCGCCAGGGTGTCGGCGATAAACACCTTCTTGATGAAACCCTGCATGAACCGCGTGCAGCCCTCGGAGAATTTATCGAGGGTGTGGGTGCGGTTGTTGAACTGGTCGGCCAGGTCGCGAAAGCGCAACACCGGGCCGGCAATCAGGTGCGGGAAGATCGCCACGAACGCCGCAAAGTCGATCAGGTTGCGGGTGGCCGGGGTGTCGCCGCGGTACACGTCGATGATGTAGCTGATGGACTCGAAGATGTAGAACGAGATCCCGATCGGCAACAGCACGTGGGTGAGGATGAAGGGTTCCAGGCCGGCCGACTTCATCATCAGGTTGATGCTGTCGACACCGAAGTTGGCGTACTTGAAGTAGCCGAGGATGCACAGATCGACCGCCACGCCCAGCAGCAGCCAGCGCTGGGCCGGCTTGGTGCGCACGCCTGCCGCACCGACCTTGAGGCCGATCCAGTAGTTCCACAGCGTCACGGCGGCGAACAGCGCCAGGAAGTCCACTCGCCACCAGGCGTAGAACACATAACTGGCAACCAGCAGCAGCAGATTGCGATAGCGTTGCCCGCTCAGGTAGTACAAGCCGAGGAAGATCGGCAAGAACAGGAACAGGAACACATTGGACGAGAAAACCATCCCGATCTCTCCATGTTTAACCAACAGTCAAGGGCCAACGGCCCCCCCAAACCCCCCACCGAAAACGGAGAGGGGCGGTATTACATTCCCACTGACGAAACCGGCTCAAAATGTGGGAGCGGGCTTGCTCGCGAATGCGGTGTGTCATTCAACACAGAGGGCGACTGACACAGCGCCTTCGCGAGCAAGCCCGCTCCCACATTTGAAGTGCGTTTCGTCAGCTGCCTTTGTTGCCTTTCTCATGCGCCGGGTCGTAGACCTTGGTCAGGTCACCCCCCAGGCGGAATGTCTTGAACGGCTGCATGCCGTGCTTGCGCTCGATCACATCCGGGGCGCAGGTGTAGAGGGTGCAGAAGGGCTCAAGCCAGGCAAATTTCATGTCTTCCTTGAGGTCCTTCATGTCCTGTTCCTTGCCGTTCTTCTGCTCGAAGATCTCCGGGTCTTTCACCCCGGCCAGCACCTTGTCACCCAGGCGTTTCAACGCGCCGTTGTTTTCCTGGCGCAGGTCCACACCGTTCACCAGGGCAAAACTGGCGATCATCGCCAGCGGCGGCAGGGCGTAGTTGTGGTACGAAAGGGCCCGTTGCTGACGCTTCAATTCGTTCGGCAGGAAGCCTTGGGCATCCACCTGGTTGGCGCCGACCTTGTATTCCTTCACGGCCCAGTCAAACAGGTCGCGGCGGTTCACGGCGACGGAGGTCGCCATCACCGACCAGGCAGCCCAGTAGGAGTGGTTGTTGGTTTTATCCAGCGGCAGGTTGTCCCAGTCGCTCACCACCTGGTCGGCCATTTTGCTGAACCAGGCTTCGATCAACTGCGACTCCTGCTGGTGGTTGGCCAGCGGATGAGAGTCGGAGAACTTCAGGCGCACATAGGCCGACGCCATGCTGCCCAGTGCCCATTTGCGCATGGACTTGCCGGTGTGGTTGAAGTCCTTGGACATCAATGCATCGGCCTTGGCCCAGCTCGTGAGCCAGTTCAGCGTGCATTCCAACTGCTCCGGACGGCCGTCGCGCATGAATTGCATCACACGCTTGCTGGTGTCTTTTTCCAGCTTGGTGATGTCGGCGGTGCTGTCGCGAAAGGCTTTTTCGGACTGCACATTCAGGGTGGAACGAGCCTTGTCCGAACCTTCGTACTTGCTGCGAAATTGCAGCGAGCCGGTGTACGGCGCCGGCATGGCGTCGCAGTCATTCTTGAAGTCGCCGGTCTTGAATGCTTCCACTGGGGCGAAATAACCCTGGGGCGGACGCAGTGGTGCGGCGGCGTTGACTTGGCCGGCAAACATCGCCAGGCCCAGCAGCGTTGGAATCAATAACTTCTGCATAAGTAACCTCATTGCCCCGTTGAAGCAGTCTGTTGACCACCGGCGGGGAATACGTTGCGTGTGCAAATTTTCGCTTCGACTTTCTGCGCGGCCTGGCCCGCTTCAGGGCCCTGCACTTCCACGGCCAGCAGGTTTTGCGTGGCCCAGTCTTCATCGGTACGCAGTTCAAAGGCGAAACGCCCGTCTGTATCGGATGTTTCGGGTTTCTCGATCTTGATGTCCTCGTGGCGCCCGTTCATGTACCAGAGGGTGGCTTGCAGGGTTTTCACCGATGGGTCGGCGAAGCGGATGTCGACCTGGTGACTGCTGTTGCGCAGGTCTTTGTTCGAACTGTTCACCAGCAATTCGTTCTTGCCGGGTTTCAGCGTGGTGCTGGCGCTCATCTGGGCGGTCTTGCCTTCACAGCCGTTGTCCAGCAGCGACATCATCTGGCGGTAGATGGTCTCCTGGTCCAGGCGATACAGCGGCGAGAATTCCCAGATCAGGATCTTCGGCGGGGTCTTCTGGAATTCTTCGCTGCCCAGGTACTGGATCATCGAGCCTTCCAGGCCACCACCGGGGAAGGCGACGTTAAGGATGTCGGCACCGATTTCCTGTTCCAGGAAGCCGGCGAAATTGTAGTTCTTGCCACTGTGGCTGGTACCCACGAGGGTGATCTGCGGGTTGCCGGAATCACCGAACAGGTCGCCGTCTGCCGCTTCGCCCTTGGGCTCGGTGGTGAACTGGTCCATGTACTGGATCGCGTAGCTGGTTCCGCACAGTTGCCCGGCCATGTTGTGCAGGGTGCCGGTCTTGCCCATGCGTCCGGACCGTTTGGTCTCGAATTCGCGCTGCGGGATGCCGGCAAATTCAGGCATCGCCCGCACTTTCGCACCGACGATTTTGGCGGTGCGCTGGGCGCCGTATGGCGTCCAGTGTTGGTCGCCGCGGAAGTAGAAATCGTGGGCCGGCAACTCGTCCGGCAGTTGCTCGTTGGTCAGCGGCGACAGGTCCGGTACGACGTAGCCCATCTTGGCGAAGCGCCCGAGCATGGTCTTGTAATTGCCCAGGGCCTTGTCGAAATCGAACCTGGCTTTCTCTTCAGGGTTGAGCTTGTTGCGGTTCACCAAGCCACGGGTCGGCTGGTAGACCACCACCAGTTCCACGCCCTTGCTCTTGAACGCATCGTGCAGCTGCTGCATGCGTTTGTAGCCGGCGGGGCTGGTGTCGAATTCGGTGCGCAGGTCTTCCTGGGTCCGGAACAGCCAGTCGCCCTGGGCTTGCACCAGGGTGGTGAAGTTCTGCTGGTAGCGGGTGGTGTAGTTCTTCGCGTCGTGGGCGGCCGGGCACAGGCTGCAGCACGGTTCGGCGGTGAAGGTTGGCGCCTTGATTTCGTCGGCGCGCACGCCCTGGCTGGCCGCGAGCAGGCCGAGGGTCAAACCCGAAAGGCTGAGCAGTTTGATCATGTGTGGGTGCATAAAGGTCATCCTCAGTCCTGCATTTCGGTCTGGCGTTCGACAGGGTCGATCAGCACGGCTTTCTTCTGGCGTACCAGCAAGTCGAGGATCTCTTCCTGGCGATCGCCAAGAACGCCCGAGAAGCTGATGCCACTGGATTTGGTCGGCGCAAGCATCGATACGCGGTACAGCTCGACGCTCAACGGCGAGTCGATGGACAGCGGCCCGCTGCCGTTGGCGGCCAGTTCACCGCCGACCACGATCAGCGAGACCTTGGTGTCGAACGGGTCGAGGGCGATGTCGCGGTCGGTGTCGGTCAAATCCTTGATGTGGCCGTACACGCCGGTCAGCCCGTTGGCCATGGCAATGTTCTCGTACAGGCGAATGTTCACGCTGTTACGCACGCGGATGCCGTGGCGACGGTTGCTGATCACCTTGTTGCCCCACAGCAGGTTATCGCCGCTCTCATAGAGGGTGATGCCGTCGGTGTGGTTGCGGTAGATCTCGTTGTCGGCGATCAGGTTGTTGACGCTGTTACGGTCGATCACCAGGCCCGAGAGCTTGTTGTCGAAGCTGCGGTTGTTGAAGATGAAGCTGTCGTTCACTTCCCGGGAAATGATGATGCCGTGCTTCTTCTTCGTGCCGTAGACGGTGTTGTCGGTGATGATCAGGCCGTGTGAACGGTCGTGGGGGTCAATGCCGTAGACGATGTTGTCCTTGTAGGTATTGCCCTTGAGCACAAAGCCGGTGGTTTCGTAGCAGTAGAAGCCGTACCACATGTCCGAGAACTCGGAGTCGACGATCCAGCCCGTCGGCTCGGGGCGCTTGAGCACCTTGGCCATGTTCGGCGTGTACTGGGAAATACTCACGCCATACGACTTACTGTTGGCGTAGCCGAAACTGGCCATCTTGCTGTTGGCGATGTAGGTCTCGGTGCCGCCCCAGGCCAGCAGGAACGGGCGGAATTCCTTGGGCGACTGGAAGGTCGCCGGGCCGTTGGTCTTCTCGCGCCAGCCGGTGATTCTGGTGTCACGTACGAACAGCTGGCCGTCGTTGATCAGGAACGAACCGGCTTCCTGGGACAGGCGCAGCTCTTGAGTCTGCTTGTCGATTTCGAGGATGCCTTTACGGCCCACCACGATCGGCAACTTGGCCAGGAACACCCCCGGCGAGGTTTCGCTGAAGTACTGCTTGGGCACTTTCTTCAGCAGGTCCTTGAGGTTCATGTAGCCGTCGTCGACAAAGATCGCCTGGGGAATGCCGTGCTGGCGCACTACCCATTCGGCCATCTTGTTGTCGCCGCCGATGAAGTCCTTCAGGGCGTCTTCCTGCATCATCCGGCGGATGCTGATTTTGCCTGGCTTGGTACGCACGATCTTTTTCGCGATATTGGCCGCGGTGTAGCCGGACACGTCCGGCAGCGCAGGCTTGGCCATCTCCAGCGGCTCGGTCGGCGGGCTGGAGATGGTGTAGGTCTTGGCCTGTTGCAGCTCTTTGGCGATGGTCGGCGCTTTGTCGGCGAAGGCCGAGGCGCTGGCCAACAGCATGGCCGCGACGAGCAGGCTTTGAGACTTCATTGCGCAGGCTCCCATCAGAACTTCCAGATCACGTCGACAAAGGCGCGATGCATGTACGAGTCGACCTGGCTGCCATAGGCGTCGCCCGGCTTGAACACGCCTGCACGGAAGCGCACCAGGGCCGACGGCTCGTCGATCGACTGGCTGAGCCCGGCCGGCAGCAGGCCTTTCTTGAAGTACTTGGTGACCACCAGGTCCATCTCCTGGCCCAGGTCTTTCTTGCCGTCTTCAAGCGGCAGGGACGTGCTGGACAGGATCGCGCCGGTCACGTCATCGGTGTTGTTCTGCACGGCATCGATGCCGTTGCTGCCCACCGGCTTGTTGCCGTCGACGCGCCAGAACTTGTGGTACACAAGGCTTGCGTCATAGTCCTCGCGCAGCTGCCAGGACCCGAACAGGCTCATCGACTGCATGTTGTTCATCTCGCCGCGAAACGCTTCGCCGAAGCGATGGACGCGGGACTGGGTACCGGTCCAGTTCGAACGGTTGCTTTGCAGGCCGTTCTGCTCGTATTCGGCACTGGCGCGGGAGTAGGCGGCGCCCACTTGCCACTGCGGGTCGAGGCGCAGGCGTACACCCAAATCGGTGGCCCAGCCATTCACGTCATCGCTGCGCTTGGCGTTGGCCGGGCGGGTGCCGTCGGCGTTCAAGGCGTTGACCGTGTCGCGGTCGCCCTGCATGCCGGTGACGCTCGCCCAGTAGTTGACGGTGTTGGTGTTGCGCCAGTTGTAGGCGTCGCTGTTGGCTTCGATGCCGAGCCAGGTCAGGTCGCCGTTCTCGCGCTTGTCCAGCGAGTCGGTGGCCACGCCCGGTTCCGGGTAGTCGAGCTTGCCGTCATCATGGGTGTGGTGCGCGCGCAGGCCGATCCACTGGCCTGGCGTCCACTGATAGGCGGCGTCGGCGTACAGGTGCTGACGGTCCTTGTCCTTGGGCGACAGTTCCTTGAGGTCGGTGCGGTATTCGCTGAAGCGCTCGGCGACGCCGACATTGGCCTTGAGCAAGGTGGTGTCGAAGGTCCAGTTCAGCGCTTCGATATTGGTGTCGCGCCATTGGCCGTCGTCATTGCGCAGGCGTTGGCGACCGAGCTTGAGGATCTCGCCGGGGTAGGGCGTGAAGCCGCCATAGGCGACCCAGAACTCGCGCATCGCCAGGTAGTTCTTCTTGCTCTTGCGGTCGTCATTGCTGGTCTGTTGAGTGGCATCATCCGAGGACTGTTGCAGGGTGTCGGTCTCGATGATGTCGCTGGAGGTCACGGCCTGGCCCATGGCGTAGGCGCTCCAGTTGCCGCTTTCACCGTAGATCCACGGGCGCAGGTCAAGGCCGATGCCGTTGACGTCGCCGCCTTTCTGGGTGCCCAGGTCGCGGTCATCTTCGGACTGGCCGGTGACTTTGACTTCCAGGCCGAAGTTCTTGGCTTCGGTCAGCGCCGCCAGGGTCGGGCACGACCACAGCAGGGCGAAGGTCAGGCCGATGCCGGCCTTGACGAATGGGTTGAGCTTCATAGGGATTCCTCGCCGTCTTCTTCTTGCAGGGCGTGCAATTGCAGCGTGCTTTGGGCCAGGGTGCCGCGCACGGCCAGTTCCTGTTGCACCAGGCGTTGGCCTTCGGCGCGTTGTTCCGGGGTCAGCGGCGCTTCGAGCTGGGTCGCCAGGTCGTTGGCTTCCGGCGTGTCCTGGGCCTTGGCCAACTGGCTGAAGACATAGGCGTTAAGCGGGTCGGGCTTGGTGCCCTTGCCTTGGGAAAACAGCTGGGCAATCGCGAAGTCGGCGCTGTTCTGGCCGTTGCGCGCAGCGGTCAACAGATGGTCCAGGGCCTTTTGCGAATAGACCTTGCCCAGGTAGCCACGGCGGTAGATCTGGCCGAGGTAGTAGTCGGCGGCGACTTCGCGGCCGACGGCTTTCTGGAAGTGTTCTTCGGCGGCCTTGGCGTCAGCCGGGACCCACTTGCCTTCGTAGTAGAGCTTGCCCAGCAACAGTTCGGCGCGGGGCTGGTCGGCGGCGCGGCCGTTGTCGAGGTACTTCATCATCTGGTCGACGTCGCCCCGTTCCGGGAAGTCGTAGAGCAGTTGCGCCAGGCTGACCCAGGAGGCCGGGTAGCCGGGGGCGATTTTTTCCAGCAGGGCCTGGGCGGTTTTTTCGTCGGTCTTGCCCAGGCTTGCATCACCCAGTACACGAGCCACGCTGTCGACCCGTTGGGCGGTGACGGTGCCGCGGCTGTAGCCGGCTTCCATCTGCTTGAGCAGGTCGGCCTGTTTTTCCGGCTCGGCTTTTTTCTGGTAGACCGTGGCCAGCTCGACGTAGCAGATATCGGTGGTGTTCAGCGCCGCCTTGCAGATGCTTTCCACTTCATCCAGGTGCTGGTCGTAGGTGTCCTGGGTGCGATACAGCAGCACCTGGGCGAGACCGGCTTCCGGGTAACCCGAGGCGCGCCATTTGCTGATCTGCTGCTGGGCGTTGATGTTCGGGAAACTGTGCGGGTATTGCAGGTAGAGCATTGCCAGCGGGATCAGGGTGTTGCCTTCGCCATTGGCAAAGGCTCTTTTCAGCAGGCCTTCGGCTTCATGGTGTTCGGCTTCGGTCGCGCCGGGCTTGGCCACCAGCAGGCGGCCCAGGCGTGCCTGGGCACGGGGCGATGTATCGGCGGCCGCGCGGTACGTCGCTTCGGCCTGCTTGATTTGCTCGGGGTCGCGGGTGCCGACCTGGATATCCGCCAGGCCCACTTGGGCCTCGCTGTAGCCCAAATCCGCGAGCTGCTGGTAGTTCTGCTGGGCAGTGACGGTGTCGCCACGTTTCAGCGCTTCATTGGCCAGGCGTTGGTCGGGCAGACCGGCGCAACCGGCGAGGCTGACCGCAACAGCCAGCAACGCCACAGTTCCCATGTGGGAGCGGGCTTGCTCGCGAAGGGGCCCTGTCAGTTGATGCATGTGTTGGCTGACACACTGCTTTCGCGAGCAAGCCCGCTCCCACAGGGATTGCGGTGTTTTTGAGAGAGTCATCACAGGCATGTCCTCTGCTTACAGACCGTTGGCCATGGCTTTGTCGATCAGCCAGTTCAGGGACGGGCCGCGATCGCTGGTCACTTCAACCGGGCGACCGGCGTAGGTGCTGTCCAGCGGGGCGTCGGGTTTGATCTGCACGCGGATGTCGGAGGACATTTCGCTGCTGTTCAGGCTGGTGCTGCTGACGATGGTGCCGGTGCGTACCTGCTCTTCATCCGCTACCTGGAAGTTCACGCGGGTGCCCGGGCGAACGTCGGCAAACTGGCGATAGGAGAAACGTGCATCAACGTTGGCCTGGCTGCCGCGTGGCACCAGTTGGAAGATCACGTCGCCCTTGCTGGCGTACTGACCGTCGGCGACCAGTTGCTGGGCCACGACGCAGTCGCAAGGGGAGGTGAGGGTGCCGGTCATTTGCTTGCCGAACAGCTCTTCGACCTTGGCCGGTTGCAGCTGGTCTTCGTCCAGATGGCCCTTGAGTACGTCGAGCATGCTGGTGCTGAAGGTTGCCAATGGCGCGCCTTTGGCGGCGACCGCATCGCCTTTGATCAGGCTTTGCACGGTGCCATCGCGGGGCATGGTCACGTTCATCCCGGGCACGCTCACCAGGCCGGAGGTGGCGTGGCTGACGAAGTACATGCCGTACACCGATTTGACCACGAAGCCGAATGCCGCCAGGCCCACCACGAAGATCCCGAGGCTGAAAGTCACCGCCCGCAGGCGGCCACCGACGCTCATGTTGCTGCCGCCGTCCTTGACCTTGCGCGCCTTGGTGAAGTTGTCGCGTTGCAGGGTTGCCAGCACGTCACCCATGGTCACGATGTCACCGGCCAGGTGCGAGGTGATCAGGTGGCGCAGGGTGGAGATGTCTTGTGCATCGAGGTTCTGGAACTGGCAACCGGTGCGGCCGGTCTGGCGGTCGTAGGAGCGAATCTGCAGCTCGACGTCCATCGCCAGGCCCAGGTTGTCGATCACGAACTGCAAGCGACCCTTGTGCACATCGCCGACTTTCAGCGGCTGCTGCGGGGCGTTGAAGGCCAGGCCGCCGGCTGACAGGTCGATCACCCGCACTTCCATCGGTGTTTGATCGGCGCCGAAGAAGCGCAGCTTGGCCGGGATTTTGACCCGGGCGTGTTGGCGCTGGGCTTCGGATTCGTGGACAACGTTGGCGTTTACTGGGCTATTCATGGTGTTTAGTTCCTAGTTAATTCAGGCTTGGCAGGGTCAAACCATCATCAGCAACACGGCGACGAAAATGCTGCCGGCGGAGAAGGTCATGGTCCGAGACGACCAGGTGTTGAACCAACGTTGAAAGCTGGCCAAATCGCGGGTCAGTTTGGTGTCCTGGCGGGTCCAGGACTGTTGATCAAGGCGGAAGAACACGTAGATCTTCACCAGCGCGCCCATGATCTGGTTGTAATAGAGAATCACCGGGTAAGCCGGGCCGATCTTGTGGCCGGAGCACGACAGCAGCAGGGTCAGAATCAGGCGGGTGATGCCGATCCACAGCAGGTAGGCGAGGATGAACGCGCCGCCGTATTTGAAGGTGGCGATGATCGCCACGGTCAGCCCCAGCAGGGAGGTCCACATCGACACGCGTTGATCAAACAGCACGATGCTGGTGAACAGGCCCAGGCGACGCATACCCAGGCCCAGGGCACGTGAGTTCTGGCGCAGGTTGTTGCCGTACCAGCGGAACATCAGTTTGCGGCTGGCCTTGATAAAGCTCTTTTCCGGCGGGTGTTCCACGGTGTGAATCGCGGCATCCGGCACATAAAAGGTGTCGTAGCCCAGGCGCATCAGGCTGAACCAGCTGGACTTGTCGTCACCGGTCAAAAACTTGAAGCGGCCCAGGCGCCAGTGTTGCAGCGAGTCGCTTTCCACATCGGCAATGAAGCCCGGGTCGGTGACCACGTTGGCGCGGAATACCGACATGCGGCCGGTCATGGTCAGCACGCGTTTGGACAGGGCCATGGAGCACATGTTGATGTGGCGCTGGGCGAAGCGCAGCTTGTGCCACTCGCTCATGATGTAGCCGCCGCGCACTTCGCAGAACTCGTTGGTGGTCAGGCCGCCGACATTGCCGAACAGCTGGAACCACGGCACGGTCTTGCGCACTACGCCCTCGGCGAGCACGGTGTCGCCATCGATCACGGCCACTACGGCACGGTCGTCCGGCAGGTGGCGGGAGATGGCGCGAAAACCGAAGGCCAGGCCGTCACGCTTGCCGGTACCGGCGATGCGCACGAAGTCCAGTTTGACGTGGTCGGGCGGGTTCATCCTGGCCCACAGGCTCTTGACCAGCAGCTCATCGGACATTTCCACCAGGGAGCAGACCACGGTGGTAGGGAAGCCACATTCGATGGCCTCGCGGATCACCGAGCTGTAGACCTGGGCCGTGGTCAGCGCGTCGATCCGAAAGCTGGTGACCATCAGGAATACGTGGGACGGGTCTGCTGCCTTGCCCAGCTTGCGCACTTTGCGCCGCAGGTGCGGGTAGACCACGTACAGGAACAGCATGCCGCGAAAGAAATGCGTAGCACCCATCGAGTAGCGCCAGATACCGACGGCGCCAATCAGGAAAATAAAATTCTTCGACTCTGAGTCGAACGTACTCGCCGGCAACAGCAGGGCGAGTCCCATCAGCAGGCTCAGGAAAAACAGCCAGCCGGCAGATTGGAGGAGTACGTGTTTTAACTTGGACATAGGCGTCATTCCGCAGGTGAAGGAGGCTTCAAGCAGCAAGCGCCGGGGATCAGGACGCTTGCCGCTTGAAACTTGCCGTTGCTGTTACCAGCAAATGCCTTCGGTACGGCCGCTCACGCTGGTGGCCTTGGACATGAAGCCCACCAGGTCGACCACTTGCTTGCCGTGGGGTGCGTTGTGCGCCAGGGCACGGAACTTCTCATCGCGGTTGCCCAGGATGATCACGTCGGAGTTGTTGATCACTTCGTCGAAGTCCGAGTTGAGCAGGGACGACACGTGAGGGATCTTGCCTTCGATGTAGTCCTTGTTGGCGCCGTGCACGCGAGCGTATTCGACGTTGCTGTCGTAGATGCTCAGGTCGAAACCCTTGCCGATCAGCATCTCTGCCAGTTCCACCAGCGGGCTTTCGCGCAGGTCATCGGTGCCGGCCTTGAAGCTCAGGCCCAGCAGGGCGACTTTGCGTTTGTCGTGGCTGGAAACGATGTCGAAAGCGTTTTGCACCTGGGACTCGTTGCTGCGCATCAGCGAGTTGAGCAGCGGCGCATCCACGTCGAGGGAGCCGGCGCGGTACGTCAGGGCGCGCACGTCCTTGGGCAGGCAGGAACCGCCGAAGGCAAAGCCCGGGCGCATGTAGTACTGGGACAGGTTGAGGGTCTTGTCCTGGCAGACCACTTCCATCACTTCGCGACCGTCGACACCCACCGCCTTGGCGATGTTGCCGATCTCGTTGGCGAAGGTCACTTTGGTCGCATGCCAGACGTTGCAGGTGTACTTGATCATCTCGGCGACGGCGATGTCCTTGCGGATGATCGGCGCGTCGAGTTCTTCGTACAGCGACTGCAGAACATCGCCGGAAGCGGTGTCGAATTCACCGATGACGGTCATCGGCGGCAGGTCGTAGTCGGCGATGGCGGTGCTTTCACGCAGGAACTCAGGGTTTACGGCGACGCCGAAGTCGACGCCGGCTTTCTTGCCCGAGCAGTCTTCGAGAATCGGAATCACCACATTGGCCACGGTACCTGGCAGCACGGTGCTGCGGACCACGATGGTGTGACGGGAGGTCTTGTCACGCAGGACAAAACCGATCTCGCGGCACACCGATTCGATGTAGTTGAGTTCCAGGTCGCCGTTCTTCTTGCTCGGCGTGCCGACGCAAATCATCGACAGGTCGGTATCACGGATTGCCTCGGCGAAATTGGTGGTGCCGCGCAGTCGGCCGGTTTGAACGCCCTGGCTTAACAGCTCGCCCAGACCCGGTTCAACGATGGGGGATTTACCCGCGTTGATCAGGTCGATCTTTTCCTTGGAGATGTCTACGCCAACGACCTCATGGCCCCGTGCAGACAGGCAACCGGCACATACCGCGCCGACGTAACCCAAACCAAATATGCTGATGCGCATCGCATTTACCTCATTGTTAATCGTGCCACTAGATGGCCGGAGTTCATGTTTTGAAGCGTCACCCAGGCACTGGGAAGTGCGACGAATAAACGTCGGTATATCCAGTGCAGGCATACTAAAAGTCGAGTGACTAACTAATGCACTCAAGTTGTGCGCAACTTGGCCTTATTGTTGGGGCTTGCCCTGAAATGCAGCCAGCCTTCCTGGGGAAGGGCCTGGCGCCAGTGCCGCAAGGCGTTGACAGGGGCTTTGAGCCCTTATATATCAACGGCTTGGGTTGTCTCACTGACCCATACAGGTGAGCTCAGCCTTGGCCTTGTCGGAGAAAGTAGTGAAACCTTTGCGTCCGCCTTCAACTAATCAGTTGATGATTTGACCATTGAGTCAAAGTTATATGACAACTTTGCTACTTCCCTTGGTCGCCACGTAAGTCATCTCTTACATCTTCAGAGATAATCGTTACCGGTGGTATGAGCGGTGCTTTAGGACATAGTTCCTGTCCACTCATCCTGTTTCCGGAAATTTCTTGAAATATTAGGAAAGATGGCACTAGTACTATTCTGATAGCACTTGCTATTTAGGCCAGTAGTTGCGGGGAGTTGCGAGGGGTGAATAGTTTTGTGCCACTACTGTTTTAAAAAAGTGGTGCCACTACGAAAAAAATTGACGAATGTCGAGTGAAATAAATGTTAGGGAATCTGAAGAATTATTTTTGACGCCAAATAAATGACGAATTCGGAATTGGATGCAAACAAAATGTGGGAGCGGGCTTGCTCGCGAAAGCGGCGTGTCAGGCAATAAAGGCATCGACTGAACCACCGCTTTCGCGAGCAAGCCCGCTCCCACATTTGGATCTTCGTTGTCAGGTTATTCCGGTGCGTGATCCCGCAGGAACACCAGGTTATCCGGCTTCGACTGCTCCGCATTGAAGCGATAACCCTGCACGTCAAACTCCTTGAGCCTGGCCGGGTCGTTGATGCGTTCTTCAATCACGAAGCGGCTCATCATGCCCCGGGCCTTCTTGGCATAGAAGCTGATGATCTTGTACTGGCCGTTTTTCAGGTCCTTGAACTCGGTGTTGATGATTCGCGCATTCAATGCCGGGCGTTTGACTGCCGAGAAGTACTCGTTGGACGCGAGGTTGAGCAGCACGTCATCGCCTTGTTCGGCCAGGGCTTCGTTGAGCCACTCGCTGATGCGGGTGCCCCAGAAAGCGTACAGGTCCTTGCCACGGGCGTTGGGCAGTTTGGTGCCCATTTCGAGGCGGTACGGCATCATCAGGTCCAGCGGCCGCAGCAGGCCGTACAGGCCGGAGAGCATGCGCAGGTGGTCCTGGGCGTAGGTGAAGTCGGCGTCCTTGAGGGTTTCGGCGTTGAGGCCGGTGTAGACGTCGCCCTTGAATGCCAGCAGGGCTTGTTTGGCGTTGGCGGGGGTGAAGGCGGGGGTCCAGCTGCCGAAGCGTGCGGCGTTGAGGCCGCCGATTTTGTCGGAGACGTGCATCAGTTCGCTGATTTGCGCCGGGCTGAGTTCGCGCAGTTGTTCGATCAGCTCCTGGGAGTGGTCGAGGTATTGCGGCTGGGTGAAGCGCGGGGTGACCGGCTTTGACTCGAAATCGAGGGTTTTGGCGGGGGAAATCACCGTCAGCATGAAGTCGTCTCCTTTAATCGTGGGGGGATTCTAGGGGGTAGGGCGGTTTGACTCCACCTATGATGGTGATAGATAGCTGTGCGATCGTTGGGGGGGGGCATATCCGTTTCTGCGGTTACGGCGGCTTATGGTTTCGCTCTTACAGCGAGTCACTTTGCAAAAGCGTTCAAAAGTGAGCCGCTGTAAGAGCGGAACCAATACAAGCCATCACTCAAATAACGCATATACACACCAACCCAATAGCGCCCCCACACGATCGGCTATAGTGCCCGACGACTCTGGAAAGGGAGACCCTTCGTGCGAATTGCGCTTTTACTGTCAGCCTGGCTCATCTGCCTGGGCGCCCAAGCCGCCCCCGTGGATGTCGCAACCCTGGACCGCGGCACCTGGCCCGAACGCCTCAGCAGCCCCGCCCTGTTCGACGTCGCCTCACGCGCAGAAATCCTGATGTTCGCCCACACCCTGCTCGCCAGCGAATCCCTCGACGAACCCGCCCTCAAGCAGCGCCTGGGCCTGAAGATCATCAACCAGGCCTCGATCGACGACCTGCGCCGTCAACTCTGGCAACGGCTACTGGAAAACTACACCTTCGCCCAACAAAGCTGCGAACAGGACGCCTCCTTCTGCTACCTGGTGGAAAACATGGACGACCTGCGCGAACAAGCCGCCAAATTCGAAGTCAGCGACAACTCCTTCTATATAGGCTGGGCTGGCCCCAGCCGCGCATTCCACGAGCGCTACCTGGATGAACAGTTGCGCAAGGCCGCCCTGTTCCCCCAGATCAGCAGCGAAATCGCGCGCTTCGGCGACCACGAGCGCAACGGCGACGAACTCAACGACCGGATGTTCCTGCTGACCTTCGACAGCGGACCGTCCCCGGTCAGCGGCAATACCGACTGGCTCGCCGACTACCTGCGCAAACAGAAAATGCACAGCCTCTTCTTCGTGCTGGGCAACAGCCTGCAAACCCGCGTCGAGAAAAGCTCGGCCACCGATGTGCAGGCGCTGTACCAGGGCCAGTGCGTCGGCATCCAGGGCTGGCAGTACCGCTCCCATAGCCATTGGGTCGACTGGCAGTCGTCCATCACTCGCAGCGCCTCCCTGGCGCAAAACCTGATGCCGGAAAACTACCTGCCGCTGTTCCGCCCGCCGTACGGTCAGCGCCGGTCCGACAGCCAGGGATTTTTCCAGTCACAAGGGCTGCAAGTGGCCTTGTGGGACATCGACTCGGAAGACGAACCCGGCAAGCTCAAGGCTGATGAGTCGGCGAACCGCGTGCTCACGCTGATGCTGTTGTGGCGGCGCGGGGTGATCGTCTTCCACGACACCCAGGACAAGGCGCGCATCGCTTTACCCTGGCTTTTACACGCCACGGCAGAAAGTGGACTCGGCTGGCAGGATTGCCGCGAAGCGTTTCGCTGAAAAAGCACGAAAAGCCCGGCCCTGTTGGGGCTGAGGTTTTTCAGGGGGGAATTTGAGAGGTATTTCGATACAGGCGGACTTCCGACTTTAACGGTGCAATGCCGGCGCGCCTAGTGCTATTCGTCATCCTGAAAAATAAACTTCAAAAAAGCGTCAAAGTGCTTTTTCCTGTCATGTGTTTTGCGGTATTACGAAGACAGACAGCCGAAACCTGCAACACAGGTGGCGTCTTCCAAGACACCTCTTGTGTGCACCGCACTTGACGCCCCTCAAGTGCGTTCGACGGTCGAATCGAGGCGCAGCACTGTCGCGGTATTGCGTCGACTGGCTCCCACAAAGGTGACCGAGTATGGATGATCATGGACGTAACCCTTCTTCCGACCAGCCAATCCTTTATGTGCTTGATACCAATGTACTGATTCACGATCCAAACGCACTGCTCAACTTCGAAGAACACCACGTCGCCATCCCGATGATCGTGCTTGAGGAGCTCGACAAACTCAAAAGCGGGCACCACAGCGTTGCCGCCGAATGCCGCCAGGCCATCCGCCTGATCGACAAGACCCTCGGCGAAGCCTCCCCCGACGACGTCGAGGTGGGCGTACCGATCCAGCGTGGCAAAAGCGGGCCCAAGGGCTTGCTGTCGATTCTGATGAGCAAGCGCAGCGAGCCCAACAGCCTGCTGCCGGAAAATCTGAACGACAACAAAATCATCAACCAATTGATCGACCTGCACGCACGCGACAAGGACCTGCGCCTGGTGCTGGTGACCAAAGACATCAATATGCGCCTCAAGGCACGAGCGTGTGGGATCGCTGCCGAGGACTACAGTACCGACCAACTGGTTGACGACGTGTCGATGCTGTCTCGTGGTTATCACACCATGACCGGCTCGTTCTGGGATCGCGTCAGCAAGGTCGAAACCCGTCAGGACCATGGCCGCACCTGGCACCAGGTACAGCTGATCGACAACCTGCCGGCTGTGCACATCAACGAATTCATCATCGACGAACAGGGTTTTGTGGGCTGGATCAAAGAGATCCAGGTCGACAAGCTGCTGATCCTCGACCTGCATCAGGAACCCCTGTTGCACCAGGAAGCCTGGGGCCTGAAACCGCGTGATATTTACCAGAGCCTGGCGCTGTATGCCTTGCTTGATCCGGACATCCACCTGGTCAACCTGACCGGCGCCGCAGGTTCGGGGAAAACCATCCTCGCCCTGGCCGCCGCCATCGAACAGACCATGGTTACCAAACGCTATCGCCGCATCATCGCCACCCGCAGCGTGCAGGGCCTGGACCAGGAAATCGGTTTCCTGCCCGGCACCGAAGCGGAAAAAATGGAGCCGTGGCTGGGGGCGATCACCGACAACCTCGAAGCCTTGCACATGGATGACGAAAACACCCATGGCAGCGTCGATTACATCCTCAGCAAAGTGCCGTTGCAGTTCAAATCCCTCAACTACATTCGAGGTCGCAGCTTCCAGCAGAGCCTGATTTTGATCGATGAATGCCAGAACCTCACGCCGCACCAGATGAAAACCATCATCACCCGTGCCGGCGCCGGTTCCAAAGTGGTGTGCCTGGGCAACCTGGCACAGATCGACACCCCTTACCTGTCCGCGACCAGCTCCGGGCTGACTTACCTGACGGAACGCTTCAAGGACTTCCCGAACGGCGTGCACATTGCGCTGCAAGGTGTCCCTCGCTCGATTCTGGCCGAATACGCCGAATCTCACCTGTAACCACGGTCAATGTGGGAGCTGGCTTGCCTGCGATAGCATCACCTCGGTGTAACTGACATACCGAGGTGCCTGCATCGCGGGCAAGCCTGACTCCCACAAAAGCCCGCTCCCACATTTGATCGGCGTTGGGTTTACAATCGGAGCTCCTGATCAGGAGTATCCCTGTGCTGACTCATCTCGATTCCCAAGGTCGCGCCCACATGGTCGACGTCACTGAAAAAGCCGTGACGTTCCGTGAAGCCGTGGCCGAAGCGCGGGTGCGCATGTTGCCCGAGACCCTGAAAATGATTGTCGACGGCGCCCACCCCAAGGGCGACGTGTTTGCCGTGGCCCGTATCGCCGGGATCCAGGCCGCAAAAAAAACCAGTGATCTGATTCCCCTGTGCCACCCGTTGATGCTCACCGGGGTCAAGGTCGAGCTCAGTGCCGATGGCCTGGACGCGGTGCGCATCGTCGCCCGCTGCAAACTCTCCGGGCAGACCGGCGTGGAGATGGAAGCGTTGACCGCGGCCAGTGTTGCCGCCCTGACGATCTACGACATGTGCAAGGCCGTGGACCGTGGCATGACCATCGAAACCATTCGGCTGCTGGAGAAACTCGGCGGCAAGAGCGGGCATTTCAAGGCGGACCAGGCATGAGCATCAACGTACTGTTTTTTGCGCGCTACAGCGAAGCGATTGGCCTGGACTCCCTGGAGATGGAAGGTGACTTCGCGACGGTCGACGCTGTACGCCAGGCATTGGCCGGTGACCCGGAATTCGCAGTGCTCAATGAGGCCAGCCTGATGTGCGCTCGTAACCAGGAACTGTGCGACCTTGATGAGCCGCTGCAGGCTGGCGACGAAGTGGCATTCTTCCCGCCCGTGACCGGAGGCTGACCATGGCGATTCGGGTGCAGGCCGAGGCGTTTGATCCCGGCGCCGAGGTCAATGCGATGCATGCGGCCAATGTGGGCGTAGGCGCGGTGGTGAGTTTTGTCGGCTATGTGCGCGACTTCAATGATGGCCTGGATGTGGCGGGGATGTTCCTCGAACACTACCCGGGCATGACTGAAAAGGCCCTCGGCAAAATCGCCGTGGAGGCCGAGCAACGCTGGCCGCTGCTCAAGCTGGAAGTGTTGCATCGCATTGGCGCCCTGGAGCCGGGTGAGCCGATCGTGTTTGTTGCGGCGGCCAGTGCCCATCGTCAGGCGGCATTCGATGCCTGCGCCTTTGTGATGGACTACCTGAAGACGCGCGCTCCGTTCTGGAAGAAGGAAAACACCAGCGAAGGGCCGCGCTGGGTGGAAGGGCGCGACAGCGATCACGCAGCCGCTGACCGCTGGAAATAACGTGTGGCGAGGGAGCTCCCTCCCCACAGCAAGCTCCCCCGCCACACAGGTCAGGTCGAGGCGTGCAGCCGGTGTGGAGAAAGCATCGCTTCGGTCAACCCGAACGCCGCCAATGCATCCGGCAAAGGCTTGCCGCGCACCAACGCCGCACTGGCCTGGCCCATCGCTGGTGAGGTCTGGATCCCGTAGCCGCCCTGAGCCGCAATCCAGAATAATCCCTCCACCTGTGGATCGAACCCGCAGACCAGATCACCATCGCTGACGAAACTGCGCAGCCCGGCCCAGGTCCGCGCAGGCCGGCGGATGCTCAGGGTGGTGGCTTCCTCGATGTGATAGATGCCCGTGGCGATGTCCAGCTCTTCCGGTTGCACGTCGTGGGGCTCCACCGGGTCGGCATTGGCCGGTGAGCCGAGGAACATGCCGGCGTCGGGTTTCATATAGAACGAACCATCGAGGGCCGCCAGCTCCGGCCATGCGTGGATGTTCAGCTCGGCGGGTGGAGAGAAGACGAACGCGCTGCGACGTTTGGGTTGCAGGCCGATTTTCTGTGCACCGGCCAACTCGCCGATATGGTCGGCCCAGGCGCCGGCGGCGTTGATGATCACCGGGGCGCTGAAGTGTTGTTGGGCCGTGCGCACTTGCCACAGTCCCTGACCGTCGCGGGTCAGTTTCTGCACCTCACTGTCGGTGTGGATTTCTCCGCCATTGCGCCGAATGCCGCGCAGGTAACCTTGATAGAGCGCATCGGTATCGATATCACACACGGTCGGGTCGTAGATCCCGCCATGGACTTTTTCCCGGCGCAGGATCGGCATCATGGCCATCGACTCCTCGACGTCGAGCAGTCGCGTTTCTGGCACAAGGGCTTTGGCACTCAGGTAGTGGCGCTGCAACTCATCGGGGTCGCCAATCAAGTCCACCAGCAATTCGCCCCGTGGGGTGAGCAATGGGTGTTCGGCAAAGCCTGCGGGCGGCTGATCGAAGAAGGCGCGGCTGCCCAGCGTCAGTGCGCGGACCTGGGGCGTGCCATAGGCGGCGATGTACAGGGCGGCGGAACGGCCGGTGGAGTGGTAACCCGGCATCGACTCGCGTTCCAGCACGATGACGCGGGCATGGTGTGACAGCCAGTAGCCGGCGGATGCGCCGGCGATGCCACCGCCGATGATGAGGTAGTCGGCCTGGTTCATGTGTTCCTCCTGGATTTGAAAATGCTGAAACCAAATGTGCAGGCTTGCTTGCTCCTCCACAAGCCCGCTTTCACATTTATATTCAGCCTGGCGATAAAGCAGGAAATCGCTATTTCCTTTTGACCTGAAAATTCCGGAAAAACTGTTATTTCTAACAGTAGGCGGTCCCTTCTATAAAGCGCTTACTTGCATCAGGCCGGTACAAGATGTGGCGTTGATGATAACTGTTCTCTATGTTGGATAAGGAGAAGGAAATGAAAGCGGAAGATCCCAATGTTCGTTTAAAAACGTTTGATATTGAATTTCCTCGCGATGGTGGCAATGTAGTTAATAATGAGGTGTATCTGGGTGGCAAACAGCAATGTCAAGTCAATATAATTGTCCAAAAGGAGAGAAGAAACGCTGAAGGTATATGGGAGCTGGCAGCCTTTGAGGCGACGGAGCTTGAAAGTGCCACGGTGGTTGAGTATTCCACAAACCCAGAAGCGACAATTCCGGCCGGATGGTATTGTGATACAAAAAGGAACGAATTTAACATGGGTCGGTGGTCGGGGGTGCTTGAGGAACCCAGCATGGCTACAGCCCCTTCTAACCCTATTATTCAGCCGATGCCCGGTATTGGTCCGCTCGAAAATGAGAAGCGATACCTGAGGTGTGATCTGAGATCAAGTGGTAATCAGCAGTTTATGGCAAAAATTACGGTGGGACGTAAAACATATACAACTAATATGGAGAGAGATAATGTTAATTATCAATCATCTGTCACTGTTAAGTGTCAAGAGCCCTATACATTGTCTGCTGAGCGGCTCGATCATTGGGCTGATACCGACGCCTTTTCAGTGCAGGGTGTGGATGTGGATATTTATTATTGGACGCCCCCCCTTGGGTTGAGATTTGTCGAGAATATACCTCCGACTGATCCCGTAAAATTAAAAGATTCATCTGTTCAGGGGGATCACTTTGATATTTACTACACTCGGGACATTGGGCACGGTATTAGACAGATCGGCGGTGTCATACGGGGTAATACTGTTGGAAACATCACAATGAATAGCCTGCTGAAAAAATCTTCAGGGGGAAATGACCCAATTCCTGCGAACAAGCGCAATACCATCATGCGTGCTGCGCGAGTCAAGGCCTGGTTGGATAACCCCAACACCGATCAACAAGGGGCCAGTATTTGGACAATGGTCGATAGTTATGGCTGCTCGCATCACTATTACCTGACCGAGACCGACAATTACAATGTGATGGTGCTGCGCGCCACTTCAAAACCCTGACGTTCCAGGCATTTCATCCCCTCTCCAAGTGCGAAGCGGTGGACCTATGGACATCTATTCGAACGCGTTTAATTTCAGTGCCCACCTCGGCGGTTCGGTTGACCTGCGTACCGGGCAGTATGGGTGTCTGATTCGTTTGGCAGTCTTGAGCCCAAAAGGGCCGTTAGAGGTCAGTCGAGAGATTGCCTTGGCGTTCTCGATGATGGATACCCGCAACAGTGGCTACGGTAAAGGCTGGAGCTTGTCGAATACCGAATTTGACCCGAACAGCTTCAAGCTTACGCTACTCAACGGTGAACAATATCTAACCCAAGGGCTGCCCTCCGTAGGGGACAATGCTGTTATTACCGACCATAAGTTGAAGGACCTCACCATAAAACGGGTTGCGCAAAATACGCTGCACGTAATTTACAAGGATGGCACTGTCGAAATCCTGCGTCCCCTCAGCATTCCCGGTCCCTATAAGATCAGTGCTATCCAGTTCGAAAATGGCGAGCGGCTGAGCTTCCGGTATGGCGGTAATAACTTATTGCAGAGCATTGTTGACGATAAAGAAACCGACCTGTTGATGCTGAAGTATTCCGCCGGATCGCTGGTAACCGCCGATACACTAATTGATGGTAATCGTTATGCCCGTACGCGATTTGAATATAGTCATATCGACAACCAACTGACCAAGGTCACGGTTCCTTATGACCTGGCCGGGCCAGTCGCAAGTGAGGCCTATTCGTTTCAGTACCTCAGGTTGCCTGACGCAATGGTGGCTATTTCGCAGGTTATGACACCCATGGGGGGGCAGGAGATAATTCGGTATAACCCCAATGGGCTTCAATACGATGCCCGTTTGTATATTCCGGTCGTCACCCACTGGGAGCAAAACCCTGGGCGCGGGCAGCCCTCTGTCGTCCGCTCCTATAACTACAGTCCCAACCGTAACTTCACGGGATATCCTCTGAATGGCGGATTCGGCCAGGGCCAGGATAATTTGTATCGGGTGGATAGCGAGTACGCTTATTGGGCGGAAGAAACTTACGTTGATAATAATGGCAAGCCCCTGCGGTCTACCCGCGCCACTTATAATCGTTTTCACCTGATGACTGAGGAATTAATGCTAGCCAATGGCAGCCAGGTCAAAACCGAGACTGTCTACAATGAAGTTCGGGGCGTCCAGTTTCCAAATCAGCCCGCCAATCTCCAACTTCCGAGCCGCATCACCAAGACCTTTGAGCTGTATCCCCAGGGTGGCAAACCCCCAAGGGCGGAAGTGGTCAGTATCACCACCGATGACTTCGGCAACGAACTAAGCCGCACCGAGGCCTCCGGCGTACGCACCGAATACACTTATTACCCGGTGACCGGCGAGCCCCGAAGATGCCCTGCCGACCCCCATGGACTCTTTCAACGTTACCTGAAGCTGGAAAAGCTTTTCCCGGCCAGATCGACCACTGCGGCTCGGACCACTGAACATTCCCACACCGACGTCTCGATAACGGGGGGCGGCTACTTCGTCATGCCGCTTGCCATCAACCTTGAAGGGGGCACCCATACGTCTTATACCTATCATTCTGTGGCCGCCAACCCCGCCCTGCATGGTCGCTTGAAAAGCTCCACGACGACGATCGACAAACTCTCTCTGGTCTCCGATTTCACCTGCACCTTCAATGGCGACTCGATCACCGAAGTCCGGAGCTTGAAGGGGCGTGAGCCTGGTCAATGGCTCGAGTCCGCGCGCACGTGGTCACTGACCAATCAGCGTCTGCTCGACATGACACGTGATGCCGTCGGCAGCCTGGCGATGACGTACGATGTCAGTGGGCGGCTGACATCGGAAACCGCCGCGCCAGCCACGCTCCAGATGGCCCGACGTCGTTATGCCTATCACTTTTCGGCCGGGGCCAAGATGGCCCATTTGGTCACCACGGATGCACAAGGCACCGTGCTCTTCACGTATTTCGATGGCATGGGACGCCAGCTCTCTGCTGCGCAATCGCTTGATGGCATCGCGGACAATGACAGGCTTCTGGGTTCCTGGGCGTACGACGCACTCGGGCGGCTCGTGAAGCAAACCCGTCTGGATTATCTGGGTGATGGGCCGCGTACATTGAAAACCAGCCACGCCTATAACATCTGGGGCAACCCGTGGACGGTAACTCAACCCGATGGTCGGGTATTGATCGATGAATATGACCCGCTCCTCAACCGCCGGGTGACGGGGGTGCAAGGTGACGCGCAACTGGAAACCTGGTTCAACGAACACAATCAACCGGCACGGGTTGAGCGGGTGAGCATTGGCGGTGCGCGCATTGTGGTGGAAACCCGTACTTATGACGGGCTGGGCCGCTGCACGGAGCGCATCGATGCCAGGAAGACCAAGACTGAATACGCCTATGACATTTTTGATCGTGTGGTGCGCAGCCTGGAAACCCCATCCGACGGAACGCCGCCCCGTGAGCGGTTGACGACGTATGCGCTTGGCACCAGCGAGCCAATGGTGCGCACCCTCACCGTAGACAGCAAGCTGCTTGGCACGCGTGAATACGACAGCCTGGGCCGCGTCATTTCCCAAGCGCGTGGCAACGCAACAGCCACGACCTGGGAGTACAAGCCCAACCAGGTTGCGCCAGTGGCGGTGACTTCGCCGCGCGGTGATCGTCAAGAGTACGGTCATGATCCTGAGCTGGAGACATTAACGAGCGTCAAGATGGCAGGGCATGCACCGATAGACCTTGAGTACGACCCCATCAGTGGAGCGATGCGACAATCACTCACCGCCGGGCTCAAGCATGAGATGAGTTACGACGAGAACGGCTATCTCGCCAAGGAAGTCCAGACGCTGGGCAGCCAGCCCTTGACTAGCCTGACGAGTTATTCGCCGGGTGGGCGGCTGTTGCGGCACTCCGCGGCGGATGGGCAGCACAGTGACCTCGTATATGACCAGTTCGGACGCCTCCAACAGACCACCACCGGTTTCGTCCGCATGATCCGGACTTACGATAGTCTGGGCCGCCTTTCGGCGCGAACCCTCAATTATCAAATGCGTCTTACCGACTCGGTGACCTTTGACGCATGGGGGCGTGAGTCGGAACGCAAGCTGGAACAGGACGGTGCGCTACTGCAGAACATTGTCAGCACCTATTACGACGATGGCCTGCTGGCCACTCGCACGTTGAAAGACGCGAATGACGCCGTGGTCACGGGCGAGACGTTCACTTACGATGGTTATTCGCGACTCAAATCCTATGTGTGCGAGGGCACGCAATACCCGATGGATAAATTGGATCGGGCGATCAAGGAACAGCGTTTCAGTTATGACGGTCTCGATAATATGACTGAAGTGCGGACAACGTTTATCGATGGCAGTAGCGACCGCAGCGAGCGGTTTTTCCAGGGTAAGGACCCTGCCTGCCTGACGCACCTGACCCATACAAACCCGGTACGAAACCTGACCCTGAGCTATGACGCCGCCGGTAATTTGCAACAGGGCACCTTCGGTCGCGGTTTCACGTACAACGGTTTTGACCAGCTCACTGCTGTACAGACCGCCACAGACAAGTACAGCTACCAGTACGACGGCGAAGCACGCCAGGTGCTTGCTGCGCGAGGCAACGAAGCTCCCGTGATGCTGGCCTATGCCGGGGATCGGCTCGACACGCTGGCGCAGGTCAGCATGCGGGCACGTTACGTGCGCGACGGTGACCAGGTGGTGGCCTACCGAGATAGTGGTAATTACCAGAAACTACTGGTTCTTGACGGCGCTGGCAGCGTCCGCGGTGTGGTGGCACCGATCACGGACCAGGTGCGCCGGCATTACGCACCCTACGGTGACGCCAGGATCGAGTTGCGGGATGACGTGTCGCCCACGATGATGGAAATGCAATTGCCCGCCTACAACGGCGAACGGCTGGACGTACCGGTCAACCTCTATCACCTGGGTAATGGGCGCCGTGCCTATGATCCCGAACTCATGGTGTTTCTCTCTCCTGATCCCCTCAGTCCTTTTGACGAGGGCGGGATCAACAGCTACGCCTATTGTGGCGGTGACCCGGTGAATTGGTCGGACCCCAGCGGCCTCTTCAGTTTTCCAACATGGGCCCGGTGGGCACTGACCGGTGTTGCACTGGGCATGTCGGTGGTCACCGCTGGGCTTGCAACCGCGGGCTTGCTCGCTGCCATCGGCGCTCAAGCCGCTGCACTGACCATTGCCGGCAAGAGCGCGCTGTTGGTAGCCTCAGGCGCGGCCTCGGTAGGTGGGACGTTGGGGATTGCCGCACTGAGCGTTGAGGCGGTCGACAATCAGATGGGCTGGGATCGCTCCAGTCAAATCAACGTCCTGAACTGGGCATCGCTGACCTTTGCAGCGGTGGGTGTCGCGGCCAGTTTAGGGGGCGCAGGCATAGCGGCGACGGGCGCTTCCCGGGCGGTTGAAGTCGCCGCAAGCCCGGCGGTCCGAAGCTTCAGTCTATTGAGTTCCCAAACAAGGGCCGGATTGCAGGCCGCTGGCAAGTTGCTGACCGGTGCTTCTTACAAGTTCTTCAATGACATTACGCTGCCAAGCCAAGCCTGGGGGGTGACGCGTTTTGGCTTGCGCGTGGTCAATCTGTACCGCTCGGTCGACGGTCGGATCAGAAAGCGCCAGCCGGCAGCGCCTATCGGGGGCGATGCCGAGAACTTGCAGCAGCCACTGGGGCAGCCGCAACCCCAGCCTCAGGCCCATCGCCTTGTCGATATGTCGGGCAGCAGCTTCACTTTCCATGAGGCCTTTTCGCAGGAGGCCTCGCGTGTTCGCCAACCCATCCTGGCCGAATGGAATTCGGCCTGAGGTCTTCCAGCTTAAGGGCGTTTGCGCTCCACCGGACGCAACAAATGCGTCGGTGGCGTTTCGCAGCTGATCTTGCGGCCCAGCAAGGTTTCGATCGACGGCAACTGATACGAGTCGTCTTCACCGGCAAAGCTGATGGACACGCCCGCCGCGCCCGCGCGGCCGGTACGGCCAATCCGGTGCACGTAGTCGTCCGGCACTTCCGGCAGGGTGAAGTTGATCACGTGGCTGATGCCATCGATGTGAATCCCGCGTCCGGCCACGTCGGTGGCCACCAGCACGCGAATCTTGCCTTCGCGGAAACCTTCCAGGGTCTTGATGCGCTTGTGCTGCGGCACGTCGCCGGACAGTTGCGCGGCATTCACGCCATCACGCACCAGGCGTTCTTCGATGCGGCGCACTTCGTCTTTGCGGTTGGCAAACACCATGACCCGCTCCCAACCGTTGTCGTTGACCAGGTTGTAGAGCAGCTTGTATTTGTCGGCACCGGCCACGGCATAGATATGCTGTTCGACGTTCTCGCTGGCGACGTTGAGTGCCTCGATCTCGACGATGGACGGGTCGGTGGTCCACTGCTTGGCGAGGTTCATCACGTCTTCGGTGAAGGTCGCGGAGAACAGCAGGGTCTGGCGCTCGTTTTTCGGCGGGGTCTGGCGAATGATCTGACGCACTTGCGGGATGAAACCCATGTCGAGCATGCGGTCGGCTTCGTCCAGCACCATCACTTCGACCATGTCCAGGTGCACGTCGCCGCGCTGGTTGAAGTCCAGCAAGCGCCCCGGGGTGGCCACCAGGATGTCGCAGTGGCGCGCTTCCAGGTGCTTGAGCTGCTTGTCGAAGTCCATCCCGCCAACAAACGTCATCACGTTGAGGCCGGTGTACTTGGTCAGGTCGGCGGCGTCCTTGGCGATCTGTACCACCAGCTCCCGGGTCGGGGCGATGATCAGTGCGCGGGGTTCACCCATGTAGCGCTCTTTTGGCGGTGGGGTCTGCAACAACTGCGTAATGATCGAGATCAGGAACGCAGCGGTCTTGCCGGTACCGGTCTGGGCGCGACCGATGGCGTCTTTGCCGGCGAGAGTGAAGCCCAGCACTTGCGCCTGGATCGGCGTGCAGTACGGGAAACCCAGGTCCTGGATGGCGTGCATCAGTTCCGGGGCGAGTTTGAAATCATGAAAGCGGGTTTTGCCTTCCTGGGGTTCGACGGCGAAGTCTTCCAGTTTCCAGGGAATAACCACAGGTTTGGGCGCGCGTTCACGGCGCGGCTTTTCCTGGCGTGGCTCCTGGCGTGGTTGGTCGGCGGCTGGCTCTTCAGCGACGTTAACCGTGGCGGGTGTGGTCACCGGCTCTTTTTTTGGCGAGGCTACAGGTGCGGTCCGGCCAGGCTGCTGGCCGTCATTGCGGCTGCCTTGAACGTGGGCGGGGGCACTGGAACCTGGCGCGAGCTGCTCAGCCTCGCTTTTACCGAACATCTTCTTGAGTGCTTTGAGCACGGTCATCTCATCAATTGGTTAAGGAATGTACGCCGGCCAGTGTAATGCAAGAATCGGGCGCGGCGTAGTGCGTTGGTCATGCGGCTACACAATGGCTGGTTTTCAGCCCAGGCGGGCGGCCAACCAGCTGCCAATATCGTGTATCTCCTGGGGTAACACTTCATGGCCCATTGGGTATTCCTGCCATGCAACGGTGACACCGCGCGACTTCAAATGCTCATAGGCGCTGCGACCCATGGCGTTCTGCACCACGTCGTCGTATTGGCCGTGCAGGCACATCACCGGAATCCGTTGCTGGCTGGCCGATAATTCGAGTTCGTCACCGAAAGTGGGAGCGTAGGTGGAAAGGGCAATCACGCCACCCAAAGCACCCTGCCATTTCAGGAACGCGGTGTGGAACACCACGGCGCCACCCTGGGAAAAACCGGCAAGGAAAATCCGCGAGGCGTCTATCCCGCTGCTTTTTTGTTCCTTGATCAGGTCGGTAACCATTTTTGCCGAGGCTTCCAGCTCTTCAACACTGATGGAACGCGCCGGGCTCATGGCCTTGATGTCGTACCAGCTCGGCATCTCGTAGCCGCCATTGATGGTCACCGGGCGTGTCGGCGCCTGGGGCAGGACAAAGCGCGTCGACAGGAGTTTTTCCTGCAGGGCTTCGGCCACGGGCAGGAAGTCGTAGCGATCGGCACCCAGGCCATGCAACCAGATTACGCAGGCGTCTGCGGGCTTGGCGGGCTGAAGAATCAAGGGTTCGGTCATGTCTGCTCCATATATGTGCGTGCGCTCCGATTGAGTGCGTCGGAACGGTGCGCGACGGGTTGATCTGTTAAGAGAATGTCGCAAGGTTGAATCTTTTGCTCTTGACCATGGGCTGAAACGACTCAGCCATCAGTCTGGTACGGGGCTTGCTATATGAAACCCGATGTCAAGGCTCACCCCAGGCGGTAACACTATCAGTGACTGGCGCCTGTGGGATAGCAACTGGACTTAAAGCAAAAACCTCATGCTGTTTGACCCCAAAAAAAGCCAACACGGGTCGATGTCGCCTCATAAGGGTGCGGTGGGGTTTGAGCTCCGACACAACAAGAGCAAAACTGGAGGTTTGAATGAAGGTATTGAAATCCACCCTGGCCATCGTGACCGCGGCTACCGTACTGGGTGTCAGTGGTTTCGCCCAGGCTGGCGCCACTCTGGATGCCGTGCAGAAGAAAGGCTTTGTGCAGTGTGGCGTGAGCGACGGTCTGCCGGGCTTCTCGGTGCCGGACGCCAGCGGCAAGATCCTTGGGATCGACGCTGACGTGTGCCGTGCTGTTGCCGCTGCCGTATTCGGCGACGCAACCAAGGTCAAATTCAGCCAGTTGAATGCCAAGGAGCGTTTCACCGCGCTTCAGTCTGGCGAAGTCGACATCCTGTCGCGCAACACCACCATGACCAGCTCCCGCGATGCCGGCATGGGCCTGAAATTCCCGGGCTTCATCACCTACTACGACGGTGTTGGTTTCCTGGTGAACAACAAGCTGGGCGTGAAAAGTGCCAAGGAACTGGACGGTGCAACCATCTGCATCCAGGCCGGTACCACCACTGAGCTGAACGTTTCCGACTACTTCCGCGCCAACAACCTGAAGTACACCCCGATCACGTTCGACACCTCCGATGAAAGCGCCAAGTCGCTGGAATCCGGTCGTTGCGACGTACTGACCTCCGACAAGTCCCAGCTCTACGCACAGCGCAGCAAGCTGGCTTCGCCGAAAGACTACGTGGTACTGCCGGAAACCATTTCCAAAGAACCACTGGGCCCTGTCGTGCGTAACGGCGACGACGAGTGGCTGGCCATCGTGCGCTGGGTTGGCTACGCCATGCTCAACGCCGAAGAAGCCGGTATCACCTCCAAAAACGTCGAAGCTGAAGCCAAGTCCACCAAGAACCCGGACGTTGCCCGTCTGCTGGGTGCTGACGGCGAATACGGCAAAGACCTGAAAGTGAAGAAGGACTGGGTCGTACAGATCGTCAAGCAGGTCGGTAACTACGGCGAAGTGTTCGAGAAAAACCTCGGCAAGAGCACGCCTCTGGAAATCGATCGTGGCCTGAACGCTCTGTGGACCAACGGTGGCATTCAATACGCACCACCTGTGCGCTGATCGCTGATGGTTCTATCACCCGGTGGGCCAACCGCCGGGTGATGTTCTGTTCCATTATTTCTGGGGCACTTAATGCAAAATCAAATCGGCGCACCAAAACAGAAGCTCAGCTTCAGTGATCCAAAAGTGCGTGCGTGGCTATTCCAGATCATCACGATTGTGGCGGTGGTCTCGTTGGGCTGGTACCTGTTCAACAACACGCAAACCAACCTTCAACACCGGGGCATTACCTCGGGTTTCGACTTTCTTGAGCGCAGTGCCGGCTTCGGCATCGCTCAGCACCTGATCGACTACACCGAATCGGACAGCTATGCCCGGGTCTTTGTGATCGGTCTGCTCAACACCCTGCTGGTGACGGTAATCGGTGTGGTCCTGGCGACCATCCTCGGGTTCATCATCGGTGTGGCGCGCTTGTCGCCCAACTGGATGATCAACAAGCTGGCCACGGTGTATGTGGAAGTGTTCCGCAACATTCCGCCGCTGCTGCAAATCCTGTTCTGGTACTTCGCGGTATTCCTGACGATGCCGGGGCCGCGCAACAGCCACAACTTCGGCGACACGTTCTTTGTCAGCAGCCGTGGCCTGAACATGCCCGCCGCGTTGATGGCGGAGGGTTTCTGGCCGTTTGTGATCAGCGTCGTGGTGGCAATCATCGCCATTGTGCTGATGGCCCGTTGGGCAAATAAACGCTTTGAAGCCACCGGTGTTCCGTTCCACAAGTTCTGGGCCGGCCTGGCGCTGTTGGTGGTGATCCCTGCGCTGTGCGCTTTGGTGTTCGGCGCGCCGCTGCACTGGGAAATGCCCAAGCTGCAAGGCTTCAACTTCGTCGGCGGCTGGGTACTGATTCCCGAGTTGCTGGCGCTGACCCTGGCCCTGACCGTGTATACCGCGGCGTTTATCGCCGAGATCGTGCGTTCAGGCATCAAGTCCGTCAGCCACGGCCAGACCGAAGCGGCGCGTTCCCTCGGGCTGCGCAACGGTCCGACCCTGCGCAAGGTGATCATCCCGCAAGCCCTGCGCGTGATCATTCCGCCGCTGACCAGCCAATACCTGAACCTGGCGAAAAACTCGTCACTGGCGGCCGGTATCGGTTACCCGGAAATGGTTTCGCTGTTTGCCGGCACGGTGCTCAACCAGACCGGCCAGGCCATCGAGGTTATTGCCATCACCATGAGCGTGTACCTGGCGATCAGCATCAGCATTTCCCTGCTGATGAACTGGTACAACAAGCGCATTGCGCTGATCGAGCGGTGAGGAAACCTGCATGAGTACGCATACTTTCAAACCTGATATGCCGCCACCGAACAAAGTGTTCGGGCCGATGGCATGGATGCGCGCCAACCTGTTTTCCAGCTGGCTCAACACCCTGCTGACATTGCTGGCGTTCTACCTGATCTACCTGGTCGTGCCGCCGATCCTGCACTGGGCGATCCTCGATGCAAACTGGGTCGGTACCACCCGCGCCGACTGCACCAAGGAGGGCGCCTGCTGGGTGTTTATCCAACAGCGCTTCGGGCAGTTCATGTACGGCTACTACCCCGGCGACCTGCGCTGGCGTGTCGACCTGACCGTGTGGTTGGCCATCGTGGGTGTGGCGCCGTTGTTCATCTCGCGCTTCACGCGCAAGGCGGTCTACGGCCTGAGCTTTTTGGTGGTGTACCCGATCGTTGCCTACTTCCTGCTGCACGGCGGGATCTTCGGCATGACCAACGTGGCCACCAGCCAGTGGGGCGGCTTGATGCTGACCCTGGTGATCGCCACCGTCGGCATTGCCGGGGCCTTGCCGCTGGGCATCGTGCTGGCGTTGGGTCGGCGTTCGAACATGCCGGCGATTCGTGTGGTCTGCGTGACCTTCATCGAGTTCTGGCGCGGCGTGCCGTTGATCACGGTGCTGTTCATGTCGTCGGTAATGTTGCCGCTGTTCCTGCCAGAAGGCATGGGCATCGACAAATTGCTGCGGGCCTTGATCGGCGTGATCCTGTTCCAGTCGGCCTATGTGGCCGAAGTGGTGCGCGGTGGCTTGCAGGCGATTCCCAAGGGCCAATACGAGGCTGCGGCCGCGATGGGCCTGGGTTACTGGCGCAGCATGGGCCTGGTGATTTTGCCCCAGGCACTGAAGATGGTGATCCCGGGCATCGTCAACACGTTTATCGCGTTGTTCAAGGACACTAGCCTGGTGATCATTATCGGCCTGTTCGACCTGCTCAACAGCGTCAAGCAAGCCGCCGCCGACCCGAAATGGTTGGGCATGGCCACTGAAGGCTACGTGTTCGCCGCCCTGGTGTTCTGGATTTTCTGTTTTGGTATGTCCCGCTATTCCATTCATTTGGAACACAAGCTGGACACAGGCCACAAGCGTTAGGAGTTTTGTGATGAGTGAAGCGATCAAACAGCCTGTGAGCCCTGAAGGCATTATTCAGATGCAGGGCGTCAACAAGTGGTACGGCCAGTTCCACGTGTTGAAAGACATCAACCTGAACGTCAAGCAGGGCGAGCGTATCGTGCTGTGCGGCCCGTCGGGTTCCGGCAAGTCCACCACCATCCGCTGCCTCAACCGCCTGGAAGAGCACCAGCAGGGCCGCATCGTGGTCGATGGCGTGGAACTGACCAACGACCTCAAGCAGATCGAAGCGATCCGCCGCGAAGTCGGCATGGTGTTCCAGCACTTCAACCTGTTCCCGCACCTGACCATCCTGCAGAACTGCACGCTCGCCCCGATGTGGGTACGCAAGATGCCCAAGCGCAAGGCTGAAGAAATTGCCATGCACTACCTTGAGCGCGTGCGTATTCCGGAGCAGGCCCACAAGTTTCCGGGGCAGTTGTCCGGCGGCCAGCAACAGCGCGTGGCGATTGCCCGTGCGCTGTGCATGAAGCCGAAAATCATGCTGTTCGATGAGCCGACCTCGGCGCTCGATCCGGAAATGGTGAAAGAGGTACTGGACACCATGATCGGCCTGGCGGAAGACGGCATGACCATGCTCTGCGTGACCCACGAAATGGGCTTTGCGCGCACCGTGGCCAACCGCGTGATCTTCATGGACAAGGGCGAGATCGTTGAACAGGCGGCGCCGAATGACTTCTTCGACAACCCGCAGAATGATCGGACCAAGTTGTTCTTGAGCCAGATTTTGCATTGATCCATGGGTAATGCTTGAAATAATAAACCCGGCCTGGTGCCGGGTTTATTTTTGCCATCAATCAAGTTGTCGTCAGGGTCTCGTGCTCTTTATGTACCGTATGCACGGAATTGCGAAGATCTGCGCCTTCACTCAGGATTTTTGCTTCGACCAGCAAGTGGGGGTGACGCTCAAGCAAACGCATCAGGACTACCAGGGATTTGGGGGGCAATACCTCACCGCGCTCGTAACGAGATAAGGCGTTGTGGCCACCACCCGATAGCAGTTGTACCGTTTCTTTTTGTGAAAGGTGCAGTTTGCGGCGTATGCGCTTCATCTCGGTGCCGACCATCTGCCTGAAACTGTGAACGATTTCATCGCAGTGGTCTGAATAGCGTTCCGCGTCTTCGGGGTCCAGGATCACCTCTCCACATGCCTGGCACTCCCATCCAGACAGATCGTCTATACGGCGATGCAAACCTTTGACTTCCGATGTTTCGCTACGTCCTGAAAAGTGATGCATTCCGTCATGCCTGCCGCAGCTGAAGCATTGCTCTGTTTTCATGGGTTTTTCTCCTTGAAGGAGATCACCGGAGGTTTACCATCCGTGCGGTAGGTCACCTTGATGTAGATCTCCAGATCATGTGAGTGAATGTGATACACATCTTGCCAAACTCGATGGTCGTCATGAGTGGTCATCGACTTGTACAACATCGTGTTTTTCAACTCGAAAATGACCGCCTGCATTTGTTCGATGCTTAAATCAAGATCCTCGCCGCAACGGCGTGCGCTTTGAGTAAATGCTTGCTTTCCAAGCCGCCTGACATCCGCCTTTATCACCGCCAGATCGTAATGAGGTGTGTACTTTTCCATAAGACACCTGAGTCCAATAATTACCCTCTGAGGGTAATTTTACCAATCGAAAATACTGCTGCTTTGCCTGCCCAAGAACCCTAGTGCGTTGCCTTTGTAGGCAACTCCGAATAGGCTGTGGGAAAATTCATCCTATGATTGGATGAAAGGACGAAACCCATGACAGACATCGCCCCCCTGATCAAACGCTCCCTCGTCGATCAAGCCCTCGAACAGTTGCGCCAGCGCATCACCCAAGGCGTATGGGCCATCGGCGAACGCCTGCCCACCGAGCCCGAGTTGTCTGCCGAGTTGGGGATCAGCCGCAACACCGTGCGTGAAGCCATGCGCGTATTGGCATTCTCCGGGTTGATCGAGATCCGCCAGGGCGACGGCAGCTATTTGCGCTCCATGACCGACCCGCTGGGCGCGATGAAAGCCTTGTCCCACTGCACCCTGGCTCAGGCGCAGGAGACGCGGCAGATTCTTGAAGTCGAGGCAGTCGGCTTGGCCGCGTTGCGCCGCACCGATGAAGACCTGGTCGCTTTGCGCGCGGCCCTCAACGCCAGCGGCGACCATTACCACGGTGATCTTGAGCACTACATCAGCTGCGACCTGGTGTTCCACAAACGCCTGGTGGACGCGGCCCACAACCCGGCCTTGAGCGAGCTGTATCAGTACTTCTCGAGCATTGTCGGCGCGCAACTGCGCCAGACCCTGAACATCCAGCCGCGCCGGCAAGCGGTATTCGACCTGCACGGCGCCTTGCTCGATGCCGTGGAGCAACAGGACCCGGAACGCGCCAAGGCCCTGTCCCGGCAGTTGATCAATGAACCTTGAACCCGAGACCACCATGCCCCGTTCAGAAAATGCCCTTGATGAACTGCTGATCGACGCCGAAGCCGATGACGATGAGGTCCAGCACAGCCCGCCGGTGGTAAGCCGTCCGTGGTTGTTGCTGTTGGGCCTGATCCTGGTGGCGCTGAACCTGCGCCCGGCGTTGTCGAGCATGGCGCCGCTGCTCGCTGAGGTCTCCCACAGCCTGGGTCTCTCGGCGGCCAAGGCCGGGTTGCTGACGACGCTGCCCGTCTTGTGCCTGGGCCTGTTCGCGCCACTGGCTCCGATCCTGGCCCGACGTTTTGGCGCCGAGCGGGTGGTGCTGGGCATTCTGCTGACCCTGGCCGGCGGCATCATCCTGCGCAGTTCATTCGGTGAGGCCGGGCTGTTCGCCGGCAGCCTGCTGGCGGGCGCGAGTATCGGCATCATCGGGGTGCTGTTGCCCGGTATCGTCAAGCGCGATTTCGCCAAACAGGCCGGCACCATGACCGGCGTGTACACCATGGCCCTGTGCCTGGGTGCAGCGCTGGCGGCGGGATCCACGGTGCCGCTGAGTCATTACTTCGGCGACAGCTGGAACATCGGCCTGGGGTTCTGGATTCTCCCGGCGTTGGTCGCGGCGTTGTTCTGGTTGCCACAGGTCGGCCAGAAACACGGCGCGCACCAGGTGGCCTATCGCGTGAAGGGCTTGTTGCGTGATCCGCTGGCCTGGCAGGTGACCCTGTACATGGGCCTGCAATCCTCCCTGGCGTACATTGTGTTTGGCTGGCTGCCGTCGATCCTGATCGGCCGTGGCCTGAGCGCCACCCAGGCGGGCCTGGTGCTTTCCGGTTCGGTGATTGTGCAACTGGCCAGTTCCCTGGCTGCGCCCTGGCTGGCCACCCGCGGCAAGGACCAGCGCCTGGCCATCGTGGTGGTGATGGTGCTGACCCTGGGCGGCCTGTTCGGTTGCCTGTATGCACCGTTGGACGGCTTGTGGGGCTGGGCGATTCTGCTGGGCCTGGGCCAGGGTGGCACTTTCAGCCTGGCGCTGACCTTGATCGTGCTGCGTTCACGGGACGCCCATGTAGCCGCCAACCTGTCGAGCATGGCCCAGGGCATCGGCTACACCCTGGCGTCCATGGGGCCGTTCGCGGTCGGGCTGGTGCATGACTGGACCGGTGGCTGGAACGCCACCGGCTGGATTTTCGCGGTGATCGGCCTGGGCGCGATCATCGCGGGGTTGGGCGCCGGGCGTGCGCGGTATGTCGGCGTGACCAGCGAAAAGGTCTAGAGGTACAGCACTTCCATAGTGCTGGAACCATCGATATGCACGTCGCTGCTGAGGTCGAGATTGTTCTTGGCAGCGATCACCGTATCGACCCTGACCAGGCTGCTCAGCGTCTGGAAGGCCGTCGGCCCGCTGGTGCTGCCGACGGTGTCGGTAAAACCGAGAAAGCTGCGCGAACCGATGTCGATCGGGTTGCTGTTGGCGGTGCGCCAGGCGATCCCGCCGCTGGTGGACTCGGTGCCGTAAACCTCCGGCAGGCTGTCGATCACCGTCTGTTTGGGGTCGAAGGTCAGGGAGTACAGCCCGATCTTGTTGCCGCTCGGGTCCAGTCCCAGCCCGTAGTAGATTTCGCTGTTGACGTTGGCGGTGCCGTCGCGGTTGTCGCTCATGCGCAGGGCGTAGCGAGTCGCTGCCTCGCAGTTGATGGTCACGCTCAGGTAACGCACCGGCAGGCGTTTGCCGCGATCAATGTTCAACTCCTGTTGGGAAATCTTGCCGTAGTCGATCAGCCCGTTGCTCGACAGCGCCGGTGTACAGGCACTGGGAGTGAGCAAGCCGGTGACGCCGAGTTCGACACTGGAGGCTGCCGTGGCACCGCTGCTGAGGGTCAGCAGGGCAAGTGTTGCGAGAGAACGCTGGCGTAGGTGCATGACCATACTCCTTGATCAGAGGTAGATGATTTCAATCGTGCCCGAACCGTCGAGCAGTACTTCCGTACGCAGGTCCAGGCTGTTCATGGGGGACAGGACGGCGCGCACGCTGATCTGCCCACTCAGGTTCTGGATCGCGGTCGGGCCGGCATTGCTGCCGGGTAGAGCGGTAAAGCCGAGCAAACTGCTGCTGCCGATGGGAATGGGGTAGGCGCTGGAACTGCTCCAGGCCACGCCGCCAGTGGTGGAGTCGGTGCGATATACCTGGGGCAGGGCATCGGCGCGCAGGTCGAAGGGGTCGAAATAGAGGAAGTACCGGCCGATTTTATTACGGCTGTCGTCCACTCCCAGGCCGTAGGCGGTTTCGTCGATGCCGCCGGTGGCCGAGCCTTTGCGGTTGTCATGCATGCGCAAGGCGAAATGAGTCGGGCCGTCGCAGCCGATACTCAGCAGCAGGCTGCGGGAGACCAGCCCGGTTTCCTTGTCGGTGTTAAGGCTCCTGGACCACATACGGCCAAAGTCGATGATGCCGCCGTTGGACAGCGTGGTCTCGCAGGCCGCCGGAGCGAAGCCGGCTTGCAGCGACAACTCCCGTGCGCGGCCGCTGGCGACGGCGTCGATCAAGCCGCTGGCTTCCCAGGTCACCGCGTCGCGCACTTGCAGGGCGTCGGCCTGCGCCCAGGCATTGACCAGCAATTGCGCCGAGAAGCTGCTGCCGGTGGTCGGCGCACCGTCGCGCAACGGTACGATGGCCTGGTCGGGCCGCCAGTCGAGTGTCCTGCCCCTGGCACTGGGCGCCTGGCCTTGCCCGCTGGTCAACCCCAGTTCAACAGCCTGGCCGTCGAGTACCGCATCGCTGATGTGCACGCGGTAACTGCCACGCTCGGTAAAGCGGTAGCGCTCGGCGGTCGCGGCCAGGGCTCGGTAGAACACGTGCATATCGGTGGGCGTCGGGCAGTTCAGGTTGAGGCTCAGGCGGCGTTCTCCCAGCAGGATTTCTGCGCCGGGGTTGCGCTGCACGGCGCGGTTCATCACGCCGAAATCCAGGCGCGACTGGCTTAGGGTCAGTTGGCATTCGTCGGCGTGCGCCCGGCCCTGGACGATGGCGCCCAGGGCCAATCCCAGCAGTAACAATCGCTTCATCACAGTCTTCCTCATGGCATCACACAGCGGGCCGGGGCGGTTTCGAAATACACCTGCGGGTCGGCTTTTTCCGCGAGTTCAACCTGCAGTTCACAGCGGCTCATGCCCGGTGCCTTGACCCACAGGGGGCGTGGGTCCAGCACGTTCGGCAGGAACACCTGGCTGCCTTCCTGCACCAGGGTCACGAACTCGCCATCGGCGGTACTCACCGTGGCGCCACGGGGCAGTGGCGTACCGTGGTCGGTTGCCACCGTGAGCAAGGCGCGACGGGTCAGCGCCACGCCGAACTCCACGCGATCCACCGCGCCGCGCCCGGCGCTGATGACGGCCAGGCCGTTGCTGATATCGGCGTTGCGTGGCAGCGACTGGGTTTGCACTTCCACGGGGCTGCGCCCGTAGGCGGACACCTGCGGTACCACGGCCTGGCCCTGGAAGTCGGTCCATACCGGGCCGCTGGGTGTGGTGAGCTTGACCCCGGCCATATCGCCGACAGACACCAGCGCAAAGGTGTCGCGCACCGGGTAAGGCGAGAAGGTCACACCCCCGCTGTGGGCCACCACCGCACCGCGTGCGCCGCCCTGGTAGCTGGAACGTTCGGCGTCCGAGCGGCTGTAGTTCATGTCCAGTTGTGCATAGCGCGGCAGATAGGAGACGCCGAGGGTGGATTCCACTTGTTGGTCGCGGCTGTCGTGCTCGGCGCTGACCCGGTAACTGAGTTGATCGTTGACCTGCTCGTTCACCCCCAGGCCGATGCGATGCTCGCCACCGGAGTTGCGCACCCAGGAGCGCCCACGCCGGTTCTCACCCAGTGGCACGCTCAGGTTCAGGTACACCGCGTTCTCGTTATTCTGCCGGCCGCTGACCTGCCACTCGGCACTGGCCGACAGCGACACGCCGCGCACGCTGGTGCCCCATGAGGCCAGGGCACGGCTGCTGTTTTCGCCGTTGAACGTGGTGGTGCGCGACAGGCCGGCATTGAAGGCGCCCAGCCATGGATGGGCCCAGCCCAGGGCCAGGCTCTGCTGGTCGCGATAGCGGGTGAGGCGACCCTCGTCGTCCCGTGAGTCGTAGTAGGCGGCGTCTTCCAGCTCCCGGTAGCCCATGGTGCGGTGGGAGGCGCCGGCGGTGATCGACCATTGCCGGCCCAGGCGCTGGGACAGGCTCAGGTCGGTCTGTACGCCGCGTTCACCCAGGCGTTGGGCATCGGCAATCTGGGTCGACAGTTGTACCTGGCCGTCTGGCCACGGCAACAGGCCGAGGCTGGCACCCGTGGCACGGTAGTCTTCGGCGGCAAGTGCGCCGGCCCCCAGGCTCAGGCGCGGGTTCAACGCACCGCTCCAGCCGCCGCTGATCACCCACGGATCGTCGCCGCGCGTATCGCCGATATTGCGCACCCGGCCCGCCCCCAACGAGTAACCCGGGGCTGGCAAGCCGATGCCGAGCATCGCCGCCGGCACGGTGAAGCGCCGCTCTTCGCCGGTGCTTTCCTTGACCGTCACTTCAACGTCGGAGCGTGTGTTCAGGCGCCGTACGTCGGTGAGGGAGAACGGCCCGGCCGGCACCACCGTGGAGTGAATCAGCGCGCCGTTCTGGCGTACCTCGACCTGGGCCGGGCTGTTGGCGATGCCGCTGATGGTCGAGCCCTGTTCCTGGTCCTGCAGGGCCTGTTCGGTAAACAGCTGCATGCCGGTGATCTGCGCGGACGACAGCACCGGGTTGTAGAGGTTGATCTGCCCGGCCTGCAACACCGCCTGCTGCTCGGCGAAGGTGCGCTGGGCATAGGCTTCCAGGTGGGTACTGCGGGACCGGGAGTCTTGCCAGGTCTGGACCTGGCGGCTGCGCACGATCCAGTCGCCCGCGTTGAAGCCCAGCTCGGTATTGGCCGAGCCGAAGCGGCTGGCGTCGTCGCCATAACGGTTGTACAAACCGGTGAGGTCGTAGTTGAGCAAGCCGGCGAACCCTCCGGTTTCATAACCGGACAGCTCACGTTGGCGCGGGCGCAGGGCATCGGTGGGCACCATCAGGCTCACGCTCAGGCTGGCGGGGTCTTGCTCCACCACGGTTTGCGGGTATTCGCCGAGGAAGTCATGGCAGCGGCTGTCGGCCAGCGGGGCCGGTATCACCAGGTCGGCCGCGTCCAGCAGCGGGCGGTCGAAGCACAGCGCGCCCTGGCTGTCGAACTGCACATCGAGGCGGCCACGGCGCTGGCCGTTCACCGTCAGGCTCACGGCATGGCGGCCGCTGGTGTAGCGCGGTGCGTCGAGCAGCAGGTAGGCCAGCTCCGGGTCGATACCGCGCTGGTGCAGGGTTTGCGCGTCGAAGGCATCGGCCCAGGCATCGGCCGACAGCAACGCCATGGTCAGTGGCAGCGCGGCCCGCATCCGGGCGGGGCGTAAAGGACAGTCGGGCACGGCTTCGCCAGCCGGGTCAGTGGTTACTGTGTTCACGTAAAGGCACTCAGGTTATGGAAGCCGGCAACGGTTGGCGGGCTTCCCGGTGACAGTCACAGGGCTGTCACTTCGTTATTCAGCGTTTGCGGCGGTTATCGGTGCTTCATAGGCGGCGACGGCAAAGCCGTACACGGTGGCCGGTTGCAGGCGTACGGCCGTGGCGGTGTGGGGCGTGCTGAGCCGCAGGGTTTCGCCGGGCAACACATAAGTGCGCGGCAGCACCAGGCTCTGCTTGCCGGGCAGCAATTGCAGCTCCTGGGCCAGGCGCACCACGTAAGGCGTGGGGTTGGCGACGTTCAGGTGACCGGCGTTCAACGACCAGGTCAGCCCGGTCCAGGGTGTGCGGTTCGGCGCCAGGCCCTTGGGATGAATGATCACCGGCAGGTTCTGGCGCACGGTCACGCCCACCCGCGCATGGCCAGCCTGGGCGACGTCACGGTCCTTGGGCATGCCTTCGAAGATCACCCGCTTCAGGCGTTGGGTTTTCAGGGGCGTGGGGTTGCGCAGGATAAAGCGCACCAGCTGGCTTTTGTCGGCCTCGACTCGGGACAGGGGTGGGGTGACGAACAGCAGCGATTCGGTGTCTTCCGGAATGTCTTCCAGGGTGACGTGCAGCAGGGCCAGTTTGCCGTCGGTGTTGGTCACCGACACCGAAGCTTCGCCGTCGGCCTCGTTGACGATCACCACCGAGGTGTCGGGCATCATGCCGTCGGCAAACGCCTGGGTGCTCAGCAGCCAGCCCAGGGCCAGCAAGGTTGGATAGGTCTTCATGACGCAGTTCCTAAAATGATCACAGGGCTTAGAGGTAACGCAAATCCAGGACCAGTGAGCCATCGAGGGGAACGTCTTGCCTGAGGGTCAGACGGTTCGCCGGGTGGATGGTGGTCTGTGCGCGGATCCGGGTGGTCAGGGTGACGATGGGTTCCGGAAACGGTCGGCCGGGACGGGCAAAGCCCATGAGTGTCTTGGGGTGGATGGCCGGTTGGGGAGCCCAGAGGCCGCCTTCGGGGTTTGACACAAGTGACTGCATGGCCTGGCCGTCTCCTTGCGCCGCTTCGAACGCCAGGTCGACGTAACCCAACTGCTCCGCGGGCGCGATGGGGTTTCTCCCCAGGCCGTAGGTAGTGTCCGGTGCGGCGGACGAATCTTCGCGGCTGTCCAGGCCAATCAGGCCAAACAACAAGGGGCCGCTGCAGTGGATCTCTACCTCCAGCCATTGGGTGGGCAACGGGGTGGGAGCCACCTGGTTGAGGAGATGGGCAGGGATGGTGCCGTGGTCGATGATGCCGCTGCCGGAGAGTGCGATGGTGCAGGAACTGGGGGTGACCAGGCCCGACAGGGTCATCTCGGTGGCGGTGCTGGCAAACACGCTAGAGCCGGTGTTGAGCAATAACAGCGCCGTGCACAGGCGTAGGGTTCTGTTCATCATTCGGTCTTCAATGTGTTCGGTGCAAGTAAGGCGCCTCGCCGCGAACGGCGAGGCCGCGGGTTTACAGGTACTTCACTTCCAGCGTGGCCGAGCCGTCGATCGGGTGTTCATCGCTCAGGTCCAGGCTGTCGGCCCGGGCGATCTGCGCGTACACCACCAGGTCGCTGACGACTTGCTGGATCGGCACCGGCAGCCAGGTGCCCGAGGTTCTATCGCCGAAAGCCGCCAATGCGCTGGGTGGCAGGATCGCGTCCGCCGACTCTGCCCAGGTCGTGCCGTTATCCCCGGATTCCAGCACCGTGACGGCGACAGAGTCTGCGACTGCGTTATTCAGCATCAGGTCGTAGGCCCCCAGCTTCTGGGTACCGTTGATCAACCCCAGGCCGTAGGTGCCGCCGCTGGAGTTGGACCCGGCGCGGTTGTCGGTGCCCTTGACGGCAAACAGGGTGCCGCCGTCGCAGGTGATGGTCAGTTGCAAGGTGGTGCGTGGCAGTTGTTTGGGGGTCGTGAGGTTCAGGTCTTTGGCGGAGATCTTGCCGTAGTCCACCATCCCTCCGCCGGACAGGCCAGGTGTGCAGGCGTTGGGGGTAATCACCCCTTTGACAGTCAGGTCGACGGTGGACGCCGCCAGGGCAGAGGCGCTGGTGCTGAGCAGCAGCGCGGTGGCCAGGGCATTGAGCGTAAGTTTCATGGGGCACACGTTTCCTTTCGAGTGGGGCCGGTTGAATAAAGGGTTACAGGTACTTCAGTTGCACGGTGGCATGGCCGTCCAGCGGCACTTCGTCGAGCACGGTCAGGCGGTCGGTGCCGTCGACCATCGTGTACACGCGCAGGTCGGCACTGAATTGCCGTATCGCAATCGGGGTGTTCGCACCGCCGTTGGTGGCGACCGAGGTCTGGGTGTAGTGGCCCAGGTAAATCGACGGGAGCCAGGTCACCCCGCCATCGGTCGAGTTGATCGTCTTGACCGTGACGCCGTCCGCGACCGGGTTGAGCAGGCCGAATGCGGTGGCGCCAAGTTTTTCGCCACTGTCCGTCAGCCCCAGGCCATGCCAGTAGTCGTTAATTGCCGAAGTGCCGGCGCGGTTATCGATCGTGCTCAGCGCGATGAACGTTGGCGCTTCACACAGGACTTCCATTTGCATGGTCTGCGGCTGCAGTGAGGTCGGGCTGTCGGTGTTGAGTTCCTTGGCCGGCATTTTTCCGTAATCCACCACGCCTCCGCCGGAGAGCATGGGTTCACAGGCATTCGGCGTGATGGTGCCCGTGACGGCGAAGTCGGTACTGCTGGTGGCCAGTACGGTGGGGGCCAGCAGCAACGTGGCGAGAAAGACAGCGGGTGAGGAATTCATCATCGAGCAGCACCTTTTGGTTGCAGGTCAGGGGCGAAGGTGGGTTACAGGTAGAGCACTTCAATGGTGGCCGAGCCGTCGATATTGACTTCGTTGCTCAGGTCCAGGCCGTCGGTGCGGTTGATGTAGCCGCTGTAGGCCACGGGGGTGACCAGTTGCTGGGTGGCACGCGGGGTGCTGGCGTCTGCCAGGGTGGCGACCGAGAGATAGGTGCCGGTTTCAAAGCTGTTCCAACGCTCCCAGGTGACGCCATTGTCGAAAGACCCGATGGCTTGCACGGTTTCGCCGTCGGCCTGGGGCGGGCTACCGTTGGCGCCAAGGGTCAAGCTATAGGAACCCAGCTTTTGCGTGCCGTTGATAAAGCCCAGCCCGAAGCCGCTGCCGCTGCCGGAGCCAATACGGTTGTCGGTCGCCTTGAGGGCGAAGATCACCGGCGCATCGCAGGTCACGGTCATTTGCAGCGTGACTTTCGGCAACAGGGTGATCTGGGTGGCGTTCAAGTCCTTGGCCGACATCTTGCCGTGGTCGATGACCCCGCCACTGGACAGGCTCGGCGTGCAGGCATTCGGGGTGATGATGCCCTTGACTGTCAGGTCCACGGTGCTGGCGGCGAAGGCGGGGGCGGTGCCAGTGATCAGCAGGGCGCTGGCGACGGCGATCAGATGCTTGTTCATGGTTGTATTGTCTCGGTGTTGGATCAACTGACGGGTGCAGCTCACCGCAGCGCAGAAAGAGGCGCGGTTGGGCGTCGGGTCAGTTCGGATAGTTGGCCGCCAGGTGAGTTGGCGGGTTGCCCTCTTGGGGTGGGGCGCAATTTAGCGCCGGGGGGGAGGAGGGGAAATACAAGAATTACGACAATCCGCTATCCCTCTAGCTCGCCTGCGTCAAGTCGGAATAGGTGGGCGGAGCTGTAGGAAAAACTGTCTTTTCGTAGTTCTTGTATCGCAAGAGTGGTATTCATGTGGATAGCTTGATTCGGTAATGGGTGCCAGGCGGATGGGTTAAGGATCACCGTCAAGCGCACCCTCACTAGACGATATGCCAGGGCCGTCTGATGGCCCTGGCAGGTCGGCGCCGATATCGAGGTGGCCATGATGCCAAGCGTGTTTGCTGACGACGCCCCCAGGCAGCAAACGGTGCCATGGCGCAGTCCTCCTGTTCACTGGAAGCACCTGAGCGTGCTGATCGTCGAGGACCATCAGGCCTATCGCGCCTTGATGGGCTGGTTCCTGCAAAAATTCGAAGTCGATCACGAACTGGTGTGCAACGGGCAGGCCGCGTTGACCGCCATCGCCCTGCGGCATTTCGACCTGGTGATCAGCGATTGCCGCATGCCGGTGCTGGATGGCTATAGCATGGCTCGTGAGATCAGGCGGCGAGAGGCCGTACACAGCCGCCCGCGTGTGCCGATCATTGCCTTGACCGCCAAACTCTCTGCGGACGATGCGCGCCGCTGCCTTGAGGCCGGCATGGATGCCTGGCTGCTCAAGCCGCTGACCCTGGAACAATTGCGCGGGGTGCTGGAGCAGTGGCTGCCACAGCCGCCGGGCGCCAGTACGAACCCGCCTGCCACAGCCTGCGCCGCGGCGCACTGGCCGACTCGTGCCGAACTGATCAGGACATTTGGTGATGAACAGGTGGTGAACCAGATGTTGCGCACCCTGGTGCGCGAGGCCGAGGCTGATTACGCCGGCCTGGTACAGGCTTGCCGCATCGTCGACCCGCATGCATTGGTCGACTGCCTGCATCGCCTGGCGGGAAGCCTGGCGTTTTTTGGCGAGACGGAGCTGGATCGCTGTGCGGGGGAGTTGATCGAACAGGTGCGCAAGCACGGGATCCGGTGCAACAGGCGGGCATTGCAGCGGTTCGACCAGGACCTGCTGGTGTATCTGCGCTATTTGACAGATTTATGACATTTTCAGCGATTCTGTAGGGGGTATTACCTCTGTCTGTGGGCTTAGTTTGTAGGTGGTTTCCTTTTTTGTTGTAAGTAAAAAATCACCCGCTTAAGAACACGGGACGCCATTGAAAACCGCTCCCAGGTGGGCGGTTGTTGCCCGGGACGGACAGGGTTATTTTGCGCAAATCAATTTGCCATCACTCATGGATTTCTATGCTTCGCGTAATTATTGCTGACGATCATCCCATTGTTCGGATCGGGCAGAAGGTGGTGATCGAGGCCAACGGCAAGTGCAAGGTGGTCGGTGAGGCCAACGGCCCGGATGAGCTGTTGCGGGTACTGGGCAGCACCCCTTGCGATGTGCTGGTGACGGACTTCGCCATGCCGGGCGGGCAGCAGGCTGACGGCTATGTGTTGTTGGGCTTGTTGCAACGCCAATACCCCGGGGTGCCGGTGATCCTGGTGACGATGTTCGCCAATATCGCCACCCTGCGTGCCTCGTTCGCCGAGGGCGCCCGAGGCATTGTCGCCAAGAGTGCGTCGGCCAAGGAGTTGCCCACGGCCATCAAGGAAGTCTGCGAGGGCAAGACCTTCGTCAGCGAGTCCCTGCGGACCCAGTTGGTGCAGGCCGGCACGGGCGATCAATCACAACCGCCGCAACTGTCGGGCAAGGAACGCGAAGTGGTGCGCATGCTGGCCAGCGGCATGACCGTCAGCCAGATTGCCGCGCGGGTCAACCGCAGCATCTCCACCATCAGCAAACAGAAAAGTACCGCGATGAACCGGCTGTGTATCTCCACCGATGTGGATTTGTTCCACTATGCTCGCAGCAGCGGAATGGTGCCCTGAAGGGACGGGATGAGGTATTCCTGGCGTTGATGCCAGTAGTGTTCCCCGGCCTTGGGGATTATCGTACCGGCCATCCCAACTTCTTTTGCGGAACCTGCCCATGAGAGACGCCCATAACGCCTTGATCACCGAGTTCTACAGTGCCTTCCAGCGCCTGGATGCCGAAGCCATGAGCGCCTGCTACAGCGACGACGTGGTGTTCAGCGACCCGGCATTCGGTGAACTGCGTGGCCGTGATGCCGGCGACATGTGGCGCATGCTGACCACCCGGGCCAAGGACTTTTCCCTGACCTTCGACAGTGTGCGCAGCGATGAAATCACCGGCAGCGCCCACTGGGTGGCGACCTACCTGTTCAGTGCGACGGGCAACACCGTAGTCAACGATATCCGGGCGCGCTTTGTGTTTCGTGACGGCAAGATCTGCGAGCACCACGACCACTTTGACCTGTGGCGCTGGTCGCGGCAGGCGTTGGGCACCAAAGGCCTGTTGCTGGGCTGGACGCCGCTGGTGAAAAACGCCGTGCGGGCCCAGGCGCTGAAAGGGTTGAAGGCGTTCCAGGCCAGTCGTTGATAAGATTGGCGTTCCTTTGGTTTGCCGAATTGATCCGTGACGACTCCTTCTGAAGCCAAACCGTGGTTTGTCTACCTGGTGCGCGCCGCCAATGGCTCGCTCTATTGCGGTATCAGCAATGACCCGGTGCGCCGCTTTGCCATGCACCAGAGTGGCAAGGGCGCACGGTTTTTCCTCTCAAGCCCCGCCGTGGCGCTGGTGTACACCGAGGCATGCATCAGCAAGGCCGAGGCGCTGCGCCAGGAACGGCTGATCAAGAAACTCAAGAAAAGCGCCAAGGAGTGCCTGGCGGCGATCGGCCCATCAGTTTGACTGATAGGTTCCCATGCGCGCCTTTGCCGGGTTTGCAGGCTAAGCTGGACGCTCACTCATTGAGCGGAGCCTGGCATGACTGAGTTGATCCTCCACCACTACCCGCAATCCCCATTTGCCGAAAAAGCCCGCCTGTTGCTGGGCTTCAAGGGCTTGTCCTGGCGTTCGGTGCACATCTCGCCGGTGATGCCCAAGCCTGACTTGACGGCCCTCACCGGTGGTTATCGCAAGACCCCGGTGTTGCAGGTGGGCGCCGATATCTACTGCGACACCGCACTGATCGCCCGCCGCCTGGAGCAGGAAAAGTCCGCGCCGGCGCTGTTTCCCCAAGGCCTGGAACTGGTCAGCCAAAGCTTCGCCGCCTGGGCTGATTCGACGGTGTTCTCCCATGCCGTGAGCCTGGTGTTCCAGCCGGAATCCCTGGCGGTCAAGTTCGCCAAAGTGCCGCCGGAAATGCTCCAGGTGCTGGTGGCCGACCGCAGCAAATTGTTCAGTGGCGGCACGGCCACCCGTGTGCAACTGGATCAGGCCAAGCATCAATGGCCGGTGATCATCGGTCGTATCAATCAGCAGTTGCAGCACCAGCAGGGCGACTTCCTGTTCGGCGAGCCGTCGATTGCCGACTTCGCCCTGGCGCACCCGTTGTGGTTCCTCATGGGATCGTCGGTCACCTCGCCGCTGGTGGAAACCTATCCTGCGGTGGCCGCCTGGCTCGCCCGGGTGTTGGGTTTCGGGCATGGCACGTCGAGCCAGATGAGTGCCGAGCAAGCCCTGGAAGTCGCGCGCAATGCCACGCCGGCCAACCTGCCGGAAGAAATCTTCGAAGACCCGAACGGCTTAAAGCCCGGCCAGCAAGTGACCATCAGCGCCACCGACTACGGCACCGATCCGGTGGCCGGGGAGTTGCTGTTTGCCGGCCGCGAAGAGCTGATTCTGCGGCGCACCGATGAGCGCGCCGGCACCGTGCATGTGCACGTTCCGCGCTTCGGATTTCGGATCCAGCCGGCGTGACTGAAATTATTTTCAAATCGGTGTGAGGTAAACCTGTCGGCCATCCGTGTAGTGCTTGAAACTGCGATTAATTCGCATTAACAGCGTTTTTACACACGGGTTCTCAAGCATGAAGTCCAGGGCAACGTCGGCGGGTTCGGTTAAACATTGGCTGGGAGCCTCGGTATTGGCAGTTTCGGGGCTGGCGCTGTTGCCCTTGGGCGTGGCGCAGGCGGCCGAGGCGCAGCAGCAGAGCACGCTGTTCAACTTTGCCCTGGCCGCCAAGCCGCTGCCCCAGGCCTTGAGCGACTTCACCCGGGTGACCGGCATCAGCGTGGTCTACACCGACGAAGCGCCGTACGCCATCAAGGCCCCGGCCATCACCGGGCAGATGAGTGCGGCCCAGGCCATGCAACGCCTGCTGGGTAATTCCGGCTTCACCTTCCGCCAGATCGACGCCCGCACCCTGGCCCTGGAACCGCTGCCCACCGACGGCGCGCTGAACCTCGGCGCCACCACCATCAACGGTGCCGCCCTGGCCTCGGATACCACCAGCTATCAACCGCCGCCTACCAGTTCGGTGATGCGTTCCCACGGCCTGCTGCTGGAAACCCCACAGACTGTCAACGTTGTACCGGCCCAGGTGATGCGCGATCAACAGCCGCGCAATCTCGACGATGCCCTGACCAACATCAGTGGCATCACCCAGGCCAACACCTTGGGCAGCACCCAGGACGCGGTGATGCTGCGGGGTTTTGGTGACAACCGAAACGGTTCGATCATGCAGGACGGCATGCCGCTGGTGCAGGGCCGCGCGCTGAACTCCACCGCCGAGCGCGTCGAAGTGCTCAAGGGCCCGTCGTCGTTGCTGTATGGCATCCAGGATCCGGGCGGCGTGGTCAATATCGTCAGCAAGAAACCCGAGCTGATCCAATCCACCTCGCTGACCGTGCGCGGCTCAACCTTTGGCGACGGCAAGAACGGCAGCGGCGGCAACCTCGACACCACAGGGCCCATCGGTGACAGCGGGTTGGCGTACCGCTTGATCGTCGATCACGAAGACGAAGATTACTGGCGCAACTACGGCACTCACCGCGAGAGCCTGATCGCACCGTCGCTGGCCTGGTACGGCGACACCACCAAGCTGTTGTTTGCCTATGAGCACCGGGAGTTTCTCTCGCCGTTCGACCGGGGCACCGCCATCGACCCCAAGACCAACCACCCGCTCAACATCCCGTCGACTCGCCGCCTGGACGAGCCCTTCAACAACATGGAAGGCCGCTCCGACCTGTACCGCTTCGAGGCCGACCACGATTTGAATGACGACTGGAAAGCCCACTTCGGCTACAGCTGGAACCGCGAGACCTACGACGCCAGCCAGGTGCGTGTGGTCAAGGTCAACGCCAATGGCACCCTGACCCGCAGCATGGACGGCACCCAGGGCGCACTGACCACCGACCGCTTCGCCACCGCCAGCCTTGAAGGCAAGGTCAACGTCGCAGGCATGCAGCACGACCTGACCTTCGGCCTGGATGACGAATACCGCAAGATCTACCGGGCCGACCTGATCCGCCAGGCGCCCCGTGGCACGTTCAACTACAACGACCCGGTCTATGGCAATGAAGTGGCGGGCACCACCGTCAGCGCGCCGGACAGCAACCAGATGGACCTGCTGCGCAGCGACTCGCTGTTCCTGCAGGATGCGATCCACCTCACTGACCAGTGGATCCTGGTGGGTGGCGCGCGTTATCAGATGTACGACCAATACGCTGGCAAGGGTGTCCCGTTCACCGCCAACACCGACGGCAATGGCCAGAAGTGGGTGCCACGCGCGGGCCTGGTGTACCGCTACACCGACGAGCTGTCGTTCTATGGCAGCTACACAGAGTCGTTCAAGCCCAACTCCACCATCGCACCGCTGGATAACAAAACGGTGCTGGATGGCAGCCTTGAACCGGAACAGTCGAAGTCCTGGGAGTTGGGTACCAAACTCGACATTCCGGGTCGTATCACTGCCAGCGCCGCTCTGTTCAACATCGAGAAGCGCAATGTATTGGTCGAGGTGGGCGACGGCCCGACCGCGATCTATAGCGTAGCCGGCAAGGTCCGCTCCCGCGGCCTTGAACTGGACGCCAGCGGTCAACTGACGGATAAATGGAGCGTAATCGGCAGCTACGCCTACACCGATGCTGTTGTCACCGAAGACCCGGACCTTAAGGGCAACCGCCTGCAAAACGTCGCGAAGAACACCGGCTCGCTGTCAGCGGTGTATGACTTCGGCAGCATCCTTGGCGGTGACCAACTGCGGGTGGGCGCCGGTGCACGTTATGTGGGGGAGCGAGCGGGTAATGCCGCCAACGATTTCGACCTGCCGAGCTACACCGTGGCCGATGCGTTCGCCACCTATGACACTAAAATCGAGGGGCAGAAGGTCAAGTTCCAGCTCAACGTGAAGAACCTGTTTGACCGTACCTATTACACCTCGGCCGTGAACACGCAGTTCGTGTCCATCGGCGATGCGCGGCAGGTGTCCGTCTCCAGCACCCTGGAGTTCTGATGAAACACTGGTTACTGGCAGCACTGTTGATCAGCGGCGCAGCATCGGCTGATGACTCGACCTACCATCGCGAACACCGGGTGACATTGCCCGGCTCCGGCCACAGTTGGGGCTTTGTCGGGCTGGACCCGACCCGGCCGTATCTGTTCCTGGCTCGCCGGGAAAACGGCCTGAGCGTGTTTGATGTGAAACAGCAGCGCCTGGTCGAGACGGTGGCGCAGTCCGAAGGCGCCAACGGCGTGGTGTTCGTGCCTGAGGTAGACCGCGTATTCGTGCTCAACACCGACGGCAGTCTGAGTGTGGTGGAGTTATCCACACTCACATTCCTGAAGCGCATCCCGGTGGCGCAAAGCAACCTCAACAGCGCGGTGTACGAGCCATCGACGGGCAAGGTGATTATTGTCAGTGGGCGTCGGGCGGATCGTTCGACGCTGTTTGAATTCGACCCGAAACAGGAACGAATCACCGGCGCCCATGAACTGGCGGTGAAGAAAATCGACCCGCTGCTGATCAAGGGCGACGGCAGCTTCTTCCTGCCGATGCGCGATGAAGGCAAGGTCACCCGCTATTCGGCGAGCACCTTTGCGTTGCTCGACACCTGGCAGTTTGCCGGTTGCCCCAAGCCCAGCGCATTGGCCCAGGACGTGGCGCGCCAGCGACTGTTTGTGGCGTGTCGCGGTGAAGTGCCGGTGTTGATCGTTGCCGACCGGAAAACCGGTGAAGTCAAGGCGAAGCTGCCGATCACCCGCGACGTCAACGCCCTGGCCTACGACGAGCAACACCGGCGCTTGCTGATCCCCAGTGGCGTCGATGCCAACCTGACGCTGGTGGATCAAACGGATGCCGACCACTACGCCGTACGCGCCAGCGTCAGCACCTTGCCGATGGCCTACAACATGGCGTTCGACCCGGCGAGCCAGCGGGTATTCCTGCCGGCCATGGACTTTACCCAGCCGGCGCCGAGCAAGGCCGAGCCCAAGCCGGACCCGCTGTTTCATGCCAATACGTTTTCCGTCACGACCTACGGGCCTTGATTGACCGGGAGGAATTCCACAAGCTGCGCACTCTCGAAATTCAAGGACTACCAGGTTTATGCGGTTGGGACGATGGACACACGCCGGCGGGCTGCTGCTGGGCTTGAGCTTGTTGCTGGGCGGTTGCGCCACGGCGCCGAAAACTTCCACCAGTGCCAGCCTCGACCAGTTGCTGGCCGACCCGGCACTGCACGGCGCCAGCGTATCGCTGATGGTGCGTGATGCCCGCAGCGGCAACACGCTCTACCAGCACAACCCACGCACACGGCTGAGCCCGGCTTCGAGCCTCAAGCTGTTGACCACTGCGGCGGCGATGGATGTGCTGGGGTCGCAGTATCGGTTTTCCACGCAACTGTTGAGCGACGGCATCCGCCAGGGCGCGGTGCTTGACGGCAACCTCTACCTGCGCGGCCTGGGCGACCCGACGATCCAGTGGGCGGATTACCAGGCGCTGGCGGCCAACCTGGCGCAGCAGGGCATCCGGCAGGTGCGGGGCGACCTGGTGTTCGACGACACGTTCTTCGACGCCGAGCGCCTGGGCACCGACTGGTCCCAGGACGATGAAAGCACCTACTACGGCGCGCAGATTTCGGCGCTGACGGTGTCGCCCAATGACGACTTTGATGCGGGCTCCCTGCTGGTCACGGCCAGGGCGCCGGTCGTGGCAGGGCGCCCGGTGACGGTGGAGATCAGCCCGGCTACCGATTACGTGCAGCTCAGCAACCGTGCGGTCAGCGGCGCAGGCAACAGCTATGGAATCAATCGCCAGCACGGCACCAACCTGTTGCGCCTCAGTGGCGCGTTGGCGCCGGGCAGGCAGAGCCCGCAACTGGTCAGTGTGTGGGAGCCGACGCAACTGGTGGCCAACCTGTTTGAACAGGCCTTGGCGCAGCAGGGGATTGTCGTGCAGGGGCGTCGGATGATCGGGGGTGTGACGCCGACCACGGCGACGGTGCTCGCGCTGCATGAGTCGGCGCCGTTGCAGGAACTGATCACGCCGTTGCTCAAGCTTTCCAATAACAACATGTCTGAAGCCTTGCTCAAGAGCATGGGGCGCAAGACCGTGAATGCCGGTACGGCGCCTGCCGGTGTGGCGGCGGTGGCCGGGTTCCTGAAACGTCAGGGGATTGATACGGCGACGTTGAACCAGGTGGACGGTTCGGGGTTGTCCCGGCGTAACCTGGTGTCGTCGCAGAACCTCACGGATGTGCTGCTGGCCGCCAGCAAACAGCCCTGGTTCAGCGCCTGGTACAACGCGTTGCCGGTTGCCGGTAATCCGCAGCGACTGGTGGGCGGCAGCCTGCGTTACCGCCTGCGGGGCACCGCTGCGGAAAACAACCTGCACGGCAAGACCGGCTCCATGAGCGGTGTGTCGTCGTTGACCGGGTATGTCACCGATGCCAATGGGCGCAAGCTGGTGTTTTCGATGGTAACCAACAATTACGTGGTCGCAGGTGCGCGGGTCAAGGCGCTGGAAAACCGCCTGGCCACGGCACTGGCCAACAGCACGGACTATTGAGCACTGAAGTTCCAAAGGTGGGAGCGGGCTTGCTCGCGAATGCGGTGTGACAGTCAACACATGTACTGATTGATCCAGCGCTTTCGCGAGCAAGCCCGCTCCCACATTGGATCTGTGCCGTCAGGCAGATTGCATTTCAAGGCAGGAACGCCTGCCGGTATTCACCAGGGGTGGCGCCCATCGCCTGGCGGAACCGGTTGGTAAAGTGGCTCGCGCTGGAAAACCCGCACGCCAGGGCAATCTCGCCCAGCGGCAACGACCCACCCCGCAACAACTCCCGGGCGCGGGCCAGGCGCCGCGCCAGCAGATATTGATGGGGCGGCAGTCCAAAACTCTCGCGAAACATCCGCGCAAAGTGGTACTCCGACAACGCACACAAGCCTGCCAACTGCCCCAGGCTGATCGGCTCCGCCAGTTGCTGGTCGATGTGCTCCACCAGTTGCCGGCGCTGGTGGGCGGCCAGCCCGCCTTTCAAACGCAAACCCTCGCGCATCCCCACCTGACTGAGCAAGGTATGGCTGAGCATTTCATGGGCCAGGCTGCTGGTCAGCAGGCGTTCGCCGGGCTCTTTCCAGTTCAGGCCGATCAACTGGTGAAAACGCCGGGCCTGCCGCGCATCGTCGAGGAAGGTGCTCTCGCGCAGTTGCAACTCGCGGGGTTCGCGGTCTAGCAAGGTGACGCAGCCCAAGGCGAATTGCTCGGGGCTGAAATACACGTGGGCCAGGCGGATTTCGCCGTTGATCACCCAGGCCGACTGATGCTCGGCCGGCAAGATGCACAGCTTGTCCGGGCCGCCCTTGGTGCCGGGCTGGTCGCGGCGAAAGGTGCCGGTGCCGCCGCCGATGTAGCAGGACAAGGTGTGGTGGTCTGGGGCTTCGTAATCCTGGGCGTCGTGATGGTTGCTCCACAAGGCTGCAGACAAGCCGTCACCGAGCTCGGCGCACAGCTCGAGGCGAGCATTGGGCGAGCGGTTGAGGGATTGAAAGACTTGCAGGGTTTCCAGTGGCGGCATATTCGTACTCTCTGACGGCTTGCATCCTACTCCCCGCGGCGGCGGCTGTGATCCCGGCAGCCGACAAAAGCGCAAGAATGTGCAAGAGACCTGGTGCCGCCAGGGGCGAAACTGTGGCTCAACCCTCGGAGCCCGCCATGAACCTTTTCCTGTATTTACTCACCGTATTGATCTGGGGCACCACCTGGATTGCCCTCAAGTGGCAACTGGGCGTGGTGGCGATTCCGGTGTCCATCGTCTATCGCTTTGGCCTCGCGGCGCTGGTGCTGTTCGTGATGCTGCTGCTCAGCCGCAAGCTGCAGGTGATGAACCGGCGCGGGCATCTGATCTGCCTGGCCCAGGGCCTGTGCCTGTTTTGCGTCAACTTCATGTGCTTCCTGACCGCCAGCCAGTGGATTCCCAGCGGCCTGGTGGCGGTGGTGTTCTCGACGGCCACCTTGTGGAACGCGCTGAACGCCCGGGTGTTCTTCGGGCAGAAGGTCGCACGCAATGTGTTGATGGGCGGCGGCCTTGGCTTGCTGGGCCTGGGGCTGTTGTTCTGGCCGGAACTGGTGGGGCACACCGCCAGCCCGCAAACCTTGCTCGGCCTGGGTTTGGCATTGCTCGGCACCATGTGTTTCTCGGCGGGCAATATGCTGTCGAGCCTGCAGCAGAAGGCGGGCCTCAAGCCACTGACCACCAATGCCTGGGGCATGGCCTATGGTGCGTCGATGCTGGCGATGTACTGCGCGGTGCAGGGCATTCCGTTCGACATGGAATGGAACAGCCGGTACATCGGTTCGCTGCTGTACCTGGTGATCCCGGGTTCGGTGATTGGCTTTACCGCCTACCTGACCCTGGTCGGGCGCATGGGGCCGGAGCGGGCGGCGTATTGCACCGTGCTGTTCCCGGTGGTGGCGTTGAACGTCTCGGCGTTTGCCGAGGGCTATCAGTGGACGCCGCCGGCGTTGGCGGGGTTGGTGCTGGTGATGCTGGGGAATGTGTTGGTGTTTCGCAAGCCCAAGGCTGGCGCGCCGATCAATCCAATCTACAAGGCGAAGCAGGTTTAGTGTGGGGGGCTCGACAGCTCCCACATTTGATCTCCTTTACCTGAGAATCACCGTTCATTACTTCAGGCCCAGGCGCTTGGCCATTCGTCCCAGGTTGGCCCGGTCCAGGCCCAGCTCACGGGCGGCACTGGCCCAGTTGTACTGGTGGCGTTCCAGGCAGGCGCTGATGACCTGGCGCTGGTAGTTCTCGGTGGCCAGGCGCAGGTCGCCGGTGACGTCCGGCACGGGGTCGGGCTGCGCTTCGAGCGGTGGCGCGGTGGCGTTCGGCAAGTCCAGATCCGCCGCGCTGAGGCTGAGAATCTTCGGGCGCTCCCGGCAGTTACCCAGGGCTTTCAAGGCGCTGCGGCCGATCAAGTGTTCCAGTTCGCGCACATTCCCAGGCCAGGTATAAGCCAGCAGTGCCGCCTGGGCATCGCTGGTCAGGCGCAGGCTGCCCAGGCCCATGCGTGAGCGGTTTTGTTCAAGGAAAAAGCCCGCCAGCAACAGCACATCGCGACCGCGCTCACGCAGGGCTGGCACTTGCAGGGGATACACGCTTAAACGGTGATAGAAGTCGGCACGATAGCGGCCGCTGCGTACTTCTTCGGCCAGATCCCGGTTAGTGGCAGCGATCAGGCGCACATCCACCTGGTGCTCCTTGTCAGACCCCAGGCGCTGCAACTGGCCACTTTGCAGCACCCGCAGCAGCTTGGCCTGCACGGTGAGGGACAACTCGCCCACTTCATCAAGAAACAGCGTGCCGCCATTCGCCAGCTCGAACTTGCCCCGGCGTTCGTTGAGCGCGCCGGTAAACGCCCCGCGCACGTGGCCGAACAGTTCGCTTTCCACCAGGGTTTCCGGCAGGGCGGCGCAGTTGAGGCTGATCAGCGGTTTCTCGGCGCGGTTTGATGCAGCATGGATCGCCTGGGCCACCAGCTCCTTGCCCACGCCGGTCTCGCCGGTGATCAATACCGTCAGGTCACTGCCACCCACCAGGTTGATTTCTTCCACCAGGCGTTTGTGGCTCTTGCTCTGGCCGATCATTTCCTTGTGCTGCTGGCCGCTGGCCTGGCGGTAGATTTCGGCGCGCTGGTGTTCGTCTTCGGCACGCAGGGCCAGGCGTTCAATGCGTTCAGCGACATTGACGGTGGCGGCGGCGAGACTGGCGAAGGCTTGCAGGGCGTCCAGTTCCACCCGTTCGAAGCGCTCGGTATCCAGGGCGTCGAGGGTCAGCAGGCCCCAGGGCCGGTCGTCGACAAACAGCGGGCAGCCCATGCAGTCGTGGACTTCCAGATGCCCGTGCAGGCCATCCACCAGGCCGTCATAGGGGTCGGGCAGTTCGCTGTCGCTGTCAAAGCGGGTAGGGCCGGGGCTGCTGAGCAGCACGGCGAAACGCGGATGTTCGCTGACCTTGAAGCGCCGGCCGAGGGTGTCGGTGCTCAAGCCATCCACCGCCAGCGGCACCAGCCATTCGCCGTCGAGGCGCAGCAGGGCGGCCGCGTCGCAGGGTAGCAGGGCGCGCATGGCCTGGAGCAGGCGCCGGTAACGCTCGCCTTCGGGCAACTCGCGGGACAGGTCGGCGACCAGGGGCAGCAGGGTGGTGAGCAGCGGCTTCGCAGTCATAATGACTCCTTGTAGTCATAGTGACTATATAGTGTGGGGAGTCATACTGACTACATTAATGTTAAGTATATGATTTATATGGTTTTATTTGTTGGCACGAATACTGAGTAGTAAAGGGTATTCAGTAAGAAGACTCAGGAGTCTGCCATGCTTAGTGCCCAAGACCGTGCCATCGTCAAATCCACCGTGCCCCTGCTGGAAAGTGGCGGCGAAGCCTTGATCACCCATTTCTACCGGATGATGCTGTCCGAATACCCAGAAGTACGCCCGCTGTTCAACCAGGCCCACCAGGCCAGCGGCGACCAGCCCCGGGCCTTGGCCAACGGCGTGCTGATGTACGCCCGGCATATCGACCAACTCGACCAGTTGGGCGATCTGGTGGCAAAGATCATCAACAAGCACGTGGCCCTGCAGATCCTGCCGGAGCATTACCCGATTGTCGGTACCTGCCTGCTGCGGGCAATTTCCGAAGTGCTGGGCAGCGAAATCGCCACCCCTGAAGTGATGAGTGCCTGGGGCGCCGCCTATGGCCAATTGGCCGACATCCTGATCGGTGCCGAGGCGGCTATCTATAAAGAGAAGGAACAAGCACCGGGCGGCTGGCGTGGCGCGCGGCCGTTCACCTTGGTCAAGCGTGTGGAGGAGAGCGCGGAAATTATCTCGTTTTACTTCGCGCCTGTGGATAACGGCCCGATCCTGGCCGCCGAGCCTGGGCAGTACATCGGCATGAAGCTGGTGCTGGAGGGCGAGGAAGTGCGCCGCAACTATTCCCTGTCGGCGCGTGGCGATTCGGGCCAGTACCGCATCAGCGTCAAGCGCGAAGCCGGTGGGCGGGTGTCGAACTACCTGCATGACCAGTTCCATGTGGGTGCGACCATCGATCTGTTCCCGCCTTCGGGGGAGTTCACCCTGGCGGCCAGCGACAAGCCATTGGTGCTGATCAGCGGCGGCGTGGGCATCACGCCAACATTGCCGATGCTCGAAGCGGCGCTGGCCACCGAGCGTCCGGTTCACTTTATCCACTGCGCGCGTAATGGCGGCGTGCATGCGTTCCGTGAGTGGGTGGATGGCCTGGCCGCGCAGCATCCGCAACTCAAGCGCTTCTATTGCTACGCCGAGGATGATGGCGTGAGCCCGGCGGCGGACAAGGTCGGGATGCTGAGCCAGGAGCAACTGGCGGCGTGGCTGCCGCAGGAGCGCGATGTGGATGCGTACTTCCTGGGGCCTAAAGGCTTCATGGCGGCGATCAAGCGTCACTTGAAGGCCCTGGGTGTGCCGGAAGCGCAGAGCCGGTATGAGTTCTTTGGGCCGGCGTCGGCTCTGGAATAACTTACTCGGTCAAAAATGTGGGAGCGGGGGGGGGGGGGGGGGGGGGGGGGGGGGGGGGGGTGGAGGGGGTTGTTGTTAGATACGAGGGGGGGCAAGGCGC